>DATMBL010000266.1:0-5690 GCA_035559295.1 Candidatus Eiseniibacteriota bacterium
CCAGGCGCAGAAATCTATGTTTTCCATCAAGTCAACTCCTGATGGATCCAGTAGCCGGAGTTTCTGCGGGATGATGCGCCCGATCGTCACCGGTCGGGCTAGCGCTTTCGCAATCGTGCGAATCGAGCCTACTGTATATCCGAGGTTTGCGAAAAAGCGCTGTCCCATTACCCCAAAGGTCGAAGAAAACGAGGCTTCGAAGTCTGGCATAACGCTTGCGGTCCTTGCCGGCAGGGTCGCGCCGTTAAACGGCGGTAAAAAATCAGGAGGGGTCCTTATGGATAGGAACAGAGAAGGGCTCATAGTCGAAGAGCCCCCTATAGCGCGTTTATTGTTTGCGGATAAAAGGTTTGGGTGGTTCTGGTTGCCCTTGCGACTCTATCTCGGTTGGGCCTGGTGGGAGGCCGGCTGGCACAAGTTTGTCGATCCCAGATGGATGGGTACGGGAGAGGCGTTACTCAACTATTGGGAGAGGGGCCTGAAGATGACTCCGAAGCCGGTGATCGCCTTTGACTGGTATCGGGCATTCATCGAATTCCTGGTGAACTCGGAGGCGCATACATGGTTTTCTAAAATCATCATCTTTGGCGAATTGGCCGTGGCGCTGGGACTGATTCTCGGCGCGTTTACCGGCCTCGCGGCTTTCTTCGGGGGGCTAATGAACTGGAGCTTCATCATGGCCGGTTCCGCTTCGACCAACGGGATGCTGTTCGCCATCGCTACATGGCTGGTCTTGGCCTGGCGCAATGCCGGCTGGATCGGGCTGGATCGCTGGTTGCTGCCGCTCCTCGGTACGCCGTGGAGGCCTGGGCAGCTTTTTCATGCGACTGAAAGCGCGAAAGTGACGTGAAGAGGAGACGAATACAGCGGGAAACCCGGAAAGCGAGGAGGAAAACATGACCGAAGAATTGGAAGAAATGGCGGTGTTGCTGGGACTCGGAGCTCCCGCGGGCGGCGCGATTTCGCCTGTCGAGCGGCTGCTGAATCAGTTCGAAGCGCATGAGGCCAAAGAAGAGAAGGCGATCGAGCAGTACAGAAAGCTGCTCGCGCAGCTTCCGAGCCCGCTGACGCGGTTCCTCATGCAGCTGATTATCTCGGATGAAGAGAAGCATCGCGCCGTCGTGCACGCGATGATCGCCACCCTCAAAGGGAGTCTCCTATGGAGAAAGCCCGAGGGGAGTTTCGAGGGCGGAGGCGATCTCGCGGAGTTGAACGGAACGCTGGCAAAGATCACGGAGGATTTCATCCGGCTGGAGAAAGCGGGCATCAAGGAGTACCGAGCCCTGGCCGAAGACAGCCGCGGCTATTATCACGGTCTTTTCAAGGTGTTGTTGGATGCGATGATCCGAGATTCGGAGAAGCACGTCGAGCTTCTCGAGTTCCTGCGGGACAGCCTAAAGGGAACCTGAATGCGTGACTCCCGTAAACCACTCCGCGCCTCGCACACGAACGGAGCTGAACCGTGTATACGCGAATTGTGACACCGCTGGATGGTTCCAAGACGGCCGAGAAGGCGCTGCCGTATGTGAGGCTCCTGGGCCGGGAACTCCAGTTGCCGGTTGAACTGCTCAATGTTGTCGACGTGGTCGACCTTGCCACCGTCACGAGCGCCAGGAACGAGGAATTTCTTCGCGCGATCGTCGCAGAGGCCGAGCGACAGGCCAAGACCTATCTGGAGGGTGTCAGCGCCTCGCTGCGGGGCTGCGAGATATCATGCAAGGTGCTCAAGGGTGTGCCGGAGGACGTCATTGTCGAAACCGCTGCCCGGGACAAAGGCTCTCTGATTGCCATGGCAACTCACGGGCGCTCCGGACTCGGTCGCTGGCTCTTGGGGAGCGTGGCGGAGAAGGTCCTCAGAAGCGCGATGAATCCGTTGCTACTGGTGCGGGCGAGCGAGGAAATCGGTCGTGACGACGAGGTCCGGCTGAGATCCGTAATCGTGCCGCTCGACGGCTCGAGCCTGGCCGAAGCGGTGCTTCCCGCCGCAGTTGCATTGGCGAAGACCCTGAACCTCGAAATCGTGCTCGCGCGCGCTTACCGCCTCCCCACGGATCGGTACACCAGCGCCGATGAATTCCACACGATCAACTTCGATCAGCTTCGGTCGCAGATGCGAGACGAAGCCAAAGTCTATTTGCAGAATAAAGCCCAGGAGCTTGAAGGAAAGGGCCTCCGGGTATCTTCCATACCCCTGGAAGGTCACGCGGCGGAGGAGATCATTGGGCTCGGGCGATCGACGCGGGACAACCTGATTGCCATGAGTACGCACGGCCGTTCAGGCCTGAAGCGATGGATTCTCGGAAGCGTGACCGAGAAGGTTGTGCGCCACTCGGGTGACCCGGTGCTGGTCCTTTCTCCCAAAGCCCGATCGGGGCGAGTGCGTCCCGATTAAGGCTACTCGATGTCGGCGATTTTCCGAATGCCGTCCCCCCAATCCTCGACCCGAAACTCGCCAAACGCCATCCTGATCGGCTCCTTTTCTTCGATCGAGATCATTTTCTTCTTGTACTCGATTAAAAAGGAGATCTTTAGGATTAAGTTATCCTCTTCAATGCCCAACAGGGTTACCTTTTGTTCGAGGTAGGAGTACTCCTGATTGCGGAGGATTTCTTTGACCCGATCCCGCGTCAAGACTTCTTTTTCCCCCAAAAACCCCGCCACGGTCGTCTCCTTGGAAAAGCTTGTGGCGCCCGCTAGAGCCCTTCGACGTACCTCAACAGATCGGTGATGGTGACCAAGCCGACGAGGACCCCATCGGCAACGACCGGCACACAGCCGATCTTCTTTTGCGCCATCAGATGAGCCGCCTCCTTGATCGGCGTATCCGGAGACACCGTCACGACCTTCTTTTTCATCACGTCTCTGATGCGGTGGCTACTGAGCAAAGCGGATTTGGTTTTCTGCTTCAGCCCGAAAATGGTGATCGCCGCGGCTCCGAGTAAATCGCGTTCCGTCAGGAGCCCAACCAACCGACCGTCGTCGACGATCGGAATGTGGCGGATGCGGCCCAGGGAAATCACGTCGTTGGCCAAGTTTAACGTGTCTTCGGATCGCAGCGTCACGGGAGAGCCCATCATGATGTCTCTGACCACTCCCTCTTTGCCGTTCTTCATTGTCTTGTCCTCCTGATCAGTCTTCCTGGAGCCGGTAAAGGAAACAGCGCAGCACATCGACGTACGTGACAATGCCGACCAGTCCCTCGGCTTCGGTAACCACCGGCACGCCGCCGAATTTTTCGTTGATCATCACTTCGATAGCGGTTTCCAGGTCGTCGTCCGGCGATAACGTGACTGGCTCTCGCGTCATGACCTCGGAGATTTTCGTACTCAGGGCGGCTTCGCGTGTCTCGGGACTCGCCAGAGCCGAAACGCTGAGAAACGACCGGATATCGCGATCCGCAATAATCCCCCACCAGCTCATTGTGTTCGACCACGGGAAGCTGGCGGATCCGATTTTCGAACATCAGATCCTCGGCTTCCCCGATGGTCTCCGAGGGGCCTACTGTAATCGGATCGTTGGTCATGACGTCTAGGACTTTGATCCAGCTGTATCGACCTTGGTTCATAACTTCTCCAGAGCCTCCGAGTAGTTGCCCACGCACAAAAAGCAGACGTTGTGCCAGATGCGCAATCGGCTTGCACGTTGGGAAGCCGTCTTTTTTTAGATCAACGCACATTTCGTTTCGCGCGAATGGGAAAAATTGGACCGAGATTCTAACTACTGCGAAAACGCCAGCGCCCCTGAAACGAGGAGCTGTCGTTTTGCTCCAAAAGGACCAAGGCACGCTTATTGCTGTCAAAGACCGTCTGAAGATGGAGGTGCACATGGAAAAGATCGATAACGTCAAGAAAATACTGGCGCCAACCGATTTATCGGAAGCGTCCGCGGTCGGCGTTCGATACGCGCTCGAGATGGCCGAGCCTCGAGGCGCAGAAGTAATCGTCTACCATGTCGTTGAGGTCGGAGAGGGTTGGAATCGACCGAGAGAGGGAAGCGTGATCCGCGACATGCTGGATCGGGAGCGGCGCCTTCTGGACAGGTTCTTGCGCGACAGGTTCCCTGAGCTGATCAATCGCGTTCAGACGCGGCAGGTCGTTGAATTCGGCGCTGCTCAGAGCAATATCGTCGCGAAGGCGGCGGGCGAAGCGGTGGACATCATTGTTATGTCGACGCACGGCCGAACGGGTCTCGACCATCTCTTGATCGGCAGCGTGTCCGAGAAGATGGTTGCGCGCGCGCCGTGCCCGGTACTCGTCCTCCCGGCTCGGAAGGTCGGTGTGGCTCGAGCCGCCTAACGATGTCTACACCGGGCCCGACGGCAGTGCGCGAACGGTACGCAGACATGGCAAAGACCGACTTCGCCACGCGCGGCGATGCAATCCGGCGAGACGAGAGACGCACAGAGCGCAGCGCGGCACAGCCGCAACCAAAAGGAAATGGGGGATCTCGCGCAAAGCCCGCAAAGGATAAAAGATTAAATTTTATTTGGGCCTGGGTTGCGGGGCCTTTGCGGCCTTGGCGTGCTTGGCGCGAGGAAGTCTTACCTCTCCAGCATTTGGCAGCATGGAAAATTTCATCGCAGCTTGCGAACAATCCCGACTATCGCAGGAGATCAGGGCATCGGCGGATGGCTGTGCCTTAACTTGGCGGCGGCGTTAGCGGGCTTTGCGGGGGGCATCGCTTTTTCCCCCTGGTGGACAATCAACGCTGCAGGGTTCCGACATACTCCGCGATCACCTTTGCTTTGAGAAGCGTGGTGAGCTCTTTGTACTTTTCCTTTTCGAGTTCCTGGCTGAAAATTTCCCCCCAGACCGGCATCTCGCGGTCGCCGTGGGCGCGTACCGAGCGGCGTCCGTCGATCGTCGACACGACATAGTCCAGAGGGTAACGGCCGTTGTTATTGTTTTTTAGCAAGGTCAGATCGGGAACTTTGACCTTGAGGTGAGGGCTTACCGGACCACTCCCTTTTCCGTCCTTGCCATGACAAGAGGCGCAGTGCTGCAGGTAAAGCTTCTGTCCGCCGTCTGCGCCCCCGGCCCCTGCCGTCGCAGTGCAATAGAAAACCGCCGCAATCATCGCTAGAAGCGTCAACTTCGCCCTCATCGATGCTCCTTTCATTCAAAGTGCTCTTATGACGCCGTTCTGGTCGGTCCAAGAGTTTTTTCGGCGAACCATAGCCGATTTTTCGCACATTTGACAGTCCCTCGCTGCCGATTTCTCGCGTCGGCAAAAAGAGCTCGCGTCCCGGCGTAGAAAGACACGGCTCGGGCAGCGACTGCAAACCCGGTCGGGCGTGGCATCAAAACTGCAAATATCGAAGAGCATGGCGGACGAAAAGGACAAATTCGGCGAGACCATGAGGCTCGTCGAGCGGGCGAAGGAAGACATCTATTTCGCCGAGCGCGATCGGGAGCTGATCGAAAAGCTCCGGCGTCGATTGAAAAAAGTCGAGAAACGCAACGAGGAGCTTTGTTGCCCGAGGTGCTCCGCGGCGATGGAGGGTTACACGTTTCACGGTTTTGCTCTCGACCGCTGCAGCCGCTGCGGGGGCATATGGATGGACAAGGGCGAGTTGGAGGGCGTGCTTCGAAGGATGTCTCGGGGGCCCCTGGGTGCCTGGCTCGACAAGCTTTCCGGGAAAGATTGACGAGGAGCTTCAAGCATGCGAACGATCAAAAAGTACAACACCG
>DATMBL010000267.1:0-4686 GCA_035559295.1 Candidatus Eiseniibacteriota bacterium
AAAAGAATCCGTCGTTGTCGGCCGACTCCTCGTTGATCAAAATGACCATGCGGCCGGCATGGAACTCCCTGACGGCTTCCTCGATCGTTGCCAAAGCCATGGCGGGCGTTTCAGCCTCGACCTTTCGGCGCCGGTGCCATCTGCTCCATGGTCACGAATTTATGGACGTATTTGCCGATCAGGTCGGTTTCGATGTTGACTTTATCACCAAGCCGGCGGGCGCGCAAATTAGTGTGCTTCAGGGTAAATGGAACCACCGCCACCGAGAACTGCCGCGCGCTGCAAGTATTGACCGTCAGGCTGATGCCGTCCACCGCGACCGAGCCTTTGCGCACCATGAAAAGCGCCAGCTGTTCCGCCACGGCGAAAGTGAAGAAACTAAACTCGCCCCGGCGCTCGATCGTCTTTACCGTCGCCAGCCCGTCAACGTGTCCGGTCACCAGGTGGCCGCCCAAGCGGTCGCGCCAGCGCATCGAACGCTCGAGGTTCACCAGGCTTCCTGGCCGGAGCGTTCCCAGGCTCGTGCGCTCGAGGGTTTCCGGGGAGAGTTCGAATTCCAGGGCGCGCGCATTCTTTTTCACCACGGTCAAGCAAGCGCCGTTGACCGCGATGCTCGCCCCGACCGCGATCGAGCGCCGCGGCAAGCGCGTGCTGACCGCCAGAACCGCCGAGCCTTGGTCGAGCCGCAGGCGGCTCACTTCGCCGACGTCTTCAATCAACCCGGTGAACATATGGAGAATCGAGTACGGGAGTAGTGCTCCAACACGCCATCGGTCCAGCACTCAATCGATCAGAGATAACCCGTCACCCGTATGTCTTCGCCCCGTCTGGCTACTTCTATGCGCTCCAAACGGATTGCGCGCCCGACGCGCGTAACGCCCACGCTGTCGATCATCGAACGGCCGTCGCCGCCGAAAATCTTCGGCGCATAAAAGAGCAACACCTTATCGACCGCCCGGTCGCGGAGCGCCGATGCGGCCGTTGCGGCCCCGCCCTCGACCAGCACGCTCGTGATCCCGATACGCGCAAGCCGCTTCAGCACCGCTCGCCAGGGAACTAGGCCGCCGCGGAGCCCGAATCTCCAAACCTGCGCGCCGAGAGACTCGAGCGCGCGGATTTTCCGCGCCGAAACGCGGGTTCCGGTGACGATGATGTTCTTTTCGCGCGCGCGCTCGTGCAGCAGCCGGGCCTCGAGCGGTATGCGTAAACGGCCGTCCAAGATGACCCGCCACGGGTCCCGGCCGCCGGCGATTCTGCAGGTGAGCCGGGGATTGTCCGCCAGCACGGTTCCGGCTCCGACGAGGACGGCATCGAGCCGGTTGCGAAGCTCGTGCACTTCATGTCGCGCAGCCGACCCGGTCACCCACCTCGCGTCGCCGCCGGCCGTTGCGATTCTTCCGTCCAACGACGCCGCGAGCTTGAGTGTCACAAACGGCAGCTTGCGCGTGATGTACTTGGTAAAGGCTTCGTTGAGCCGCTCGCACTGCTCGCTCAGGACCCCGGAGCGAACGGCGATCCCGGCACGCCTGAGCGCGGCAAGGCCGCGGCCGGCAACCGCTGGGTTGGGGTCCCTCATACCGACCACAACCTCTTTGATGCCTGCCTTGATCAAGGCGGGCGCGCACGGTGGCGTCCTGCCTTGATGCACGCAAGGCTCGAGGTTAAGATAAAGAGTTGCGCCCCGGGCGCGGGCTCCGGCCTGCTTGATCGCAACGATCTCGGCGTGATCGGCGCCGGCAAACCGGTGAAACCCGCGGCCGACGATCTGCCCGTGCCGTACCAGGACCGCCCCCACCATCGGGTTTGGGCTGGTTCTCCCGACCGCTCTTAACGCCAGGCGGCAGGCCATGCCCATGTAGCGGCGATCGCGTTCCTCGACCGTTTCGGCCAACGAAGCTAGTCCCTCTTCGTCTGCGGGCGCGCTCCGTGCGCCCCTTTGCGTTCTTTCAGCAGCTCTTCCAGTTCGACCATGAACTCGCTGATGTCCTTGAACGACCTGTAGACCGAAGCGAACCGCACATACGCCACCTGATCGGTGTCGTGCAGCTCGCGCATCGTCGCCTCGCCGATCACCGAACTGGGAATCTCTTTTTCGCCTCGCTCCTGAAGCGCGCGCTCGATCCGATCGGCAATCGCTTCGATCGTGTTGATGCTCACAGGGCGTTTTTCGCACGCGCGTTTGAGCCCGTTGATGATTTTCATGCGGTCGTAGGTCTCGCGCCGGCCGTCTTTCTTGATTACCAGCGGCATCATCTCCTCAACCCTCTCGTATGTCGTGAAACGCCGACTGCAGCGCGAGCATTCGCGCCGGCGGCGGATCATGTTGCTGTCCTTGCTCAGGCGCGAGTCGATCACGCGGTTATCCGTCTCATGACAAAAAGGGCACTTCATACAAACTCCCAGACCTCGCGATCGAGAGCGCCGCGCAGCCGAGCGCGCTCAAAGCTCTGAAGGGAAGGGGGAGGTCAGCGTGGGGATGTCAAACGATGCGGGTACACAGGAAACTTCTCGCACAGGTCTCCTACCGCTGCGGCTACGGACCGAAGCGTCTGTTCGTCGCCGACGTGGTTCAACACGCGCGCGATCAGGTCGGCGATCTCCTCCATTTCCCTTTCTTTCATCCCCCGGCTCGTCACCGCTGGCGTCCCGAGACGCACGCCGCTGGTCACAAAAGGCGAGCGGGTGTCGAACGGCACCGCGTTCTTATTGACAGTGATTCGCGCCCGATCGAGCGCTTCCTGAGCCGTTTTTCCGGTGAGCTCGGATTGCCTCAGGTCGATCAGCATCAGATGATTATCGGTTCCGCCTGAAATCAAGCGAAAGCCTCTGGCGGTCAACCCGGCGGCGAGAGCGCGGGCGTTGTTGACGATCTGTCGCTGGTAGCGCGCAAACTCATCGCCCAGCGCCTCCTTGAGCGCCACCGCCTTGGCGGCGATCACGTGCATCAACGGCCCGCCCTGCATCCCGGGAAACACTTTGCTGTCGATCGCCCTGGCATGTTGGGCGCGGCAGAGGATCATGCCACCGCGCGGGCCTCGGAGCGTCTTGTGTGTGGTCGTGGTGACGAAGTCGGCATACGGCACGGGACTCGGATGCAGGCCGGCGGCCACAAGCCCGGCGATATGAGCCATGTCGACCATCAGCAGGGCCCCGACTTCGTCGGCCACCGCACGGAACCGGGCGTAATCGATGACTCGCGGATACGCGCTCGCCCCTGCAACGATGAGCTTCGGCCTGTGCTCGCGCGCCAACCTGGCGACCTCGTCGTAATCGATGGTTTCGGTTTGTTCGGAGACGCCGTAAGGAACCACGCGGTAAAGCATTCCGGAAAAATTGACCGGGCTTCCCATCGACAGATGGCCGCCGTGGGCTAAATTCATGCCGAGATAGCAATCGCCGGGCTGCAGCACCGCCAAGTAAACGCTCATGTTCGCCTGGGTTCCGGAATGGGGCTGGACGTTGACGTGATCCGCGCCGAACAGCTCCTTGGCGCGCGCGATTGCAAGCGCTTCGACGCGATCGACGAACTCGCAACCGCCGTAATACCGCTTTCCCGGGTAGCCCTCGGCGTACTTGTTCGTCATCACGGACCCTTGAGCTTCCAGGACGGCTTCGCTCACGACGTTTTCCGAGGCGATCAGCTCGAGGTTCCGTTCCAGCCGTTCGCTCTCCCCCTCGATCGCCGCGTAGACCTCGGGATCGGTGCTTTTCAAAAACGACATCCTCGCCATGGTTTCTCGCTTTGCCTTGAAAATTCCGACCTTCCGGGCTTATACCGGCCGGCGGTTTGAAGCGGGCCTCCCGGTGGCTCGAGCCATCATCGCGATTTGCCTCGGTGCTGGGGATCGAGCCCGAGGTCCCGTTCGATCTCGAGGATCTTGTTCACGCGACGGAGATGACGGCCGCCGGCAAACGGAGTCTCGAGCCAAGTCTCGAGGATCTTCTCGGCCAGGCCCGGATCGGTCTTGGCGCCGCTCAGAACCAGGATGTTGGCGTCGTTGTGCTCTCGGCTCGTTCGCGCTCCGTCGAGATCCTGCACGAGTGCGGCGCGTACGCCGGGAAACTTGTTCGCCAAAATCGACATGCCGATGCCGCTGGTGCAGATCAGGATGCCGCGCTCGGCCTCTCCCCGGCTAACGCGCAAAGATACCGCACGGCCAAAATCCGGATAGTCGACCGAAGCATGCCCTTGCGTGCCGCAATCTTCCACCGCGAGCCCGCGGGCGCGCAAAAACTCGAGCAAAAAATCCTTGAGGTCAACCCCCCCGTGGTCACTGCCGATGGCAATCATTCGAGCGGCAACGGTCGCTTGCGTTCGTCGGAAAATATCGCGCAGCCCGGTGCAACGCCGGCTCCGCCAGCCGGCTCGGCCCCGTTGCCGGCGCGCGGGATGAGAGGAAGCGCTCTCCTACCGATGGTTTTCGATGTAGTTGATCACGTCCTGGACAGTCTTGATTTTTTCCGCGTCTTCGTCGGATATCTCGAGCTCGTACTCTTCCTCGAGCGCCATGACGAGTTCGACAATGTCGAGCGAGTCGGCTCCGAGATCTTCGATGAAGGAGGCTTCGGGAGTCACTTCCTCTTCGCTCACTCCGAGCTGCTCGCACACGATCTCCTTCACCCTCGCTTGCACAGACGACGCCATGATGTTCCCTCCTGCATAAAGGTTACGTTACATGTAAAGCC
>DATMBL010000268.1:0-7770 GCA_035559295.1 Candidatus Eiseniibacteriota bacterium
GAGGCCGCCGGTGATCAATACGGAGCCGGTCAGCATCGATTACGAATCGGTCAAAGGCATTCCGGGTGTCGTCATGGTCGTGCGGGAGGGCAAATTCGTCGGCGTCGTTGCCGAAACCGAGTGGGCGGCCGTGAGAGCCGCCCGATCCCTCAAGGTCGTGTGGTCCAAGCCGCAAACCAAACTACCCGCGAATCCCGACGAGCTATACGCTTACTTGAAAAACCACAAGCCTGTGCGCACGCTGAAAGCAGTCGATAAAGGGAACCTCGACGCGGCTTTCAAAGAGGCGCAAAAGGTGTATCAGGCGAGTTTTTGCTGGCCGTTTCAGATGCACGGTATGATCGGCCCGTCATGCGCCGTCGCCGACGTGAAAAACGGCAAAGCAACGATCTGGTCGGGGCCTCAAGGGCCGTTCCGCACCCGAGGGACCATTGCCGCTTTGCTGAACATCCCCGAGGAGAACGTTCGCATCACCTATCATGAGGCCTCCGGCTCATACGGCCGGATGAGCACGGATGACGGCGCGGAGGATGCGGCATTGTTGTCGCGCGCGGTCGGGGCGCCGGTGCGCGTTCAATGGTCACGACAAGACGAGCACGGTTGGGAACCAAAGGGGCCGCCGCAGCTGGATGAGGTCAAGGCCGCAATCGATGCCGGGGGAAACCTGATCGCGTGGGATTTCGTTGATATCGGATTCCCCTGGACCGCATCGGGCGCGACGCCGCTGCTGGCCTCTCTCCAGGTCGGCATTCGACCAAAGAATCCCGGGTCTCCCAACGGCACGCAGAGCAGTGGCGAAATCTACGGCGTGCCGAATCAGAGGATCATCGCGGAGCTCGTCAACTGGCATTTTCCCGAACCGATACCGCTTCGCACGAGCAACCTACGCGCGCCCGGGGACGTGGCGCGTTGTTTCGCGAGCGAATCGCTCATGGACGAGATCGCGGCCGATCTCCAGATCGATCCGGTTGAGTTCCGGCTGCGCCACCTCACCGACAACCAGCGCGGAACCGAATGTCTCAAGGCGGCCGCGGCGAAGGCGAATTGGCGCAGCCGCCCTTCTCCCGCGGCGACCGCAGGCGCCGGCGCGCCGGGCCGTGGCGTCGCCGTGACGCAACGGGCGAACGCCTACGTTGCCGCCGTTGCCGAAGTCGCAGTAAACCGCTCGACCGGCAAAGTTACGGTGACGCGAATCGTCTGCGCTCACGACTGCGGGCTCATCGTCAATCCCGACGGCGTCAAAAATCAGGTCGAGGGCAACATCATCCAGGGCCTCAGTCGGGCGCTCTTCGAGGAAGTGACATTCGATGCCCAAGGCGTGACCAGTCTCGACTGGAACAGCTACCCGATACTCAAGTTCGATGACGTTCCTCAGGTGGACATCGTGTTGATCAACCGGCCCGACATGGCGCCGCTGGGCGCCGGCGAGCCGGCGACCATACCGGTGGCCGCTGCGATCGCAAACGCGATCTTCGACGCGGTCGGCGTGCGGTTGCGTGAAGGGCCGTTTACGCCGAAGCGGGTGCTTGCGGGATTGCAGGAACTGCAAAGAAGAGCGGCGAGTTAGCAAAACACGCAAACTGACTGTTACCCGCCAACGTCGGGAAGAGGAGGCTTTCTCGCGCCAAGAGCGCCAAGCGCGCAAGGCGCAATAGGACCCAGAGTATGCGGCGGGCCGCGCCGGCAACTTCTTGACCTCTATGGCGAAAAATCTCTTTGCCTTTCTCTGCGTGCTCAGCGTCCCTGCGCTGGCCTTCTTCTCCTCTCAAAGGTAGCCCTTTTCTCGATAGTAACGCTCCGCACCCGGATGCAGCGGAAAATGGAGCGGGCCCGCGTCCGTGCTCGCGCACAACGCCTGCATCGGCGGGGGCTCCGGCGCGTCATACGGGATCTCCTCGCGAATCCGCTCGAGCACGGCGGCGACGTGATACGCCAGCTCATCGGGGAACTTGTCATGCACAACGATCGGCCAGCCGCTGAAATCGACGGTCTCGACCGGCCCCTCGATGCCCGCGACTCTCCCGCGATCGAGGCGCGCGCGCCGAAAACCGTAGCGCTCGAGCTTCTGCAGAACCGCCTCCGAATAAGACAGAAAGATCATTCCGCGAGCTACCGCAAGCTCGCCCCATGAGTCGATGCCCTCGTCGATCACCATGTCGATCTCGCCCGAGACGATCCCTTCGCGCCGCTTGGGATTGCTGGGCCGCACCACTTCATCGACCGTACCGCCCCACTCGATGAAATCCTGCCGCGAGATGCCATGCGCCTTGAGCAAAGCGCGAATGGCAAAATCGACGCAATCGTTGACCGCGATCGAAACCCGCATCTTCGGCCGTTTGGCGATCAGTTCTTCCATGCTGTGCACACCCAACGTGGGTGAGACGGCGATCACCAATCTGTCCCAGGACGGGAAAATCGCCAGCGCGCGCAGCGGATATTTTCTCCTGAAAGGACCCTTCCCGCGGTAGGCCATCGCCGCAATCACCGACGGATTGAGCCAGGCGAGATCGAGTTTGCCCGTACCGACGAGCCGCGCGCCCTCGACGCCGCTGCACCAGGCGGGACTGACGCCGATCTTTAGAGGATAGGGCGGACCCGATCCGGCTCGCCCGCCGGGCAACTCCACCAGCAAGCGCACCGCGCTGGTCAACAGGGTGGGAACGTCTTCGTAGAGCCCGGCCAGAATCCTGGTTGCAATCCGCGCGCGCATCAGGCTCGCGCTCATCGGCTTTACGCTCCGATCATCGTAGCTCACGTCGTTGACCTCCCGATTTTGTCTTTGCCGTTCGTGCTGCTCAATCGCATGCCGAGCATCGCAACCTCCAGGATTGCTTATCGCAAGCTACCCGCCGTAGCGCAACGGCTCGTTCTGTGCCGACTCACAAAGCCGTGACTTCATGACGCCGACCGCGCTCGCGCTTTCGCTTGCTTTTCTGCCGTTACGGCAGCATGTATAAAAAGCCTGCTTGATCTTTTGCCGGGAGAACTTCCATTCGCGTTTTCGATTCGCTGCGCTACCGCGATTATGCGCTCTTTTGGACGAGCGACGTGCTTGCGTCTCTGGGCCATTTCATCCAGGAGGTCGCGCTCTACTGGATCGCTTACGAAATGACCGGCTCACCTTTGGCGCTCGGTGTTCTCGGCCTATGCGGCGCCGCTCCCCGCTTGATGCTCGGCGCCGCCGGCGGCGTGCTGGTCGATCGCTACGACCGCAAGCGACTGCTCGTGTTGATCCAGTTTTGTTCCGCGGTTCCGGTGCTCGGTTTTCTGGCGCTGCATGCGCTGGGGATGCTCGAGTTTTGGCATCTCCTCGCCCTCGAAGTCTTGTTCGGTTCGATTCGCGCCGTCAATCCGTCGGCGTCCCAATCCGTTCTCGCCGATCTCGTGCCGCGCGAGCACCTGATGAACGCGGTTTCGCTCTACACGATCGGTTTCAATTTCGCCAGAATCGTCGGTCCGTCGCTCGGCGGCATCCTCATCCTCTGGATCGGCGTGCGCGGCTGTTACTCGCTGTTTGCCGCAACCCTGCTGCTTTCCGGCCTAGGACTGGTGCTGATGCACTTGAAGGAGCGGCGCCGCGCCGGCGCGCCGCAGAGTTTTGCCCGCGAGTTCAAGGAGGGTTTTCGCTACGTTTGGAACTCGCCCGTGATCTTGAGCAGCATCATCGCCGCCTACACGTTTAGCATCTTTATCGTCACGTACCAGCGCTTCCTTCCCGTGTTCGCCAAAGAGGTGCTTGCCGTCGGGCCGGACGGGCTCGGTATCCTAATGGCCGCACCCGGTGTCGGAGCGATCGCCTCGCTCTCGTTTCTCGCGTCGGCCGGGGAACGTTGGGATCGTTCCAATCTCCTCTGGGTCACGACCACGGTGACCCCGATCTTTCTCATCCTGTTTTGCGCGTCGTCTTTTTTTTGGCTTTCGGTGCTCCTCCTCGCTCTGGTCGGAGCCGGTCAGGTGAGCTTTCGCACGGTGAGCCGGGTGATCATTCAAATTGAAGTACCGCGAGAACTGCTCGGACGGGTGATGAGCGTCTTCAACATGGATCAGGGTATGCGATCGGTGGGCTCGATTGTCATGGGCGCGTTTGCGAGCGCTTTCGGCGCCTCGCTCGGAGTCGCCCTCACCGCCGGCGTATCGCTGGCGGCGACAACGACGATCTTTTACCGCCTGTTGAGAAAAAGGCAGTGACACGGGCGGGCCGGCTTGTCTTTGGTCGATCGCCGGTACTACTATAGCGCAGAGTTCTTCGCGGCTCGCGTACTACCATGCTTGGGAATTTCCACGGTTTGGAGAAAGCCTGCTCGACCGTAACTGTCGAGACGATAAGACTTCTCGCGCCAAGTACGTCAAGCGCGCAAAGCCCCCCCCGCACCCTAGTCCCCGAGTAAAAGTTGATCTCTTACTTGGCGATCTTTGCGGGCTTTGCGCGAGATATTCCGATTCGTTTTGATTGCGGCATATCGATGCTGTTACCAGCGGAACAAACTTCTCGAGAGGTGCAGATGACGTTACCACCCGTTGCAACCACCACCGTCGGCAGTTTTCCCCGGCCGCGCTGGCTCGCCGTCTCGGAGCGGACGCGCGTGCGTTTCCGGTTCGAGGGCGCCGTTCTCAAGGAAGCTCAGGATGATGCCACGGCTTTGACCATTCGAACGCAGGAGCGCATCGGGCTCGATCTCCTGACCGACGGCGAGCAGCGCCGGATCGGTTTCATCGATCACGTGCTGGCGGCGTTCGAGGGCGTCGACCTCGAACGGCCCGGCGTGAAAACGATCTACCGCCGGCGCGAGCAAGAGCGCCTCGTACCGCGCATCGTCGGGCCGATCCGCAGGCGAGCCCCCGCGGTGCTCGACGATTTCCGGTTCGCGCGCGCCCAAACCGAAAGACCGCTCAAGATTGCGGTTCCTGGACCGATGACCGTGATTGACAGTACGCTCGATGAATGTTACGGCGACGAGGGCGCGCTGGCGATGGATATTGCGGCGGCGCTCAACCGTGAGTTGCGCGACCTCCAGGCTGAAGGCTGCGACTTTGTCCAAATCGACGAGCCCGCCATGACCCGCTACCACGAAAAGGTATTTGCGTACGGCGCGCGTGCTCTCGACCGGTGCCTCGAGGGCATCGCTATTCCGACAATCGTCCATCTCTGTTACGGCTACCCCGGCGGCGGGGGTCGCCAGCACCAGTATGAGTATCCCGAGCTGCTCCACGAACTGATGACGACCCGGATCGCCGGCTTTGGTTTGGAGTTCGCCCGTAGCGCTTACGATCCTTCGATTTTGGAGATCTGCAAGGATCGCCTGATCATGTTCGGATGCGTCGACCCGGGCGATACACCTGTGCCGCCGCTCGTTTCGGTGATCGAGCGCGTGCAGGCGGCACTGCGCTATATCGAGCCCTCCAAGCTCTTGCTCGCGCCGGACTGCGGCTTGATGACGATCAACCGGGATTTGGCTGAAGCCAAGGCCCGGCTATTGGTCGAGGCAGCGCGCCACTTACGGCGCTCCGTCTGACCTTCGGCAACGCGTTCCTTTGCCATGCGCCGAACTACGAGCCCCAGCGGCAGGGACGGATTGAAAAGAAGCGCGCCGCCGTGCCCTGGATGCGGCTCGACCCGAGTCGTTCCAATCGTTTATGGCCCGCTTACCGCACCGCTGCGCAAAGCGATCGAGAAAGGAAACGCCGTGCTCGCCGAGCGAGAAGAGTGGGAGGGTCTGGCGGAATGGCATTGCAAAGACTGCGGGTGCGACTGGAGCGGCCGGTGGCGCAGATACCGACGCAGACTCTGAACCTGGATTGGAACAACCAAGGTGTCCTACCGACTTTTTTCGCACTCGATTGCGGCGCCCTCTCCCGCTACGAGGACGGGCACGCAGCGGTAGGTATCCCCGACCGGTGTTGCGACCTGGGCGAAGCTTCCGTGATCGGTCACCAGATACGGCCCAATTGCGACGGCCGACGGCGGCGCGTAGGGATAGGTCGCGGAAAACCGCTCGAGCGCCAGGTGAACAAGTCCGATGGCCGCAACACGCTCGGCTTGCCGGGTCGCATCTTGAGGGCCATCGTGAAGACGCGCGACCTGCGCTTTGACAACTTGCTTCAACTCCTGGATCTGGCTCTCCATGGCGGCCAGCTCCTCGTTCATCGCCTTGACACGCTCGACGCTCAGCGGCAACTGGCGCATCGTCACCAGGAACTCTCTTCTCTTAACGTCCAAATCGACGAGTCGGTTGAACTCGCGCGATTCCCCCAGCGTCACGAGATAACTCGCCTTCAGCGACTCGCCTAATCTCTGCCGATCCGCCCATCTCTCGGGTCGGCTTTCGAGCCGTGCCATCTCCGATTGATAATGGCCGAGCCCGACCAAAAACGTCATACCCGGATCGAGCGCTGGCTGCGAGCAGGCGAGGAACAGCAGCGGGGCGGTGTACACGAGATTTCGAGCGCGCACGGCGCTTAACTGTAGCACAACCGGGGACGGCGGAACACTGAAAATCGCGTCGCCAGGTCCGCCGCAGCGCGCCATTGACCGTGATCGGCGCCCGGCTATAATGAACGCATGTTCAGTTGCCTGAACGTCGGTTCAGGAGCGGTCACGCCTCTCCTGCGCGCGCTCGCGACCGCCTCCATCGCGTTGACCGTCGCCGGCTGCGACCGCGAGCCCGCGGCCAAGACCCTGGCCGAAAGCGTGGGCGTGCCCAGGGAAGTCCGGATTGCGCGGGCAAAGAAGGCGATCGCGGCCCGGACGGTCAGCGCCACCGGGACGCTCGCCGCCGACGAGGAAATCGTTCTCGGAGCGAAAGTTCCGGGCCGTCTGGGCGAAATCAACGTCGATCTGGGCAGCCGCGTGCGCCGCGGCCAAGTCGTTGCGCGCATCGACCCCAGCGATTACTCCCTTCGAGTGGAACAGGCCGAGGCTGCCTTGGAGCAAGCTCGCGTTCGCCTCGGCCTTTCGCCGGGCGGAAACGATGACCGGGTGGTCCCGGAGGAAACCGGCATCGTGCGCCAGGCCGCCGCTGTGCTCAAAGACGCGAAACTCACCCATGAGCGCATGGTCGAGCTTTCCAAGCGTGATCTGATCGCGCGCGCGGAACTCGACGAAGCCATTGCCCAGCTGACTGTCGCCGAGGCGCGCTACCAGGACGCGCTCGAAGAGGTACGACAGCGCCAGGCGATTCTCGCGCAACGCCGCTTTGAACTGGAAATCGCCCGCCAGCAACTCAAAGACACTGCGATCGCGTCCCCGATCGAAGCCGCGGTGCGACAGCGCCATGCATCGCTCGGCGAGTATTTGGCCGCGGGTTCGCCGGTCGTCACGCTGATCCGCATGGATCCGTTGCGTCTCCGGCTTGCGGTCCCCGAACGGGAAGCGGGGTTCGTCCGTGTCGGGCAGCAAGTGCGTTTGACGGTCGCGGGCGATCCCGGGGAGTACGGTGGTCGTGTGGTCCGTCTCTCGCCGGCCATCGCCGAAGAGAATCGCACGCTGCTGATCGAAGCCGAGGTGCCCAACCCGCGGTTTCTCCTCCGCCCCGGTTCGTTCGCCAAAGCCGAAATTGTCGTCGAGCTCGGAGAGGAGGTCGTCACGGTACCCGATGACGCGCTCGTAACCTTCGCCGGCATCGAAAAGGTCCTGACGGTGGCGGACGGGAAAGCAGTCGAAAGGCGCGTGCGCACGGGGCGGCGCCTGGCGGAAGGCGTGGAAATCACCGAAGGCGTCGAAGCCGGCGAGGCGGTAATCGTCAAGCCGGGCAACCTCGTCGCCGGCCAACC
>DATMBL010000269.1:0-11342 GCA_035559295.1 Candidatus Eiseniibacteriota bacterium
TGTCCTCGTATCTCGTTGCCAAAAGTCAGAACGTTGACTGGTTCCACGCGATTCCGTTTTTTCCCCGCCGCATGTTCAGCCACAAATTCTGCTTTGTCCGCGCCGGCTCCGGGATACGAAAACCCTCGGACCTGAGGGGCGCGCGCATCGGTCTCCGGAGTTATGAAAACACTCTCGCTCTGGTGACCAAAGGGATGTTCCATAACAGCTACGACCTCCCGGTTACCGACGTTACCTGGGTGGTGATCAATCGCGAACCTATCGGTTCCCATCTGCCGAACAACATCAGAGTCGAACGCGTCGAGGGGAAGCGGCGCTTGGAGGATCTCTTGATCGAAGGTCAGATCGACGCCGAGGTCGAGCCCGACCTGCCACAGGCGTGGCTTCGCGGCGATGGAAAGATCGAACGGCTTTTCCCCGATTTCGAGAAAGCCGAGAAGGATTACTACAGCAGGACGAAAGTCTTCCCGATCATGCATCCGATCATTATCAAGACCGATATCCTGAAGAAGGACCCGTGGGTTGCGACCAGCCTGTTCGAGGCGTTCATGGCGTCGCGCCGGGCCTACGACGAATTCATGCAACAACCTCACAGACTGAGTTTCGCCTGGGCTCGGTCTTATCTCGAAAAAGAGCGCGAGTTTTTCGGCAAGCACCCCTTTTATCAGGGGCTCAGGGAGAACGCTCACGATATCGCGGAAATGATAAAGTTCGCCGGGCAGCAAGGAATGCTCGCGCGGCCGCTGACGGTGGAAGAGCTTTTCACCGAAAACACCAGAAATACTTAGCGCAGCTCTGGTGCGACGGCATCTGAAAAGAGAAGAAAGCACACAAAGGACACGAACGTTCGGCAATAGCTCTGCTGAATTTATTCAACTTCGCGCTCTTCGTGCCCTTCGTGGTGAGATTTTTGGTTCATTAGTAGAGCGAGAGCGAAGTTAGAAAAGGGGGAGGTTGCTATTATGGCCGATTATCGGATCATCGATGCCGACGGTCACGTGATGGAACTCGACGATGAGTTGCGGGAATTCATCGGTCCCCCGTACCGGGATCTCGAATGGCACAAAAGCTATTCCTTCTGGCCGGGGCTCACGATGGACGGCTATCTTCGCTCGCTGCGAAAACCGGGAGGCTGGGCCGGGGGCGGCAGCGGCCCCAACGCGCACCATTGGTTGAGCTTCCTCGACAAGAACGGGATCGAGCTCACCGTTCTATATCCCACGCAGGGCCTTACGCACGCCGCAATCCAGGACAGAGACTGGGCGATTTGCATGGCGCGCGCCTACAACGATTGGCTTTGCCACAAATTCATGAAGGTCAGCCCGAGGCTCGTCGGCGTGGCTTTGCTGCCGGTGCAAGACATCGCCGAAGCTGTCAAAGAGCTTCGGCGATGCGTCAACGAGCTGGGGATGGTCGGCGCGGTTCTCCCGGCGGTCGCGCCGGGCGGACGGCTCTATAGCGGGCCCGAGTTTCACCCGCTTTGGGAGGAAGCGCAGAAGCTCGACGTGCCGATCTCGACCCACGGCGGTTTGAGCATGCCCGCTCTTGGGCTCGATCTCGTCGGAAATTTCACGATCGCGCATACGCTCGAGCATCCGTTCGCGCAGTTCCGTCAATTCGTCAGCTTGATGTTCGAGGGCGTATTCGAACTGTTTCCCAATCTCCGTTTCGGTTGCCTTGAATGCGGCGTCGGCTGGGTGCCGTATATGATGGACCGTATGGACGAAGAGCAAGAGCGAAAGGGACACTATTCGCCGCGCTGCAAGCTCAAACCGAGCGACTACGTCAGGAAAGGGAACATTTTCTTCGCCGTAGAGGTCGAGGAATCCGCTCTACCGCTGGCCGCGCAGGTGGCGAATCCCAACGCCCTGCTCTGGGCATCCGATTATCCGCACGAACGGGATCAGCGGGATTTCAGCCATGACATACCGAACTTGATCAACCGCGCGGATGTGAGCGACGAGCTCAAACACAAGATCTTCTGGGAGAACCCGCTGCGCTTTTATCCGCGCCTGCGCGCCCGCGTCGAAAGCGGCGCAACCTCAAAACGCGCGGCGACCGCCTAGGCGAACACGCGTCCACCCGGCGGCGGGAGATAAACGAGAAGAGGTTTGATCGTGGGCTCGAACGACTTTATCGAGGAACTCTGGGGTTACGCCCGCGAAGTCCCCATGGAGGCGCATCCCTGGTTTGACGGGATCCTGCGCCACCGCTGGAGCCGCGAGCAAATCATTTTGGGGGAAGTCCAGCATTATCTCCGCGTGCGCACCAATCCGATTTTTTTCGGCTACATGGCGGTAAACGCCGTATCCAACAAAGAATACGAGTTGATGGACGTCGTCCTCGACAATTTCATGGAAGAACTCGGTGGCGAGCGCACGCATGTCGATATCATGCTTCAATTCCTCGAGGAGGGCGGCATCTCGCGCCGGGAGGCGGACGAGGCGGAGCCCGCGCCCGGCACGTTGGCCGCCATCGAGATGATCATCGGCTGTTGCCAGCGCCGTTCCGCGCTCGAAGGCGTGGCAATGCTCAGCTTCGTCGAAAGCCAGCTCGGCGGTGCCGGTAAAGTCTCGGAAAAGGTTTACCGCGAGCTAACCGGTCACTACGGCTTTTCCGAGCGCGCCGCGGAGACCTACCGGTTGCACGCCGTCCAGGACGAGGGGCATGGCCGCCGCCAGATCGATGCGATCCGGCGCTTTGCTCGAGACGAGCCGGCGCGCGACAAAATTCGCGCGGCGGTGAAACTCGGACTGACGGCGTTCACGCTCGAATGGGACGGTCATGTGCAGGCAATGACGGGTAAGCGGGAGTTCTGGAGCGGTGTCGCCGATCTCAACCTTCGCCTTCCGAAGGTGCGGCTACCGGAGAATACCAAGTAACCAGCGAGAGGCACGCAGCCCCCGATCGGACGCACAAGCCTTCCCCCGCGCCAGGATCGCGGGGCGCGCAAAGAAGTCTATTGTTTTCACAGCGGCCAGTCCTTCGGGAGGTCGCGGCGAATCTTTCTGTACTCCGGCGTCGCGCCGCGCTCCTTCCGTAGCCGCTCGAGCGCCGCAACCAGGTCATCCTGCTCCATGTGGAGTGTGTTCGAGACCATACCCGTGGTCTCTTCGAAGCCGAGGCCTCAGTTGCGGTATCAGCCGCGCATTCGCTCGAGTATATAAAGATCGTCGTCCCGCTTCGCCATTCCCGCTCTCAATAAACGAGGATTAACCTCCAAGCCCGGAAAATCCAACCCTCTGGGTCGTGATGCGTTCGATCGCCGGTTCGGGCTCGCCCCGGGCGTTTGCATTCACCCGAAAGCGCGCGAAGATCCTCCAGGGCAGCCCCTCGTATTTAATCGACAAGATCAAAAACGCGTTTTCAACGACGCCGTCGGGCGCCGCGCGAAATCTTGCCGGAAGGATGATCTCGCAACGTCCGTCGGCCGGCACCGAAATGCCGGTCGAAAAGCCGGTCTTTTCGGCTCTGAATCGACTGTGGGGCAAACGCGCCGAAACGATCGTAACGGCGCGCGGGCTCGAATTCGCCACCTGCCACGCGACCAGCCAACGGTCATCACCCTCGTCTCTTTTGACGTAGAGCGGCTTCACATCCAGACGCGGTTCAGAAACATCCACCGCCGATCAAGAATCCGAATACCGAAATACGAAACGAACGTTGGGCGAACGATTCCAACCCTGGTAGATACAAAACACGGATCCCGGGAAGCTCGCCTGGAGACTCGGTACCGTTGGTCGTTTTGAATTGGTTTCAAAGTTCATTCCCGGCGCGTCCCGGGCCTGTCTTATCGCCAACCGGAGACCTTGTAAAGCCGGGTCTGCGCATTCGCCTTGACAGCCGGGGGGTTCGATCTGATAACAAGCGAGGCATGGCCGCCGCGAATCGCAAACTCAAGCTCGGCATTGCCGGCCTAGGCGTCGGCGCTTCGGAGATTCTGCCGCAAATGGAGGCGACGCCGGAAATCGAGCTCACCGCGGCGGCCGATATCAATCCGAGAGTGCTGGCAACGTTTCGCGCGCGCTACGGCGGGAAGACTTACGACAGCGTCGAAAAACTCTGCGACGATCCCGACGTCGAGGCCGTATGGATCGCGACCCCGAACCGCTTTCACGCCGCCCACACGATTGCGGCGGCAACGCGCGGCAAACACGTCGTGGTCGAAAAGCCGATGGCGCTGTCGCTCGCCGAAGCGGAACGGATGATCGAGGCGGCGGACAAACACAACGTGAAGCTCCTCTGCGGCCACACGCAAAGCTACGGGCCGCACATCCGGACCATGCGGCGCATCGTCCAGTCGGGTCAGTTGGGAAAACTCTGCGCCATGCACGTGTGGGCCTACACCGACTGGATGCTGCGGCCTCGCACCGCGGAAGAACTCGACATCGGTCAGGGAGGCGGGGTTCCCTACCGGCAGGGACCGCATCAGGTCGATACGCTGCGCCTGCTCGGCGGCGGGATGGTAAGGAGCGTGCGCGGGGCCGTGGGGCAGTGGTTTCCCGGGCGTCCGATTCCCGGCTACTACTCGGCGTACTTGGAGTTCGAAGACGGCACGCCCGCCACCCTCATGCATAACGGCTACGGTTACTTTCTCGCCTCGGAGCTGGTTCCGTGGGGCAAACCCAGCAGCCGCTACACGGCCGAGGAGAGAAACGCAATCCGCAAGAGCCTGCTGGACGGCACTCGCGACGAGGAGGCGGCGAAAGACGCGATGCGCATCGGCGGCGCGAGCGAGCGGGCGATTTTTGGCGATCGCGCCAGGCCGCGGCCGTGGGTGCCGAACGATTTGGGGATGCTGATCGTATCGTGCGAACGAGGCGATATGCGTCAATCCGAGTTCGGGCTGTACGTGTATTCGGATGAAGGCACGAAGGACGTGCCGCTGGTTGATGCGGGGCCATCGCGGCGCGGCGAGCTCGAGGAGCTTTACAATGCGGTCGCGCTCGGCAGGCCGGTCCGACATACCGGGCGCTGGGGCATGGCGACGCTGGAAGTCTGTCTGGCGATCATGCAATCCGCGCGGGAAAAAAGAGAACTGCTCCTGTCACACCAGGTCCCCGCGCCGGAAGAATCCTAAAATAGGGAGGCTTTATGTACAACGGTCAGACGGTGGTCGATGTCCACGGACACATGACGACGCCCCCGCAGTTCCGCCAGTTTCTCGCGGAATTGGTCGCCCAGAATACGTCGGGGCGGAAACTCGAGATGACCGACGAGCAACTCGAACAAGCGCAGCAACGGCATCTCAAGTTCATGGATGAGCGCAACATCGACGTCCAGCTCATCGGGCCTCGGCCGATCGCCATGTGGCATTGGATGCGGCCTTTCCTGCAGGATTACTGGTGCCGCACGACCAACGACGTGATCGCGCGGATCGTGAAACTGCATCCCGACCGCTTCCGCGGCATGGCCCAGCTGCCGCAGACCAAGGAGCGCGACACGCGCAGCTGCGTCGCCGAGTTGGAGCGCTGCGTCAAGGAGCTGGGTTTCGTCGGCGCTTACGTCAACCCCGATCCCGCCGGGGACAAGCAAACCCCCGGAATGCACGAAGCGTACTGGTATCCGCTTTACGAAAAGGCGGTCGAGCTGGACGTGCCGTTAATGGTTCATCCCTCGATCAGCTACGATCGACGGATCGAAATCATTCCCGCCAATTATCAGATGAACAATTATCTCGAGGAGTTCGTTGCCATGCATCTGCTGTCGCACGGCAGCGTGTTCGAAACCTTTCCCAAACTGAAGATCGTGATCTGCCATTGCGGCGGCGGGCTCAACCGCTTCATCCCGACCGATAGACACATCGCGCAGAAGGATCTAAGCAAGAATTTGTTCTACGACTCCTGCGCTTATGACGTGAATTTTCTCGCCGCGGCGATCAAGCAGCGCGGCGTTGATCAGATGCTCTTTGGCACCGAGTCGCCCGGCTCCGGCGGCGCCGTCCGGCCCGAAACCGGCCGGCCTTCAGACGATCTGATTCCGGTGATCGATAGCTTGGAGTTCCTCAGCGCCGAGGACAAACTGAAGATTTTTCAGAAAAACCCGCTCAAGGTGTTCACGAAAGTGAAGATCTAAGTCCCCTGTCGCAATGTTCCTGCCGCCGCCTCAGCTCCGGGCTCCATGCTCCTTGCTGCGCGCGTCCCGGAGCGCCCAGTAGACCTTCTCGGCGGTCAGCGGCAGGTCGAAAATACGCACGCCCACGGCATCCGCCACCGCATTGGCGATAGCGGCGGCGGTCGGGACGTTCGGGTTTTCGGCAATGGCTTTGCCCGCGAACGGCGTCGGCCCCGTCGCGCTTTCAATCAGTATGGTCTTAAGCGGCGGCACGTCGGCGATGCACGGGAGCTTGGCGTCGCCGAGATTGACGGTCGTGATCCGCCCGTCGCTCAAGACGTTTTCTTCCATGAGCGCGAAACCCAACCCATTGATCACGGCACCGTCGATCTGTCCCTGAAGGGTCAAGTGGTTGAGTACCACTCCGGTATCGTGAGCGGTCGTGAGATTCAGCACCTTGATCTGGCCGGTGGCGGGATCCACCTCCACTTCGGCGACCTGAGCGGTAAAAGCGGTGACCTTCGGCATGTCCTTGGGTTCGTACATGGTCAAGTGGAAGATCGGGCCGCCGTTCTCTTCAACCGCCGAACGGATCGCGTCATCCACCGAAACGCTTCTCTTGTCGGGGCCGACGAATTTCGCGCCTTGCTGCGAGACTTCTTCCGGCGCGCAACCCAAACGTCGCGCGGCAACGGCCGCGAGTCGTTCGCGAACCTCGCGCGCGGCCTTATACACCGCGTGCCCCGAGGTGTTGGTCTGCTTGCTGCCGCCGGTACCGGGATCGAACGGCAAACTGTCGGTATCCTTGAACTGCACGCCGACCCGTTCCGGCGGCACCCCGAGCGTTTCACATACCATTTGCTGGATGATCGTGTAAAATCCCGGACCGACGTCGGGAACGCCCGTCAGGATCTCGATGCGGCCGTCGGCTTCCAGCGAGATCGCGGCGCTGGCCTTGCCCTCAGGCGTTCCGCGCTCGTAAAGCGCGATCCCCCGGCCGCGGTTTTTGCGCCGCGGCCCCTTGTTCCAACCCGATGCGCGAACCGCGCTCTCCAGTGTCTCTCCCACCAGAATGTATTGCCATTTCTCTCCCATGGGCGAGGCGTCGCCGTTTTTCAAAACGTTGCGGCGCCGGAGATCGACGGGATCGAGGCCGAGTTCTTTCGCGATGATGTCGAGTTGCGATTCGAAGGCGAAGACCACCTGCGGGCTCCCGGGGGTGCGGGTTTGGGTGCACGGCACGTGATTGGTGTAGGCGCAATACGTGTCCACGCGAATCGCGGGCACCCGATACATGCTGGCGAGGCGGCGCCCGCCTAGCACCGTGACCTGCGGGTTGGCCTTCTGCGATCCGTAAGCGCCGCCGCTAAAGTAGATCGTCGCCTCGATCCCGGCGAGCGCGGCATCGGCTTCGACGCCCGTACGGAGCTTGATGATCGCCGGGTGCCGGTGCCCTCCCGCAACGAGTTCTTCGGCATAATCGAACACCAATTTCACGGCTCGTCCCGTTGCCTTCGAAAGGAAAAAAGCGACCGGCACGTCGATCAGCGAGGCCTTGGCGCCGAAATCGCCGCCGACGTTCATGATGTGGACTTTTATTTTTTCTTTCGGAACCCCGAAGTCTTCGGCCATCTGGCTGCGCAGGCCCCATGGGCCTTTGTTGGCCGCCCACACCTCTACACGACCGTCGGCATGCGCCTGAACCACGCAAGCGTGCGGCTCAATATAGCCATGGTGAGACAACGGGGTACGAAAGGTGTGCTCGAAGACGCGCACGGCTCGTTCAAAGGCAGCTTCCAGGTCGCCGTTCTTCCATCGGGTGAACGACTGGAGGTTGCGGGGCGAGATTCCTTCCGGGACCGGCGGCGCGTTTTTGTATCGGGACCGATCATCGTGCAGCAAAGGAGCATCGGGTTGCAAAGCCTGAACCGGGTCCGTCACGTAAGGCAACTCCTCGTATTCGACGTCGATCAGCGCCACCGCTTCCTCGGCGATCTCTTCGCTTTCCGCGGCGACCGCCGCGACCGCCTCGCCCGCAAAACGCACGCGCTCCTGCGCGAGCACCGGCTGGTCCTTGACCCTGGTGCCGACGAACACGCCGGCCACGTCTTTTCCGGTGAGTACCGCGTGCACCCCGGGCAACGCCGCAGCCCGCGCCGTCTCGATTCGGACGATGCGGCCGTGCGGCACGGGGCTTCGCAACACCTTTGCCCACAACAAGCCTTCCAGCGCCAGATCGGCGGTATAACGGGTTTCCCCCGTGACCTTGCTCACGCCCTCGATCCGGGGCAACGGTTTACCAACAATGCGAAAAGCCAAGTTGCACCTCCGATGAAAGGTTCCAGGCTCGATCGCTCCGGTACTCCGATTATGCGCTCAGGTTGTACAAGCGCGCGCAGTTGTCCCACAGGATTTTCTTCTGGCTTTCCCGCCGCACGCCGTCCATCGCCAAAAACTCTTCCACCGCGTGCGGGAAATCGGAATCGCCGTGAGGATAGTCGGTGGAAAACACGATGTTATCGTCTCCGAGAAGATCGATGATCATCGGCAGCTCTCTTTCGTGCTCGGTGGAGATCCAACACTGCCGCGTGAAGAACTCCGACGGCTTGAGCGATCCGGCGGTGGGAAAACGCCCTTTGGCCATGGCGTTGTCGAGACGATGCAGAAGAAAGGAGACCCAACCGCAGTAGCATTCCAGAAACGCCACCTTCAATCGCGGATGGCGTTCCAACACTCCGCCCCCGATCAGATCGACCAGGGCCAGCATGTTTTCCATCGGATGAGCGCACACGTGCCGCAGCAGAAGGTTATCACCGAAACGATCGCCGGCTTGGGGCAGCTCGCCGGCTGCGGCCGCCGAATGAAACCCCAACGGAACGCCCAGGTCCTCGAGACAGGACCAGAAGGTGTCGTAGTAGCGGGAATGCCAGGGCAGGTTGCGAAGCGGTTCCGGCCGCGCAAACACGCCGACGAACCCGAGCTTCGTTACGGCGCGTTCGGCTTCTTTGACCGCCTCGGAAACGTCGTGAAACGCGACCATCGCCACGCCCTTTAGACGTTTCGGATCGGCGCGGCAAAAATCATAAAGCCAGTTGTTGTACGCGCGCGCGATCGCCGCGGCCAGCTTCGGATGAAGCTTCTCCCGCATCATGATCCCCAGACCGATCGAAGGGTATAACGCGGCCACGTCCAATCCCTCGCGATCCATGGCCGAGAGTTGCGAGACGTTGTCGAATCCGCGGGCGCGCGCATCCGCGATCTCGGCATCGATGCGCGTCGCGTCGAAAATCCCGCCGCGGTACGTCGGCGGATAACCGGTCAAAATTTCGCCGTCCAACAGCACCATCGCCGAACTCCGGGCCGTGGAGCTGAGAATCCGGGGAGCTTGGTCCCTCCATTCCGGTTCCATGTATTTCGCCCACAGGTCTGCGGGCTCGCGCAGGTGCATGTCGGAATCCATTATCTTCAATCCCGATTTCATATCGTCTCCGCTGCGATTCAGTTTTGTGGGGTTTAAAAACAACTATCTTGTCTCCGCTCGTCCTGTCAACTCTCGCGCGCACGTCCGTGGACTTCGAGAGATTTTTTACATAAGATCGGCCGCTGCGCAGTCGAGAGAAGAAATCGCCACCGCGAAGGACACGAAGCGCACGTTTGCTCCTTGCTCCATGGCGCGG
This sequence comes from Candidatus Eiseniibacteriota bacterium, assembly GCA_035559295.1. Lineage (GTDB taxonomy): Bacteria > Desulfobacterota > Binatia > UBA9968 > UBA9968 > DATMBL01. Next base: position 9,732 of record DATMBL010000269.1, read on the forward strand.
GAAATTCTTATGCTCGTTTTTCTCCGTCGGTTGCGGTCGCAAGCAACTGTGGACAGGCCGCGAGCATGCGTCGCCGTAGTCAGTACACGCGCGTGTACGTTTTAGGGGAGGCCTTATGTTCGATTTTTTTACGCCGACGCATCCCTTTGGCAGCCAAACGCTCAGGCTCGTTGCGCAGGCGCAGCAGGGAGGCGGCGACGTATTCGATATCGCCCGGACCTGCGCCCGCATAGAGCCGGGCGATAAGGACGGGTGGGAGCGGGGTTGGTCGGAACTCGCCCGCGCAACCGAGGCGACCGCCACGAAGGCGCTGGCCGAAGGGCGCGTTCGCACCGCGATCCAGAACTTCTTTCACGCAAACCAGTATTACCGCATGGCGGATGTTTTTCTCACTTCCGCGGACGAGGAAAAGAAAGCCGCGTACTTTCGAAAGGCCCAGGCGAACTTTCGCGCCGCCGCCAGGCTCCACACCCCGCCGATCGAGGCGATCACGGTTCGCTGCGGCAACGAAGAATACGACGGTTATTTCTGCCATCCTCAGAACCCGCGTCTTGGAAAATGGCCCGCGGTCTTCTTGATCGGCGGCGCCGACTCCTACGGCGAAGAGATCTACTTCGCCGGCAAGCAGGCGATCGAACGAGGGTGGGCGCTCTTGCTCGTCGATACTCCGGGTCGCGGCTCCTCGATTTACCTCAAGCGCATTCTGACGCGGCCCGACTACGAGGTGCCGGGCAAGGCGTGCATCGACTACCTCGTGTCGCGGCCGGAAATCGATCCGGATCGGATCGCGTTGATCGGGATCAGCATGGCGGGCTACTACGCGCCGCGCGTGGCCGCTTTCGACAGACGAGTCCGCGCGCTGATCGCCTGGAGCGGTTGCTACAGCATCCTCGATGACCTCTACCTTTTTTGCGAGCACCTGCAGCCGACCGTGCGCCGCCTGCTGGGCGGAGTGGACGACGCCGAGGCGAGACGCCTGCTCACGGCGTACACGATGAAAGACGTCGCTCGGAATATCACCTGCCCCACCCTGATCACGCACGGCGCGGAGGACCGTCTGATGGACGTAAACGGGGCCCGGCGTTTGTTCGACGAGATCGGCGCGCAGGACAAGACGTTGCGCATCTACGACGAGTCGGACCCGGCCGGTCGCATCCATTGCAGCCATGATTACTGGGCCTACAACGTGCCGTTCATGCTCGATTGGCTGGAACAGCGGCTGTAGCGGAGCGGGCTCATACCTACGGCCTTATGGCATGGTTCGATCGGAAGATCTCGCGCGAAGTCCGAAGAAAGGCTCACCACAGAGTGTGACATTAACCTACGCTCGCCTCCAGAAGTGTCACGCTTCGTGGTGCAGTACTCGAGCTGGCATGGCTCCTGGCGTTCTTCGCGCGGGAAAGTTTATCTTTCCGACGGGTACGGTCGTGAGTGAAGCTGCACAGCCGCGAAACTTCTCAAGTGCAACGGCATAAAGGAGGGCAAGCATTGCGGAACAACGGGCAAGCGACGGATTGGGACAAAGAAGTTGACGTGGTCGTCGTCGGATTTGGCGCGGCGGGCGGAGTTGCCGCCGTGATGGCGCATGACGCGGGAGCCCGCGTCCTGTTG
>DATMBL010000270.1:0-4847 GCA_035559295.1 Candidatus Eiseniibacteriota bacterium
TTTTTTGGCTCGTCGAGAAGTTCCTGGATGAGTTTTCGAGCCGGTGCACTGTTCCATTCTCTCGGCCCCACGGCTCGTGCCACGGCGCGACCATCGCGGCCGATGAGAAAAGTCGTGGGTAAGCCGACGACGCCATAAGCGGCATAAATGTTTCCCTTTTGATCCAATACCAGGGGGAAAGTCAGGCGAAGCTCGTTGGCGTATGCACGAATCGCCGCCGTTCCCTCCCTAGTATTAACCCCGATCACGCTGAGTCCTTGCGCCGCGAACTCCCGGTGCAGGTGTTCGAACATCGGCATTTCAGGACGACATTCCTGGCACCAGGTAGCCCAGAAGTTGACCAGCACAACTTTGCCGCGCCGAGAAGCCAGCGATGCGGTGCGGCCTTCGATCGTCTGCCCCTGGAACTCTGGCGGCCAAGTGACGCGAGGATAGGTGGAGAGATTCAATTTCCCCAATAACTCCGCCAGCTCAGCGCGGCTCACCTGCGGAGTCGCAAACAACGCGATGGTCACGGCGAGAACGCTGGTTGTTCTAGGCGTCAGTCGCATGTCCATTTTTATTTCGTGCCGGGGTTGTTCATGGGGACGAGAGTCGGATGAAGCGAGACGTCGGCACACGACGAAGAGCGCCTACATGGGCAGCCCACGAGCCCTTTTATCGCTTGCCAACGATTTCCTGGATATCTTTCAAGAGCATGGCGCTATATACGACGGTGACCGTCGGGTTGTCGATGATCCATTTCTTCCGGATCACGCCCTGTGGATCGATGAGAAAAAAAGATCGGTTCGCGGTCATCCACTTTTCGTTGAGTACGCCAAAGCTGCGGATGACCCTTCGCTCCGGGAAGTCGCTGAGCAGCGGGAACGGCAACTGCAGCGAGTCCGCAAACGTTTGCTGCGAGAACATGTTATCGGCGCTGACGCCGAGAATCTGTATACCCAGGGCTTCGAACCGCTTGTAGTCGGTCTTCCTGGCCGACAGGTTCGCCGCTCAGGTCGGAACAAAAGCCGCGCCGTAGAACTCCAGAAGCACGAACTTCTTGCCCCTGAAGTCGCTGAGCGAAATATCAACCCCGGTCGTCGCCGGCAACTTGAAGTCGGGCGCTTTGTCGCCCACTTCGATGGCTGAAACCACTCCCGCCTTGATCAACAGGGCCATGAGCACAACGCCCCTGAGAGGCAAACTCTTTCGCGTCCGCGAGAAATTCACTTTCCCTCCTTTGTCTATTCGTCGCTCGTGCTTCAGCGCAACTAAAGCAACTACGCCGGTTACCAATGGCATGCCATCATCGGATCACTCGATTCGCTCGATATAGGACCTGGGGATTAATCTCGATGCCCAATGTTTTTGCGATCTTTAGATTGATCACCAGTTCGATCTTGTGGTTTGTCTCCACGGGAATCTCGCCAGGTTTCTCTCCCTTGAGAATCTTATCTACCAAGCGCGCTGCCATGCGGCCCGATTCGTAGGTATTCGGAGTGTAACTCGCGAGACCGCCATTCTCGGCAAAGAAAGTCGAAGCGAACATGGTCGGAATGGAAAACACTGAACCCGCGTCGCGGACGTAGCCGGGAATATTCGCTGTCATCGGACGCGGTGACAGGATGCCGTGGATCTCGTTTTTTAACTTCTCAAAAGCCGATTTTGCCTCCTCTTGAGTGCGCACCGGTTTCTCGATGAGCGAAATTTTAAGCTCGACGGCGGCATCACGATAAGCCCTGGCTTCGGAGATGCTGAACGCGTCGCTCACATGATAGGCGAAAAGGACGCGCTTGAGCCCGGGGATCATGTCGCGAAAAATCTCCAGGCGCTTGGGCCCGAGCTCAAGATCGAGATCGGTCACGCCCGTGATATTGCCGCCGGGACGGGCAAAACTTCGAATCAAACCGAACCCGACAGGATCTCCGCCACCGGCAAAGACGATCGGGACCTTGGTGGTTTCCGTGCGCGCTACCTTTGCCGCGGCGCGTCCCTCCGTGAAGAGAAGATCCACTCCGCGCCTTAGCAAATCCTTGGCCGCTGCAGGAAGAGCGGACACGTCTCCCTGAGTAAATCGTACACCGATGACGAAGTCTCTGTTTTCACGATAGCCATGGGCTTGCAGACCGTCGCGCAGGCCAACGGCACTGGCGGTCGGTCCAAACCCCTCCGTCAACATGCCGATTTTCACCGGCGCGCCGCGCTCGGCCGCGCCGATGGCACAAACAGGCAACAGGCCGCCGATGAGCAGCAAGAGCAAGATCATGTGGTGGCGCATTATGGGTTTCAGTCGAATGAGCCGACAATCTTTCGCGGGTTAAGGCAACGCTGATGCGACCGCACACCGATGATGTATTCAAAACAACGAAGCAGTTTTTGGGTATTCGAAACCTTAACCCCTGCCCCCTAACGCCTTACTCTCTTCTTGTTTGAGCTCCATCGGCAAGGTGATCGTGAACTTGGAGCCTTTGCCGACTTCGCTTTCGACGACGATGTCGCCGCCCATGAGGTTGATGAATTTTTTCACGATGGCGAGGCCCAGCCCGGTGCCGCCGTATTTCCGCGTGCTCGACATGTCGGCCTGGCGAAATTCATCGAAAATATATTTCTGTGCTTCCTGATTCATGCCGATGCCGGTGTCCGACACCGTGAGCTTGAGCAACCCGTCGTCGCGCCGGGCGGCGACTTTGATTTCGCCCTTTTCGGTGAACTTGACCGCGTTGCTGAGCAGATTGAGCACGCACTGCTTGAGCTTGTCGCGATCGGTTCTCATGGGCGGGATGTCCGAGGCGATCTCGGTGACCAGCTTGACGTTGCCGTTTCTGAGCAGCGGCTCGACCGTGGTCGTGGCCACGCGGATGATCTCGTCGAGCTTGAAAGTTTCGGCGAACGCTTCCATGCGCCCGGCTTCGATCTTGGCCAGATCGAGCAGCTCGTTGATTAGGTTGAGCAGATGCTCCGAGCTGATCAGAACCTTTTGCAGGTTCTCTTTCTGCAGAGCGGGCAGTTGCCCTTCCATTCTCCGCAGCACGATACGGGTAAAGCCGATGATCGAGTTGAGCGGCGTGCGCAGCTCGTGGCTGACGTTGGCGAGAAACTGAGACTTGTGCTTGTTGGCGGCTTCGAGCTGGGCGTTCTTGTCCTGGATTTCCTGGAACAGTCGCACGTTCTCGATCGCGATCACCGCCTGATCGGCGAAGGTTTTGAGCAGCGCGATCTGCTTTTCGTTAAACGGCCGAACTTCCAGCCGGCGGATGACGATGGCGCCGATGGCGACACCTTCGCGCACCAGCGGTGTGGCGAGCACCGTCCGTTGCCCGATCTCTTTCTGGATCTCTTTCACGTCGCGATACTCGGTATCGAGCACCGCCTCGAGATCGTGGATGTGGACCGTCTCGCGGTCGAGAATGGCGCGGCCGCCGGGAAAGCCGCGCGTGATCGGCACGGGAAAATCCGGCGCCGGAATCGAGCCGTGCTTGGCGACCCGCTGATGCTGGTCGCCGAAAACGCGGAAAATGACCGCATCCTCAGCGTCGCAAAGTCGCGCCGCGCTCTCGGCCACGGCGTCGAGCACCGGCTGAATATCGGTCGGCGAGCTGGCGATGACGCGCAGGATTTCGCCGGTCGCGGTCTGCTGCTCGAGGGATTCGCTCAGTTCCCGGGTACGGTGCTCGACCTTTTGCTCCAGCGTCCGGTAGCTCTCCCGAAGCTGCTCGGTCATCTTGTTGAATTCGTCGGCGAGCACTTCGATCTCGTCGCCGGTTTTGAGATCGAGGCGATAGCCGAGATCGCCGACGCCTATGCGCTCGACGCCCTCGCGCAAGCGGCGCAGGGGATCAACCACGCGTCGGGCCAAAAAGAAGCTCGCGATCAGCGCCATGCCGAGGCCAATCAAAAAGAGCACGGCGGTGCGGCGCATCGAAGCATAGAGCGCCTCGTAGGCTTCCTCGACTGGTCGGTCGATGATGATCGCCCAGTCGAGCCAGGGGATCAGCGCGTAGGAGCTCAACACTTCTTTGCCCTGGATGTTGGGCGCGACGATCGCCGCCAAGCCCTCGGCCGCCGGCGCTTTATCGAAAGCCGCCCGCACGGCCGCGACCTCGCGGATATTGCGGCGTTGCAAGACCAGACTGATATCCGGATGGGCGATCAATTCCCCGCTGCCGCTGATGACATAGGCGTAGCCGGCTTTGCCGATGGTCAGGCTCGACACCACGTCGCCGATGTACTTGAGATTGACCTCCGCTTGCAGAACGCCGATCACATCGCCGGCGAAGCGCTCGATGGGCACGGCGATGGTCATGTAGGGCTCGGAGCCGCGCACGAAGTAGACGCGGCCGAAGTAGGACTTCCCTTGCCGCGCCTGCTTGAAGGCTTCCGACGCCGCGAAAATTTTTTTGGCGTCGGGGAGCACGGTGCGCAGGCGCGAGGCTTGCACCTGGATCACGCCCTGGTCGTTGAGCGCCACCGCCTCGGTGATCGCGGGGGCGATCAGCAGGAGCTTTTCCAGCTCGAAGCGAAAGTCCGGCGTAAGCCCCTTGGGCGCGATGTCCCGGCTCTTGGTCGCGCCTTTGAGCACGTTGTGAATCTCCTGAATGAAATGCTCGATCTTGAACGCTGCGCCGGCGGCGATCTCTTTTTGCTGGAGCGCCAACTGCTCGCGGCTCTCGTGATAGCGAAAATAAAGCTCCACGAGGCCACTGGTGATCAAGCCGCCGCCGATGAGCACGACCGAGATCAAAAAGTAGTCGCGCACCAGCCGCTCGCGCCGGCGCGCGGCGCCCCGTCGCCTCCGTAGCAGGGGGGCCAGTTTATCTCTCCAGTGGGCCATGGTTTTACGCCGCCACCTTATCCGTTTGTTTTAT
>DATMBL010000271.1:0-4740 GCA_035559295.1 Candidatus Eiseniibacteriota bacterium
GGCTCGGTTTGCGTGGCCGAGTCGTTCACCTGAGCCCGTGCTGGCGCCCAGCTTAGGCTCAAAAGCAGTCCAAGGGCTAAGCCCTTAAAAAGATGCGTTTTCATGGCCGTGACCATAACAGAAGGATTGTGCTACTGTCAATAAATTTATTCTAAAACGCCTGCTTCGTCTTTCTTGCGGTCTCCTTTGCCCGAAACAAGAAAATGCTTCTCATAGCAGGCCCGTATTTTCTCCCGGCGAATTTCGTAATCCTCGAGCAGGCGCTCGCCCGGCCGGGCCTTCCTGCCCTTGTTTTTGCCGTCGTAGCCCAGGGCCTGAGCGATGCTATTGAGCCGCTCCGGCTCGCGTTCGAAGCCGTCGATCGTCTGATCGCGTTCCAAGCGAAGGCGATGGTCCAGCTGGCGCAAAAAGCGGTAGCCATCGGAGAGAAGCGTATGTTCCGCGGCGTTTAGAATCTCGAGCTCGCGAAGTTGTTTTAACGCTTCCAGCGTTTGTCGCTGGCGCACTTGCGGCCTGAAATGGCCGTGCGCGAGTTGAAGCATCTGCGCGAGAAACTCGATATCCACCAGCCCCCCGCGCCCTTTTTTCAAGTCAAAACGGCTGCCGTCTTCTCGGGCGAGTTCCCGTTCCATACGCATGCGCAGGCGGTGGATCTCTCGAATGCCCTGGGCATCGAGCCCGCGACCGTAGGCGAAGCTCTCGACGACTTTTTCGATGGTTCTCCCGAGCGCCGCGTCGCCCGCGACTGCGCGAGCTTTAATCAACGCCTGCCGCTCCCAAAGCAGCGAGCTGGTCTTGTGGTACTGACGAAACGCCTCCAGCGACGATACCAGCGGACCGGATTTCCCCGAGGGGCGGAGCTGCATGTCGATCTTGTAGGCGACGCCTTCCTCGGTGGGCGCGGAAAGATAAGTAATGAGCTTTTGCCCGAGCCGGACGAAAAACTCGTGCGCGCCCAATGTGCCTTGCGATCCGCCGCCACTCTCCGCGTCTTCGAGCGCATCGTAGATGAAAATCAGGTCGAGATCCGAGTTATAATCAAGCTCCCGACCGCCGAGCTTGCCCATCGCGAGAATCGCAAAGCGGGCGCGCGGAATGGCGCCGAATTTCTCCTCCATCTCCACAAAAACCAAATCGAGCGCGGCCTGCAGGCACGCTTCCGCCAGACAGGAAAGCTGCTCGAGCACGGCTTCGAGAGCGAGCGCCCCACCGAGGTCATGCAGGCCGATTCGGATGAATTCTTCGGTCTTGTACCGGCGCAAAACGTTGAGCCGGCTTTCCAGGTCATCGGCCGAACGCATCGCCTCTCGAAGCTCGAGCAACATCTCCCGCTTGGTTTTTTCGATGCGGGTGAGATCGGCGCGGATCAGCGTGTCGATCAACTCCGGGCGGTTTACAAAGAGATCGCTGAGGAATTGGCTCTCGGCAAAGAGCGTGATCAGGAGCCGCATCGTACGCGGATTTTCCGCCAGCAGCGAGAGAAAGCCGGTCCGACCGCCGATCCGATGGCTGAACCTTGCGAGGTTGAGCAGGGCCTGGTCGGGAGCGCTCGAGTTCGCGATTTCCGTGATCAACGCGGGCCCGAGAACGCGCATGACTTTGAGACGCCTGGGACTCGGTGGCGCATATACTTCGCCGTCGCGGATTGCAAGGAGATTGTCATAGGCTCGCTCGGGCTCAGTAAAGCCGGTCTTGCGGAGTTCCCGGATCATGATTTCCCGATGATCGAGGTCTTGCCAAAGCGTGCCGATCCCGGATGCTCCTTCATCTCTGATTTCTTTTGTCGCGGCATGGAATAGACGATCGAAAATCGTCCGGACCGCGTTCGTATGCTCGCGATGGTCGCTCCAAAATCGCGTCCGGGCGGCGGCCCTGTTGCGCGCGCTGTATCCCAATCGCAGGGCGAGCGCGGTCTCCGCTTCCGCGCCTACCGGAATCGAGTGGCCGTGGGCCTCCTGAACCATTTGGACCTTGTGCTCGACCTGCCGGAGAAAGCGGTAGGCGTCGCTCAGAATCTGCTTGTCTTGCGCGGAGATGAATTTGTACCGGGCCAGCAGTGCGAGGGCTTCCAGCGTGTTCTGCACTCGGAGCGCGGGCTCATAGCCTCCGTTCACCAGCTGGAGCGCCTGCGTGAAGAACTCGACCTCGCGAATCCCGCCGTACCCGAGCTTGATGTTTCTATGCTTTTGCTCGCTGTTCAGCAGCTCGCGTTCGATGCGCGCCTTCATGTGACGCAGCTCGTCAATCGTGGTGTAATCGAGATAGCGCCGGTAGACGAAAGGTTCGACCTCCTGTAGAAAAGCGGCGCCGAGCTCGCGCTCGCCGGCAACCGGGCGAGCTTTGATCAACGCCGAGCGTTCCCAGCACTGGCCCCACGATTCATAGTAGATCATGGCCGAATCGACCGACTGCACGAGCGGGCCGCTCGCCCCCATGGGGCGGAGCCTGAGGTCGATCCGGAAAACGAATCCATCCTCGGTGACTTTGCCCATCGCCTGGATGATTTTTTTACCGACACCGGTAAAAAAGTTTCGCGGATCCGTCTTGCCGCGAACGCCTCCGGAGCTCTCGCCTTCGTCGCTCTCGTAGAGAAAGACGACATCGATATCGGAGCTGAAATTGAGTTCGGCGCCGCCGAGTTTGCCCATCCCAATTACGACGAAGCGGTTGGTTGCTCCGGTGGCGGGAACGTTTAGACAGCCGAATTCTTGTTCGACCTCGGCGCGCGCCGACCGATAAGCCGCTTCGAGAGTCGCTTCCGCGAGCGCCGTAAGTTCCCGCACGGTTTCTTCCAGGGTCGTGGAAGCCAGCAGATCCCGCGCTCCGATGCGGAGATATTCGCGTTGTTTGTGACGGCGCAACAGCGCGCAAATCTCGTCAAAGGAACCGCAGCGCGCGATTGCCGGTTCGAGCTCGGCGAGGTGTTGCTCGCGGGTCTTTCGACCGGCCTTGATTTGCGCGAGAAACAGCTCCGGCCAGCTCGGTCCCTGACGCGTGAGGATGTTGCTCAGATAGGCGCTGGCGCCCAGCAGTCGGATGAGAAGGGCGAGCTGAGCTTCATTCAAGTCCGCCAACGAGTCCGACCCGCCGGATTCGAGAAGCGCGGCGAGATTGGATTGCGCGAGCGCGGGCGAGGGGCTGGTTTGGATGAGCCGTTCGAGCTTGCGGCGCAATGGAGCCGCAACACGTTGCAGGTCAGTCACGCGATTAACGTAATCGTCTGACGCAGAAGCTGCAAGCGGGCATAGGTAGCGTGAAATGCCGCTGGCCTGGCTGGTTAGGCGGACGGGAAGGATATCGAAATCTTTAGCAAGGATCGATTGAACCGATAGCTGCCGAAAGCTCAAAGAAAAAGACTGGCCGGATTAGCGGTAGTTTGGCCGGAGTGCGCAGCGACGCGCATCATTCTATTCCGAGGTTCTTTATCAAGGCGGCTAGGTATTTTTCATGCAGGCCGAGAGCTCGTGCCGCCGTGGCGCGGCTCCCCGCGTTCTGCGAAAGGGCTCTGAGGATAATTTCTCGTCTGCAAGCTTCCAAGGCCCTGCGATAGGAGAGATTCGCCGTGACCGCCGCGGGTCCGGTGCCGACAATCCTGGAAGGAAGATCTCGGAGTTCAATCCTCGGACCCTGTCCTAAAACTACCGCCCTCTCAATCACATTGGCGAGTTCTCGGACGTTGCCAGGCCATGCATAATTGATCAGCTTCTCTAACGCTTCGGGATCGATCTCGCTGAACGCTTTTTTGGCTTCCTGCGAGAAACGTCTCATGAAATACTGCGTCAGAGGCGGAATGTCTTCCTTCCTTTCTTTCAACGGAGGGAGAGTGATGGGGATGACGTTGAGACGATAATACAGGTCGGAGCGGAAGCTACCGTCTGCAACTGCTCTTTCGAGGTGGCGATTGGTTGCGGCGACGATCCTGACGTCCACGCTCATTGATTTGGTGCCGCCGACTCGCTCGAACTCTCGTTCTTGCAGGAATCTTAACAGCTTTGTTTGGAGCTCCGGCGAGATGTCGCCGACTTCGTCGAGAAAAACCGTCCCGCCGTGAGCCAGCTCCATCTTGCCCTTCTTCAGGTCGTGAGCTCCGGTAAAGGCGCCCTTTTCATGGCCGAATAACTCGCTCTCGAGCAGTTCCCTGGAGAGGCCCACGCAGTTGATGGCGACAAAAGGCATGTCCTTTCGCTCGCTCCAGTTGTGGATCGAGCGCGCGAAAATCTCTTTGCCCGTTCCGCTCTCGCCGAGAAGGAGCACGGTTGATTTGCTGACCGCGGCTTTTTTAGCGGTTTCCACCGCCTCGTTCATCCTTGCGCTTTTCCCGACGACCAAGTGATAACGCTTGTCGACGTCCTGCGCGAGGACTTCTACTTCTCGTTTCAGGATGTCGCGCTCGAGCGCTTTTCGGACCACTACCTCGAGATGCTTGGGATCGAAAGGCTTGAGGATAAAATCGTAAGCGCCCTCCTTCATCGCTTCCACGGCGCTTTCGATGGTCCCGTGCCGGTGATGACGATGACCGGAAGGCTAATCCCGTCCCGTCGGAGTGTCCGCAACACCTCCATACCGTCCATCCCGGGCATCTGGAGATCCACTAGCGCGAGCACCGGCGTCTCTCGCCGGATGGCGGACAACGCTTCCCGCCCATCGGCGGCCATCACCACCTCGCATTTCAATGCGCTGAGACGCACCTCAAGCAGGTCCCGGGACGCAGGATCGTCGTCGACGACAAGGACGCGTGCT
>DATMBL010000272.1:0-9271 GCA_035559295.1 Candidatus Eiseniibacteriota bacterium
ACCTGGGACGCGGTGGCCGCGCGCAAGGACGGCTACCGCCACTTCATGCTCAAGGAAATCCACGAGCAGCCGCGCGCCGTGGCCGATACGTTCCGCGGGCGCATTTCGCTCAACAAAGGGGATGTCGCGTTGGAAAACATCCGGTTGAGCGAGCGCGAGGTGCGGCAGCTCAAACGGATTCACCTGGTCGCGTGCGGCACGGCATGGCATGCGTGTCTCGTCGGCAAGTTCATGTTCGAGGAGATCGCCGGCATTCCCGCCGAGGTCGATTACGGCTCGGAATTTCGCTATCGGACCCCGCTGATGGATCCGCATTCGCTCCTGCTGATGGTGAGCCAGTCGGGAGAAACGGCGGACACGGTCGCGGCGGTTGACATTGCGCGGCAGAAAAAGGCGAAGGTGCTGTCGATCTGCAACGTCGTCGATTCATCGATCGCGAGGAAGTCCGACGGCGTTCTCTACACCCACGCCGGCCCCGAGATCAGCGTGGCGAGCACCAAGGCGTTTACGACGCAGCTCACGGCCGTCTACCTGTTGGCGATCGCGCTGGGCCGGGTGAACGGAGCGGTGACGAGGGCCGCGGGCAAGAAGCTGCTCGCCGATTTGATGCATCTGCCGCAGTGGCTCGAAGCGGCGCTCAAGCTCGAGCCCGAAGTCGAGAGCCTCGGTCGCGATGTCATGAACAGCACCGACTTTCTCTATCTCGGTCGAGGAATCAACTACCCGATTGCGCTTGAGGGCGCGTTGAAGCTCAAGGAGATCTCTTACATTCACGCGGAAGGTTATCCCGCAGGCGAGATGAAGCACGGGCCGATTGCGCTGATCGACGAAACGATGCCGGTGGTGGTGTTGCTGCCGCGCGACCGCCATTTCGAAAAGACGGTGGGAAATCTGAAAGAGGTGGAATCGCGCGGCGGAAAGGTGATCCTGCTGACCGACGAGCCGAAACTTCCGCCCGGAATCGCGGCGTACCGGGTTCTCACCGTGCCAAAGGCTTCCCACTTCTTGACGCCGATCGTGATGACGATCCCGCTGCAGCTGCTGGCCTATTACATTGCGGTCCATCGCGGCACCGACGTCGATCAACCGCGAAACCTCGCCAAGAGCGTGACGGTGGAATAAAGCGGCGTCTTGCGACGCGTTCAAACAGTTCCAGCCGTTCCATCGCTGCGCTCCGTCTGGTCGCGGCGAGCGACGAAGGAGGAAGATTCAACCGCTGAAACGGTTGGAACGATTGGAACCGTTGGAACCCAATTAACGGAACGCGTTGCGCAACTCGCGCGCGGCGTCTTCGGGGGGTTTGGTGTTGATGAACCAGCCCGATCCCCACTCGAATCCGGCCACTTGCTGCACGCGCGGCAGGATCTCCAGGTGCCAGTGATAGTAAGCGGCATCGCGGTAGCCCGAATGCAGCACGTAATTAAAGGGCGGTCGTTCGAGACAACGGTCGAGGCGCGAAAGCGTTTGTCTCAGTAGCGAGGCGAATTCTTCCAGCTCGGGCGCGCTTGCGTTCTCGTACCGAGCCGCGTGCGCTTTGGGCAAAATCCAGGTTTCATAAGCGAAACGGGAGGCGTAGGGGCAGAGCACGACAAAGTTGTGACTTTCCGCGACCAGGCGCGCGCCATCGAGACCCTCGGCGCGGATGATTTCGCAGTAAATGCAATCGCCGCGGCGGAGATAGAAGACTCGCGCTCCGGCCAGCTCCTCTCTCGCGGTGGCGGGAAGACGCGACATGCCGACGATCTGCGAGTGCACGTGTTCGAGCGTCGCCCCGGCGCTCGCTCCCTGGTTCTTGTAGATGAGCACGTAGCGGGACCGCGGATCCCGCCGGAGCGTTTCGGTGCGATCGCGGTAGGCGCGAGCGATCTCCAGAAAGCGACCGGCGCTGAGATCGACGAGTTCGGTAACGTGCTCGGGCGATTCGATCATGACTTCGTGCGCGCCGAGAGCTTCGAAGGAGTCGTACAACCCGGCGCGGTTGCGCCGCTGTCGCCGTCCGAGCCCGAAAGCGGGAAACCTGTTTGGGACGACCCGCACGGTCCAGCCGGGCTGATCCCGCCCGGTCGCGCTGTCTCTGTAGGCGAGCAGCTCCGGAGGTGTCAGCCGTTCGTTGCCGGCGCAGAAGGGGCACTCGCCGGAAGACCCGGCGACTGGTTGGCGCGGCGCCTCTTGCGGCCGGTTGGCTCGGTCGGGCGCGATAACCACCCGCCGCCCGGTCACGGGATCTGTTCTAAGCGCGGGCATCGCCCTCATCCGCGCCGCGATCCCGTCTCCGGTACAGATCTTTGGCAGCGATGTAAATTTCCGACGAGCCCTTGCGCGTGGCCTCGGGCTTGGTTCGTTGGATCGACCGAAAATAGCGCTTGAGGTCTTGGACGAACGTCTCGAAGTCCGGGCCGGCGAAGCCCTTGACGAGAAGGCTGCCGCCCGGGCGGAGAACCTCGACCGCGATTCGCAGTGCCGTGAGATTCAGTTCGAGCGCGCGGGCGGCGTCGGTCGCGCGGATCCCGGTGAGCTTCGGCGCCGCGTCCGAAATTACCGCGTCGGCCGGTCCTCCGAGCGCATCACTGATCCTCGTGCGCGCATCGGCGGAGGTAATGTCGAGTTGCAGCACGATGACGTTGACTGGTCCGAAAGGCTCGATCGGCTGCAGATCGACGCCCAAGACCTTGCCCCGGGGACCGGTCAACTTGGCAGCGATCTGCAACCAGCCGCCAGGGGCGGCGCCGAGATCGACGACGCGATCGCCGGGGTGGATGATGCGAAAGCGCTTCTGAAGCTCGAGCAGCTTGTATGCCGCTCGCGACCGGTAGCCCTCCCGTTTGGCCTTTTCGAAGTAGGCATCGCGCGGCTTGTAGATCATGAGTCAAAAAAAGGCCCAGCCCGGAGTCGGGCTGGGCCGATTGCGTTCCCCGCTCGTCGGTTACTGGGCTTTGACGTGCAATTCGACTCGCCGGTTGACGGCGCGCGCCCAGCCCGCGTCCTGATCGATCAGCGGTTTGCTCTTGCCGTGGCTGAAAACCGTCATGCGCGCCGGCTCAATGCCGAGCCTCACCAGCTCTTTCATGACGGTCTCGGCGCGGCGCATGCCCAGTTGCTGATTGTATTCTTCAGTGCCGATGCTATCGGCGTGGCCTTCGACCGTGATCACGATGTCGGACTTTTCCTTGAGCTTTTGAGCCGCCAGATAGATCTCTCCCCTACCGAGTTCCGTCAGCTCGGCAGAGTTGAAGCGAAAGGCGATCTCGGGAAGCGTCAGTCTTTCCACTTCGACGACTCTTGGGATTTCTTTGACCACCAGTTTCTCGACCGGTACCTCGACGATGCGCACCCTCTCGGCGGCGGGTTCCTGCATCGAGCGTGGTGGGGCGGCGTACGTCGCCGTCGGCTTGGCCGGCGCGCGCCTCGGTACGCCGTAATCGTACGGCGGCAAGGGCTCGGCAAGCACCGGCGGATGCGGACGATGACCGAAGACCGCTTCGAGGGGCTCGGCGCCGCTTACAAGGTAGTGAAACGGCCTGAAAACCGTCCATTCGAGGACGAAAGCCGCGGGATGAACCAGATACGCGAGAATGCGCAGCGGATGCGATTGACTGTCATCGTACTCGTCGGGCGCAGCCGCCGCCGGCCGCAATCCGAGCGTAAACCAAAACGCCAACACGAAGATCGCCAGCTGCTTCATGACCGCCTCCCGTGGGAAAATCAAGTCTAAGTTTTGCTCCGCGCTTTGTCAAATGACGACGGCAATCGTCCAAAGCTTCCAGCCGTTACGCGTGTTGGGGCCGAAGACCCACCGTTACGGTGCGTGAACCGTTTGGGCTCTCGGCGCGGAACGGACCGATGAGATCGGCGCTTGTAAAAACCCCCCCTGTGTTTTAAGAGACGAGGAATACGACCGGAAACGACTCCATGAAGCCACTCGAGAAGCTTGGAACCCAATGGCGCGAGCTGAAGAAAACCGATTCGTTGCTCTGGATGGTTGCGCTCGGCCACGCCTTCACCCACTGGTGCCCGGCGACTTTTTACTTGATGCTGCCGTTTCTCGTGACCGAGCTGGGGCTTTCCTACAGCCAGGCCGGTTTCCTGATTACGGTGCGCGCGGCCGCCAATCTCCTGGTCAACGTCCCTGCGGGCATGCTCGTCGACCTGATCGGCCAAAAAGCTTTGCTCATGGCGCTGGCGCTCATCTGCACGGGCATCCCGTATTTCTTGGTGGGCGTGAGCCACAGCTTTTTCTGGGTCGCCTTTTTCATGGCGTTTGTCGGCGTCGGGAACTACCTCTGGCATCCCGCGGCCATATCAACGCTCAGCGAGAAGTATCCGGAGCGACGCGGGTTTGCGATTGCCATTCACGCGGTCGGGCCGAACATCGGCGAGAGCATCGCGCCGCTCGTGGTGGGCGTGTTGCTCCTGAGCTTATCGTGGCGCGAGGTTCTCTTCCTGAATCTGATTCCGGCCGTTGCGATCGCGTTCGTTTTGTACCGCTTTCTCTTCGGTAAACTGGAGGCACGCGCCGCATCCAGCGGCGGGATCGGGTTTTCGGAGTACGTCACGGGCATGAGGGCGATGATGCAAAACCCGAGCATCGTGTTGCTCGTGTTGGTCGCCGGGATGCGTTCGATGACGCAACAGGGGTTGCATACGTTTTTGCCGATTTACCTGACGCATACGCTCGGTCTCTCGAGCGCGTGGGCCGGGCTCTATCTTTCGGTAACGCAAACCGCCGGCATGGTGGGCACGCCGATCGCGGGGAGCATCTCGGATCACAAAGGGAGAAAACGAGTGCTCACGGCGGGACTGGCGACAACGAGCGTGGTGCTCGTGGTCCTGGCTTACTTTCAAGCCGTGTGGCTGTTCGTGACGTGCCTGGCGTTTTTAGGGTTTTTTCTTTATGCCGTTCGTCCGGTGATCTGGGCCTGGGTGCTGGACGTTGGCCCCAAAGAATTGGGCGGCAGCATGGTGAGTTTTTTTTCCGCTTCGCAGTCGCTCCTGAGTTCCCTTTCGCCCGTGATCTGCGGCTTCATTGCCGATCGTTGGGGCATTCTCGCCGCCTTTTATTTTCTCGCCGCGACGATCTTGATCGCCAATTTCATCGTTCTCGCGATTCCCGAGGCGCGCGCCGCCGCCCCGGTATTGAACGAGCCCGCGCAGGCGGGCTAGATTTCGGCCCAGGAAAAGAGCCTCGTCATGGGTGTGGTCGTTGAACAACGCGAGCGGGTCGCTTTGGTCATCCTCGATCGGCCCCCGCTCAATGTGCTCAATATCGAGATCGTTCGAGAGCTGGATGCGACGCTCGAGTCGTTGGCCCGCACACCGGGCATCGATGCAATCGTGCTTCGCGGCGCGGGAGAAAGGGCGTTTTCGGCGGGGGTCGATATCGGAGATCACACGCGCGAAAAGGTTCCTGAAATGCTCGACTCGGTGCATGGCGTCATGCGCAAGCTGCTGGAACTGCCCCAGGTGACGGTTGCGTCGGTGCGCGGTCTCTGCCTCGGCGGCGGTTGCGAGTTGGCGGCTTCGTGCGATCTCCTGGTCGCGTCGGAAGACAGCTCTTTTGCGACACCCGAAATCCGCGTCGGCTGTTACCCTCCGGTGGCGCTTGCGCGTTTCTCCTCGCTCGTGGGCTATCATCGGGCGGCGGAGATGATCCTCACGGGGCGGCGTTTTTCAGCGCGCGAAGCGCTCGAGATCGGCCTGGTGAATCGCGTGAGCTCCGCAGAACGCCTCCAGGAGACGCTCGAGACGTTGCTTCAGGAGCTTCTGGAAAGCAGCGGCGCGGTGCTCCGCATCGCCGCCCGGGGGTTGCGCGAACTGGCGCTGGCGAACTTTGCAAACGCTCTGAAGCGAGCCGAAGCGCTCTACTCCGGGGAGCTGCTCCGAACCGAAGATGTCGAGGAAGGCGTGCGCGCGTTCATGGAAAAACGAAAACCGCGTTGGAAACACCGGTAGACGTTTTCACGTTCGTGACGCGCCGTCAATTCTAAATCGAGCGTCCGTATGTTACCCTGTCGGGCGTGAGCCCCGCGTTCGAGATCAAGATAACGACCGATCCGGCCGAGGTGCGCGAAGCTCAGAAACTGAGGTTCGAGGTATTCAACCTCGAGCTGAACAAGGGTCTCAAGGCTTCGTATGAGACCGGGCTCGACGCCGACGAATTCGATCCCTACTGCGAGCATCTCATCGTCCGCGACCGCAGTAGCGGCGAGGTGATCGGGACCTATCGTCTCTTGCACGGCGCGCGTGCGCGAGCGCACATAGGGTTTTATTCGGAAAGGGAATTCAATCTCGAAAACATCAAGCGCCTGGACGGGGAGCTGCTCGAGTTGGGCCGCACGTGCGCGCGCAAGGATTTTCGCGAGCGCGCGCTGATCCCGCTGATGTGGGAAGCGATCGGGCAGTATATTCGCGAGCGCGGCATCAGGTTTCTGTTCGGCTGCGGCAGTCTGTACACCACGGAGGTTCAGGAGGTCGCCGAGGTGTTCTCGATGCTCAAGCGAAGTCACTACGCCGAGGAAGCGTATCGCGTCGATCCGCTGCCGCACTGCCGTTTCGAAGGCCTGGAGGAGGATGCGGCGATCGCAGACGCGCCGAGCGTGTTTGTGAAACTGCCGAGCCTGATTAAAGGCTATTTGCGAGTCGGCGCCGTCGTCTGCGGCCCGCCGGCCCTCGACCGCGAGTTCGGCACGGCCGATTTTTTCTTGCTGCTCGATTTCAACACGCTCGGCAGCGATTACCTTCGCCGCCTTCGGATCGCGTGATGCGGTGGATTAAGCTCGCCGCCCTGGCGTCGCTCTGGCCGGTTTTCTTTGTCCTGGTAGCGCTCGTCCATCTCTGGGTTACGGTCCTCAGACTGCCGAACCGTTGGAAAATCATCAGCCGGCTCATGCGCGCTTTTACGTTCCTCGTGCGCACCATCCTCAACATCAAACTGCGGGTTACGGGGGCCGAAGGGCTCGCCGAGCCGGCCGGGTTGGTGATCATCAGCAATCACATGAGCTACGTGGACGGCATCGTTCTCGGGAGTCTGTTTCCGGTTGTTTTCGTGTCGAAAAAGGAGGTCAAGCGCTGGCCGGTCGTGGGACAGTGGAACCGGCTGTGCGGCACGATCTTCATCGATCGCCGGCGCAAGCAGAAAGTTTCTTTGCTGGTGGCCGAGATGGCAGCCAAGCTCAGGCAGGAGGCGAACGTCCTTCTATTCCCCGAGGGAACCTCGACCGACGGAGAGACGATGCTGCCCTTCCAAACCGCGCCGCTCGCCGGCCCGCTCCGGGCGCGGGCGACGATCCTGCCGGTGGCGCTCGCTTATAGAAGCGTTAACGACCTGCCGGTTACGGCCGCCAATCGCGATTTGATCTACTGGTATGGCGAAATGGACTTTCTGCGCCACTTTTGGAGCCTGCTGGCGCTCAAGAGCATCGAGGTGTTGGTGACGATTCAGCCGAGGATCGAGTGCGCGCGCTACCCCGATACATCGGCCGGGAGGAAACAATTGGCGGCGGATTGCTACCAGGCCGTTTTGGGCACGCGGGGGTTGCCCGTCTCCGAAGCAGCGGAGCCGAGGCCGGACAGCTCGACCCTACTTTCCAGTTAGTTGCTTTTTGATGTTCTCCACGAACTCCTTGAGCATCGAGTCGGCCTTCTTGCGGATAATCGGCTGACCGAACTCTCCGATCTTGCCCAGGATGTTCACGTCGGTGTCCACCACGAGTTCCGTCCGATCGGGACCGAGCTCCTTGAGCACCATGCTGGTTTTGCCGTTGACGGCTCCCGCCGCCATACGGTCTTTGGCTTCCGCGCGCAACGCCGCGCGCCAGTTTTGTCGATCTTGCTCCTCGACGATGATTTTTCCCTGTAGGTTGAGGGCGATCGGGCCGACCCTGACCTTGAGCGCTCCCTGATAGGTTGTATCGTCGATCTTGCTTACGGATTCGACGCCGGGAAGCGACTGAGCGACTCTGGGAACGTCCATGAGAAAATCCCACAGCGGCTCGCGCGCAACCGGGATCTCGGCAGTCTGTGTGAACTTCAACGTTTTCTCCTTTTGGTGACCGCTTTCTTGACCGATTTGAGCGCCGTCTTCAGCTTCGATTGCTGGCGGATGTTCGTCAACGCTTTTTCCAACGCGCGCCGGACAAACACCGCCGCCATCTCCCTCTTGTAAGCCGCGGAGCCGCGAAAGTCGCTCACCGGATCGACCGCTTCCTTCGCTTTTTCACCGGCTTCGGCAAAGGCTTCGGGTTTCACCGGCTGGCCGCGGAGCACGTCTTCGGCGGCGCGGGCGCGAATCGGCGTATTGCCGACGCTGCCAAGGGCGATACGCACGTCGCTGACGGTTTTCTTGTTCTTGTCGAGCGTCAGCACGGCCGCAGCCGAAACGGTGGCGTAATCATCGGCGGTGCGCGGAAGAAACTTGAGATAGGCAGCGCCGCTGTTGGGCGGGAGCTTCGGGACGAAGAGTTCGGTGAGGATCTCGTCCGGGTTTAAAACCGTTTCGTAGTAATCGGTGAAGAAGCCATCCAGCGGAATCACCCGGCTGCCGTTCGCCGAGGTGGCTTTGACACTGGCGCCGAGGGCGATCAGCGCCGGCGGCGGATCCTGGTTCGGATCGGCATGCGCGAGGCCGCCGCCCACAGTCGCCATGTTGCGCACGCGGATGGTGGCGACGTGGTGGTACGTTTCGGCGAGCAGGGGCAGCCGGCGTCGCACCAGAGGCGAGGTTTCGACTTCCCGGTGGGTAACGAGACCGCCTATGCTCAAACCGCCGTCCTTCAACTCGATGCCGTTGAAACCGCGCACCGCGCGCAGACTCACCAAACAGCTCGGCCGAACGAGGCGCTGCTTCATCATGATGATCAGCGCCGTGCCGCCCGCGATCAGCTTGGCGTCGGGTCCAAATTCCTGGAGCGTGGCATGCACTTCCTTTAGCGTTTTCGGGGTGCGGTATTCGAAGGGTGTCATGGTCCGTCCTTATTTTGCGAACTGGTGCGCCTTCTGAATCGATTCGATGATCTTGTAATACCCCGTGCAGCGACAGAGATTGCCCATCATCCAGTCCTTGATCTCCTCCTCGCTCGGCTTCGGATTTTCATCCAACAGCGCCTTGGCCGCGACCACTTGACCCGGCGTGCAAATGCCGCATTGGAAGCCGCCGTATTGAATGAAGCTCTTCTGGACGGGATGCAGCTCGCCGTTTTTTGCGAGCCCCTCGACCGTCGTGATGTCGTGTCCGTCGGCAAATACCGCCAGCGCCAAACAGGAACTCACCATCTTC
>DATMBL010000273.1:0-9988 GCA_035559295.1 Candidatus Eiseniibacteriota bacterium
CGTGCTGCGGGCGATGAAGACTGATCCGGCGACCGCCCGAGACCCGATTAAACGCATGTTCCTGTGCGACGGCCAGTTCATCACTGCAAATGCATCGATAATTGAAGACAGTGGCAACGCGTTGCACACGCAGCCCTCGCACGACGAGATCGTTGTCATTCTCGGAGGTGAAGCAGATTTCCGTGTCGGCGGCCCGACGCGCCACGTGAGCGCACGCGATATGATCTTCATCCCGCAGAACACCTTGCATGGACCGATCATCCCGGAGGGTGGGCGGCTCGAGTTGTTATCAATCTTCGCTCCGTCAGCTAACCACTCGGCTGGAGTGGACAAACGGCTGCACGACTAGAAGTCATCGCGACCCTTTCGACCGCCGCTCAGCGGACACGTTAGACTTCGGAGTGCCTGACAGATAAAGTGATGGAAATTGGGAGGTGTTACCGTGAAAGATGTTCAGTTTGTCGTAAATGAGCGAGGCAAAAAGACGGCGGTCGTGATTGATCTTAAGAGGCATTCCGAGCTATGGGAGGATTTCTACGACGCCGCCGTGGCCCGCGTCTGAGTGGACCTCGCGAGACCCTGGACGCGGTGAAAAAGAGGCTGCGTCGCAGAGGCTGCTGCGCCATCTTGGGCCAAAGAGATATCGATTTATTTGTCGGCCGGTGACCGTGAACGTTAGCCCACGATAAGAACGATCTGCCACGAGCGAATTGATAATGCCGAGAGCAGACACACCTTCAACGCTTCCTCCTGAAGCCGCATTTTTGCATGCCATTTTGAGGCATCTCGCTACACGTCCGGATGGCGATCAGCGCGCGGCAATTTATGAAGCGGTACCAGAGCTGCTTCAGCTATCTGAGGCTCAACGTACAGAACGTCTCCCGAACCTTACGCATTTGCGCCATCGCTACCGTACTGGTTGGGGACTCAGCATGCTGAAAGCGGCTGGTTATCTGGATTCTTCTTCGCGAGGTGTATGGCGCATCACACCGCGCGGTCGGACCTTGCTCGACCAGCATCCCACTGGCTTCGACGACGAAACGGGGCGCCAACTCGTCAGGGAATCCCGCGCTCGCGTTCTGGCAGGCGCTGCAGATTTGATCAGCCCAGCGGGAACTGAGTTGACAGCGCTTCTACCGCCGGATGAACGCATCGATACGGCTGTGGCAGAGATTCGCGCCACAGTCGCCACCGAGCTGCTCAACAAGATTCTTCGTATGCCGCCTGCGTTCTTTGAGACGCTTGTTCTCGATTTGATGCGCGCGCTTGGTTATGGGACGAGCGAAGAAGACCTTCAACGTGTTGGTGCCGCGGGCGACGGCGGTATCGACGGAATCATCTCACTTGATCGTCTCGGCTTCGAGAAAGTTTATGTTCAGGCGAAACGCTGGCAGAGACCTGTTGGTCGACCGGAAATTCAAGCTTTCTTCGGCGCACTTGCGGGGCGACATGCGCGGAAAGGCGTTTTCATTACGACATCAAGTTTTACACGCGAGGCTCGTGACTTCGAGGGGCAAGTTTCCGAAACAGTGGTTTTAATAGACGGTCTTCGGCTCACGAATCTCATGATCGATCACGGCGTTGGTGTGACGCATTACCGAACCGTGCGGCTGCCCAAGATCGATGCTGATTATTTCGATGCTGAGTAAGTCGGCTAGCCAGCGCTTGAGCAAAGCCGGACGGCTAGCTCGATCGCGCTCGCATGTCTTCGCTTCTCAGCCTTGGCGTTGAGCATCAACGGAACCACATTTCTGAAATCCAATGGCCGTTACACAAGTCGCTCACGTTGGAACCCCCCTCTTGTACCTGGGATTTAGCCTGCTGGTCGTCCTGCTGCTGGCTATCGACTTTTTGTTGCTCCGCGCTCAGGGCGCCCACAAGGTTTCGGTCAAAGAGGCGGCATGGTGGTCGGTCGTCTGGTTCGCTGCTGCGGCCGTCTTCGGCGCCTGGTTTTGGTGGTATCTGAATGCGCAGTATGGAGCCGGCGTTGCCAATCAGAAGGCGCTGGAGTACGCGACGGGCTATCTCATCGAGAAGGGGCTTGCGATCGAAAACGTGTTCGTCTGGGTCACGATTTTCACCTACTTTGCGATTCCATCTGAGCTGCAGAAACGCGTGTTGCTCTGGGGAGTCGTCGGAGCAATCGTGATGCGGGCGGTGTTGATTTATCTCGGCGCGCTGTTGATTCAGCAGTTGTCATGGATTTTCTATGTCTTCGGCCTGTTCCTGGTGGTAACCGGCGTGAAGATGTTCCTGTTCAGCGGCCAGAAGAACGACCTGAGCGGGAACGTGCTGCTGCGCTGGCTACGGAATCACATCCCACTGACAACAGGTCTGCATGACGAGCGCTTTGTGGTCCTTGAAGCCGGCAGGCGAGCCTTTACTCCACTGTTCTTGGTGCTAGTTCTGGTGGAAGTCTCCGACTTGATCTTTGCTGTAGATAGCATCCCTGCGATTTTCGCCATCACCAGAGACCCCTTCATCGTGTTCACAGCCAACACCTTTGCGATCTTGGGTCTTCGGGCGATGTACTTTCTCCTCGCAGACATCGCGGAACGGTTCCATCTCATTAGCTACGGCCTAGCCGTGATCGTGACGCTCGTCGGAATCAAGATGCTGATCATGGATGTGTACAAGGTACCGATTCTGTGGATGCTTGCGATGGTCGCTGTTGTTCTCACCGTTTCCATTGTCGCAAGCCTGCTGGTTCGACGTCCGGAGACATCGAGGCAACCCGTGTCTGACGTAGGCGATGGCGGGTGAAGCGTTCTCAAGCTCCAGTTCGATCGTCTCTTGAAATGGGAGGTACGGCATGACCGACATGTCACCGATTTCGATTGCCCTTGGTGCATTGCGTTCGACGTTTGCCGGAAATCTCCTCCAACCGGCCGACGCCGGCTATGACGAGGCGAGGAGAGTTCATAACGGACTCATCGACAAGCGACCTGCGCTGATCGCTTAGTGCCGGGGTCTTGCTGATATCGTGGACGCTATCCAGCTCGCACGAACGCACAAGCTCGAAGTGGCCGTTCGCGGCGACGCGGATGCCTACGCGGGCTATGGACCGCCGACGCGCGCCATTCTACCTGCGCCGTACGAAGGAGGCGATGGTCTACTTCCCCGAGTGCCGGACGGACGAAGCTGGGTTGCCGAGAAGATCTTCACGAAGCGCATCCCGTACACCGTGGAATTCCAGATCGACGGGCCCGAGTTCGACCTCTACCGCGACATCACTCGCTTCGTAAAGCAGCAGAGCACCAAGGCCGCATCGCAGGGCGACGACCCGCGCGCCCGCGCCGTCGGTTTCTTGATGTCCCTCTACCAGCGCCGGCTGGCCTCGAGCACCTAACGGCGGCATGAAGCCGGGGTCGCGCGACGACCGGGGGACCCGCCTCCACGCGGAGCAGCAGTTCCGCGAAAGGGCGATCCAGATCCTCGTCGCGACCGCGGTTCGGGTTCCAGAGGTAGGGGAGTTCCTGCCCAGCGGATTCACTGCCGACATAAGAGAATGATTCGATTGCAGGTATACATTGGTATTATCTGTCGGATCTGGAGTTTTAGAACAGCTTGACAACTGTCTGAGAAGACACGAGAATTGCTGGGGTTTTCTGAACTTTGGCGGCGGTAAGATAGTGGACCAAGATACTCACTACTTGGCTGGTCATCTGAAACGAACCGGGTTATTCTCTAGAGGTGCCAGAGTACAGGTTCACCGAGTATTTTGAGAAGGAAGTCTTACGGAAGCGTCCCTATTTGAAAAAAGAATGGTGCATTCGAGTTTTGGAACAACCGATGAAGACCGAGCAGCAGGAGGAAAACCGATATCGGTTTTGGCGAAAAATCGATGAGCTAGAAGGGCGGTTTTGCGAGTCATCACGCTGGAAGACAAGATTACAATTCACAATGCTTTTCTGGACAGAGGTTTCGAGCTATGAAGCTCAACTATTATTCTGATACGGATTCGCTTTATATCGACCTTTCTGAGCAACCCAGCGTCGAAAGCCGAGAGATATCGGAAGGTATTGTCCTTGATTATGACGCCGCAGGTAATTTGGTCGGAATCGACATCGATAACGCCAGCCGCAAAGTTGACCTCAAAAGGTTGACTCTCAATAAACTTCCAGCAGTCATCCAGAACAACCCAGCCTAATCATCGGGAAGGGCACGCTGGACCAGGCCTCCGCCCGGTTCAGGGGTCAAATCTTTGCTAACAGTCCGGTGTCTGTATTTTGCCGCTCTACTCAAAATGCGATGACAAACTCGTCACAATTCAAACCCGAGTGGGCCACCCGACGAATTGGCAACGAAAGACTTGACCCCGATATTCGAACGGTTCAGGAGCTGTTTGGGCACAATGACGTCAGCACTACGATGATCTACACCCATGCCCCGCCGACGGATTGATGATTGGTCCCCGTACTCCTCGGGTATATTGAGATTTCGCAGATTTGTATATGAGGGCATGGATCGTATTCGAAATGCTAGACAAGGGGTTGGCAACCCTACGAGAATCCCTCCGTTCTATGAACTTTAGAAACGGTTTTTGGCAGACCCGTATACTCACTAGTTATGCACCAGCCCGATAGTCTCGCGAGGCCATCTCGTACTGACAAGTCCGACGCCGAGTGCATCGGCCGAAAGCAGTGACGGCGGCCCCTTTCGCAACCGGGCCCATTTGGTTGCCAAGAATTTCGGTTTACCCCCCCTGACAAAGAGGACACCTGTCCAATTCAAAAGCCGGTCTTTGGAGTCGTGGCGACGCCTATGAAAAATACATTTTCTTGATTGGCTGTCCGTTCCGCCGGCCCCTGACGCGCAAAACCCGGCTCCGCGAGAAGCTCCGAAGGCGCCTTCCCGCCGGGCCAGACGGCGAGATTGGGTTGGCCGTGCGGGCATGGGCTATAAAGGGCAGGGTAGCGAAATAACTAAAGCCATGTCGCACAGTCCGCGAAGGAGCGAAAGAAGACAATCTGTCCCGGCTTCAACAAATATTTAGCCGTATAACTATTGGGTTGAGACGGACGCGGCGGACCGCGCCTCTCACCCTGAACGTTAGAGGGGAAGCTCGATCTTTTGCCCTCTCTTGCTTAGAGCTTGTCCAGCAACAGGTTGACGTAATCGTTACCGTGGGCACACCTGGTGTTCTGGCTGCTAAGAATGCGACCAGGACGATTCCGATTGTGTTCGTAAGTGTTAGTGATCCCGTAGCGAGAGGTGTCGTCGCCAGTCTCGCTCGGCCAGGGGGAATTGTCACGGGTTGAATATTCTCGCCCCGGAGTTGAGCCGGAAAAGGTTGGAGCTACTCAAAGAGGCTTCCCCCAAAGTCACTTGTAATGGTAATAATTTAACATTACGCCAGCGGCTCCTCAGCCGTAGCGTTAAACAGGAGAGGAGGAGAGATGGCTCTGCAGCATCCAAACATGACAGTAGCGCATCGCCAACTGACCTCGAAGGAGCGTCAGATTCTCGATAAGCAGGTGCTCGTTCACGTTGGCATCGTTTTGCCAGACGGGACACCTCACGTATCGGCGATGTGGGTGGATCTGGACGGTGAGGATATTATTCTCAACACAGCGGAGGGGCGGACCAAGGCCAACGTCCTGCGCCTCGGGAGCCCCGTCGCGCTCAGTGTCCTTGATCCCGAAAACCCCTACCGTAACCTCGGCCTGCGCGGCCGCGTGGTCGAGGTCATCAGTGAAGAACGTGGGGCCGGCGCAGGGATCAACCGTCTTGCCAAGAAGTATCTCGGAGTCGAGGAATACCCGTACCGCGCCCCGGGCGAGCGACGAGTGCAGTTCCGGGTGAGGCCCGAGGTCGTCAGCGGTTGGGGCAAAGACTAAACTGAGCGGTTTCCGGGCGATCCGGAACAACAGCAAATAAGCCGCGTCGATGGTCGTTTGCAGCGTTTCAAAGCCAATCAGTTCAAGAAGATGCTAGGTGTGCTAATCGTTCGCGGTAGCAGCAGATGCAAATGTTGTCTAACGATCGGCTTGAGACAGACCTTCGGCCTCGCTCGCGACGCTCGCGGGCCGCGGCTTTAATGACAAGCAGTCGATCCGGTCGATGACGAAAAATCGGAGGGTACAATGAGCGGACGCAGCTCCGGCGATCGGGACTCCACGACCGCCAGCGAGGTCGGGCCGGAGATGAGCGCGCTCAGTGAATACATGAGCGCCGCGGCGTCTCAGCCTCTCCCGGCCGAGGCAGCGGAACACGCCAAACACCACCTCCTCGATTCTCTGGCATCGATGATCTCCGGGTCCGAGCTGCTGCCCGGCCAGGCGGCGCTGCGCTTTATCGGCGCGCACGGCGGAAAAGGCGCGGCGACGGTCGTGGGGACGGCTTTGACGGCTGCGCCGATCGACGCTGCGCTCGTCAATGGCGTCATGGCTCACGCGGACGAGACCGACGACTCGCACAACGCCTCGCGTTCTCATCCCGGCTGTGCGGTCGTGCCGGCGGCGCTGGCGGCGGGCGAAGAATTCGGCGTGGACGGCGCCCGCTTTCTGCGCGCCGTCACGCTCGGCTACGACGTCGGCACACGCGTGCTCATGGCGATGGGCGGCTTCGAGTTGAGTTACGAGAGCAGCTTGTCAACCCACAGTATGGCGGGAACATTTGGCGCCGGCGCTGCCGCGGCCTGCATCGCCGGTCTAGATGCGCGCCAGATGCGCTGGGTGCTCGATTACAGCGCGCAGCAATCCTCGGGTATCATCGCATGGCGGCGCGACACCGATCACATCGAAAAGGCGTTTGTCTTCGGCGGGATGCCTGCTCGAAACGGCGTCACCTCCGCATTGGTTGTGCGATCGGGCTGGACGGGTGTCGAGGATATCTTTTCAGGCGCGGACAACTACTTCCAGGCATACGCGCCGAAAGCGAAGCCGGCACGACTCATCGACGGACTGGGCGAGCGCTTCGAGATCGCGCAAAGCGACATCAAGAAGTGGACCGTCGGCTCGCCAATCCAGGGGCCGCTCGACGCGATCGACGCGATCCGCGGTAGGCACCGGTTCGAGGTCGAGCAAGTACGGCGCGTGGACGTGCGCCTGGCACCCTCGGTTGCGAAGGTCGTGGATAACCGCGACATGCCCGACGTATGCCTGCAGCATATGGTGGCCGTGATGCTGCTCGACAATACCGTCTCGTTCCATGCCGCGCACGACAAGGCGCGCATGCAGGATCCGGCCGTTCTTCGCGAGCGCGCGAAGGTAAACCTCGTCTACGACGAACGGCTCGTTGAGTTTCTGCCGGTGCGCGTGACGATCGTCGAGATTGAGCTGACCGACGGAACCATGCTCTCGGAGCGGATCTCAGCCGTCCGCGGCACGCCGCGCAACCCGATGTCACGCGCCGAAGTGATCGACAAAGCCCGCGATCTCATCGCTCCAGTCGTGGGCCGCGAGACATCGGAGCTCCTGATCAATACGGTCTACGAGATCGAGAACGTAACCGACATCCGCCAACTGCGCCCGCTCCTGGCTAACGCAAGCCGCGCGTGACGTGAGCTGAGGGGTTGTTGAGAGTTCTTGTCTTGGATTTACTGCGCCATGACTCAGCCGATTCGCTAGCTCAAGTCGTTCTTAAAGGAGGGTGAACATGTCGTCTGGTCATGGGACTATCGTGCTTGGTGCAGGCGAAGGCAAGACGATCTCGGTGTTGGGCAATCCGTACACCTATAAGGCTGCCAAGGAGGATACCGGCGGCGCCTACGCGCTCATTGAGCACACGGTCGCAGGCGACGGGCCTCCACCTCATATCCACACTGCCGAGGAGGAGGCGTTCTACGTTCTGGAAGGTGAACTCAACGTTCTAGTTGGGGACCGCACTGTTACGGCTACGACCGGGGCATTTGTCCTCGTCCCACGCGGCACGGTCCACACGTACTCGAAAGCCGGCACGGCGTCAGCCAAGGTATTGGTCATTATCTCCCCAGCCGGCTTCGAGAAGTTCTTCGAGGAGATCGCGGGCCCGCCTGATCTGGAGAAGATCAAGGCGCTTGCCCCGAAGTATAACCTGGAAATCGTGGAGGCGCCGAAAAAGGGCGGGGGCAAATCATAAAAAAGCCTTCACCGTTGGCCACCTCCTCCCAGGTGCGCATCGACGTCGGGGAGGTGGACGCAACATACCGGAAGGCGCCAACCCGGGCGATCTCGGTGCAAGAGCCCGTCAAACAGCAGGATGAAGATAAGCGCGGCGGGGCAGAGACGCTGGAGGTACCACATGGTGGCTCACCCGCTCATCCTCGGGAACAACATTGTTGGATTTGCCGGGTATAGCCGCCTTGGATCTGTGGGGCTTGTTCAGTGGCGCGCGGCAGTTGACAAAGGTGTTCGCTCTCATTCATCTAGTTTTTGCCGTCGCTTTCATCTGGCTAGGCCGAACGAGCATGTCGGGGAAAATGAAAGGAGCGCAGTCGACAAAGCAGCCGAAGCATGGCTAAGACGGGAATGCGTCAAGCCCAAGGTTCACGGAGGAGCCTTTCATGCATCGAACGAGTGAGTTCGTAATCGCATTAATCGTCGGCCTTGTTCTTGTCACCGGGTGTGGGACTCCGGTATCGGAGCGGTCCGTTACCGCGTTCGAAGGCGCGCGACTGATCGTAGGCGACGGACGCGTGATCGAAAACGCGACGTTGGTCGTGGACGGCACGAAGATCGCTCAGGTCGGCAGAGCCGCGGAGGTTCGTGTCCCCGCCGGCGCCAGGCGTGTGAATCTCGCCGGAAAAACGGTCATGCCGATGATCATCGACACTCACGTTCATCTCAGTAACACGCGGGACGCGCTCATACGGGACTTGAGACTGCGCGCCTACTACGGCGTGAGCGCCGTTTTGAGTCTCGGCACGGACGGCTACGAATTACTCGATCTACGACGCGAGCCGATTCCCGGTGCCGCGCGGTTTCTCAGCGCCGGGCGCGGCATTACCATGCCGGAGCCGGGGCGCACAACAGTGCCTTACTGGATTAGCACGGCGGCCGAGGGCCGCAAAGCCGTAGAGGAGCTCGCGGCTCACAAGGTGGACATCGTTAAGATCTGGGTGGACACGCGCGACGGCAAGTACAAGAAGCTCACGCCCGAGCTCTACGGCGCGATCATCGACGAGGCGCACCAGCGCGGCCTGCGCGTCACCGCGCACATCTTCGAGCTCGAGGACGCGAAAGGGCTCATTCGCGCCGGCGTCGATGCGTTTGCGCACGGTATTCGAGACCGAGACATCGACGATGAACTGGTGGCCATGTTTAAACAGCGTCCGAACCTGGTTCTCACCCCGAACCTGCCGGATCGGGGCGTGAAAGTCGACCTAAGTTGGTTGCGCGCGGGTCTTTCAGCGGAGGAGTTCGCAAAACTGGAAGCGGCCAATACGGATCGGCCGAAGGCGCAGGCTTTTTACGGGATTCAGGCGCGCAACCTGGCGAAGCTGAATGCGGCGGGCGTACGCATCACGCTCGGAACCGACGGCAACCGGCCGTGGGGTCCGCACGAAGAGATGTTGGACATGGTGCTCGCCGGCATGACGCCAATGCAGGTCATCGTCGCGGCGACGCGTAACTCGGCTGAGTTTCTGCGGCTTGCCGACACAGGCACGCTACAGGCCGGCAAAAGCGCCGACTTCATCGTGCTCGACGCAAACCCGCTGGACGACATCACCAATACGCGCCGTATCTCGGCGGTGATCCTGCGCGGCGCAGCCGTGAACCGCACCCAGCCGGTCAGCTGAGAGCGGCAAGCTACGACAGATTTCTGAGAAAAAGCATTAGCCGATGAGGTCACCGATGGAAAGCGATGAAAGAGAGATTCGCCGGCTGGTTGCTACATGGATGGAGGCGACGCGCGCGGGCGATGTTGAAACCGTACTCAGCTTGATGGCCGACGACGTGGTGTTTCTGCTGCCCAACCAACAATCCATGATCGGAAAGTCCGCTTTTGCTGAGGCAGCCCGAGCAATGGCGGGCGAGAAAGCGCCCCGGTTCGACGGCAAGAGCGA
>DATMBL010000274.1:0-11970 GCA_035559295.1 Candidatus Eiseniibacteriota bacterium
GGCGATCTGTCGAAAAAAATCACCGTCGATGTCAAAGGCGAGATCCTCGAGCTCAAGAACACGATCAACACCATGGTCGATCAGCTGAACGCTTTCGCCTCCGAAGTGACGCGCGTGGCGCGCGAGGTCGGCACCGAAGGCCGCCTCGGCGGCCAGGCGGTCGTGCCGGGCGTTGCAGGCACGTGGAAGGATCTCACCGACAACGTCAACTTCATGGCCGCGAACTTGACCGAGCAGGTGCGCGGCATCGTCAAGGTCGTCACCGCGGTCGCCAACGGCGATCTCAGCCAGAAATTGACCGTCAATGCGAAGGGCGAGGTCGCCGCGCTGGCCGAGACGATCAACAACATGACCGATACGCTGGCAACCTTCGCTGATCAGGTCACAACCGTCGCGCGTGAAGTCGGCGTGGAGGGCAGGCTCGGCGGCCAGGCGAACGTCCCCGGCGCGGCCGGCACCTGGAAGGACCTGACCGGTAACGTCAACCTGCTCGCGGATAACCTCACGAACCAGGTGCGAGCCATCGCCGAAGTCGCCACCGCGGTGACTCAGGGCGATCTCACCCGTTCAATTCAGGTCGAAGCCCGGGGCGAAGTCGCCGAGCTCAAAGACAACATCAATACGATGATCAACAACCTGCGCTTGACTACCGAGCGCAACACCGAGCAGGACTGGTTGAAGACCAACCTGGCGCGTTTCACCGGCATGCTCCAGGGGCAGCGCGACCTCGCCGTGGTCGGGCGCATGCTGCTGTCCGAGCTGGCGCCGTTGGTGAACGCGCACCAGGGCGTGATCTACCAGATGGATTCGGAGGCGGCCAGTTTGACGATGCTGGCGGCGTTTGCGGATTCGCGGCAGAACGGCCACCCGCCGCATCTGGCGCTCGGCGAGGGTTTGATCGGACAATGCGCGGCCGCCAGGCAGCGCGTTTTGATTCACGACCTGCCGCCCAGCACCGTGCCGATTCGTTCCGGGTTGTTCGAGGCCGCGCCGCGGAACGTGATTGTTCTACCCGTGTTGTTCGAGGACCAGGTCAAGGCCGTCATCGAGCTCGCCTCCTTGAACGTCTTTACCCCGCTCCAGCTTGCGTTTCTTGACCAGCTCACCTCTAGCATCGGCATCGTGCTCAACAGCATCGAGGCGACGATGCAGACCGAGGGTTTGCTCAAGCAATCCCAGCAGCTGGCGGCGGAACTGCAAGCCCAGCAGCGGGAGCTCCAACAGACGAACGAGCAGCTCGCGCAAAAAGCGCAACAGCTCGCCGAGCAAAACGTCGAGGTCGAACGCAAGAACCAGGAAATCGAGCACGCCCGGCGCGCGCTCGAAGAGAAAGCCGCCGAGCTGGCGCTCACTTCCAAGTACAAATCGGAGTTTTTGGCCAACATGTCGCACGAGTTGCGCACGCCGCTCAACAGCATCCTGATTCTCGGCCAGCAGCTCGCTGAGAACACCGCCGGCAACCTCACCCCCAAGCAGGTCGAGTTCGCGCACAACATCTATTCGGCCGGATCGGACCTCCTGAACCTGATCAATGACATCTTGGATCTCTCGAAGATCGAGTCGGGCACGGTGACCGTCGAGGCCGAAGAGATGACCTTCGCCGCACTCTGCGAGAGCGTCGAGCGGAACTTCCGTCATGTCGCCGAAGCGAAGAACCTCCCCTTCTACGTCAACTTTGATCCGAACTTGCCAGGCTCTTTCACCAGTGACCCCAAACGACTGCAGCAGATCTTGAAAAACCTCCTATCGAACGCGTTCAAGTTCACTACGCATGGGCAGGTCGCGATGAATGTCCGCCTGGCGGAGAGCGGCTGGTCGCCGGACCATCCGGTGCTCTCGCGAGCGCAGGGAGTCATGGCGTTTTCGATCTCCGATACCGGTATCGGCATCGCGCCGGAAAAGCAGAGGCTGATCTTCGAAGCGTTCCAGCAGGCCGATGCGGGAACGAGCCGCAAGTACGGCGGCACGGGCCTTGGATTGGCGATCAGCCGGGAGCTTGCGACCCTGCTCGGCGGCGAGATCCGGCTGACCAGCGTTCCGGGCGAGGGCAGCACCTTTACGCTTTATCTCCCGCTCCACTATACCGGTCCCTCGGCCGCGACGGTCGGGAGCGCGTCGACCGCGCGTTCAGAGATCACCGCCGCGTTGCCGATTATCCCGGTCGCGCCCGAAGAAAAGATCCCCGACGATCGCAGCGACATTCAGCCGGGGGATCTCTCGTTGCTGATCGTCGAAGACGATCCCCATTACGCGCGAATCCTCCTCGGGCTGGCGCGTGACAAGGGCTTCAAGGGCGTGGTCGCAACCCGGGGCGGCGACGCGCTCCAGCTCGCGCGCGAAATCAGGCCGTCGGCGATCACCCTGGACATCTTCCTTCCCGACATGCTCGGATGGACGGTCCTCAACAATTTGAAACTCGACCCGGCCACGCGCCATATTCCAGTTCAGATCATCTCGCTCGAGGAAGAGAGGCAGCACGGGCTGGCCCACGGCGCGTTCTCCTACATGGTCAAGCCCGTGACCACCGAAGCGCTCGGGGAGTGCTTCGACCGCATCCGCGAGTTCATCACGCCCCACCTCAAGCGGCTCCTGGTCGTCGAAGACAACAAAGCGGAAACCGACAGCATCGTCGAGCTCCTCGCGCACGACGACATCGAGATCACGACCGCGGCAACCGGCGCCGAAGCGCTGCGGGCGTTGAACTCCCAGCCGTTCGATTGTTGCGTGCTCGATCTCCGTCTGCCCGACATGAGCGGCTTCGAAGTCCTCGAGAAGGTCAAGTCCGATCCCAATCTGAGCCGCGTGCCGATCGTCGTCTTCACCGGCAAGGACCTCGATGCCTCGGAAGAACGCCAGCTCAAGAGCGTCGCCAAGAGTATCGTGCTGAAGGACGTGCAATCGCCGGAACGCTTGTTCGACGAAACCGCGCTCTTCCTCCACCGGGTAATCTCGGAGCTGCCGGAATCAAAGCGCAAGCTGCTCGAGCGGCTGCACAACTCGAATGAAGTGCTGCGCGGCCGCAAAGTCCTGGTGGTCGATGACGACGCTCGCAATATCTTCGCGCTCACCACCGTCCTCGAAAACCAAGAAATGGAGGTGATCAGCGCGACCAACGGCCGCCACGCCATCGAGCTGATCCGCCGGACCCCGGATTTGAGCGTGGTGCTGATGGACATCATGATGCCCGAGATGGATGGTTACGCGACGATGCGGGAGATTCGCAAGGATCCGCGCTTTAGGGCCTTGCCGATCCTGGCGCTTACGGCCAAGGCGATGAAGGGCGATCGCGAGAAGTGCCTCGAAGCCGGCGCTTCCGACTACGTCGCCAAGCCCGTTAACACGGAACAATTGCTTTCGATGCTCCGCGTCTGGCTGCATCGGTAGTGCGCTACCGCGAGGGAAGCTTGAACGGCGGGAGCAATCTGGTAGGGGTGAAAAGTCAGAGTCGATAGCGTGGAGGCGCGATGAACGAAACCGTCAACATCTTGCTCGTCGATGATGATGTACGCAACCTCGATGCGCTGGAAGCGATCCTCCAGGCCCCCGATTACCGGCTTTTTCGAGCGCGGTCGGCCAACGAAGCCCTGTTGACGCTGCTCTCGGAAGAATTCGCCGTCATCATTCTCGATATTCGCATGCCGGACGTGAACGGCATCGAGCTCGCGCAGCTCATCAAGCAGCGCAAGAAAAATCAGCACGTGCCGATCATTTTTCTCACGGCCTACTACCAGGAAGACAAAGATATCCTCGAAGGCTACGGCGCCGGCGCCGTGGACTATCTCAGCAAGCCCGTGAATCCGCTGATTCTGCGGTCCAAGGTCGAAGTGTTCGTCGATCTGTTCCGCAAGACCGGCCGCCTCGCGGCGATGAACCGAGCCATGGAAAGCGAAATCGAGCAGCGGGTGGCGCAGCTCGAAGCTTCGCTCCGTGAAAAAGAGATCCTACTGAAGGAGATCCATCACCGGGTCAAAAACAACCTCCAGATCATTTCGAGCCTGTTGAGCCTGCAGGCGCAGAAAGTCCAGGAACCGCATGTCCAGACGTTGTTTCGCCAAGCGCGCGACCGCGTGCGCTCCATGGCGCTGGTGCACGAGAATCTTTACCAGTCGCCGGATCTGGCGCGCGCCGAGCTGGCGCAATACGCGCGCGCGCTCATGCAGTCGCTGTTCGAAGCGTATGGCGACGCGGCGGCAAACGTGCGGTTGCGCCTCGAACTCGAGCCCGTCCGCTTGCCGGTCGACGTGGCGATCCCGTGCGGTTTGATCCTCAACGAACTTGCGACCAACGCGCTGAAACATGCGTTCAAGGGCCGCCCCAAGGGCGAGATCACCGTCGTGCTGCAGAAGGCCGACCACGGCACGATCCGGCTGAAGGTCCAGGATAACGGCACGGGCTTGCCTCCCGGCCTCGATTGGCGCCAGGGCGGCGCCCTCGGGCTGCGCTTGGTCAACATGCTGACCGAGCAATTGAACGGCACCCTGGAGGTCGAAAACGGCAACGGCACGACGTTCCAGTTGACCCTGCCGGCCCCGGGCCCCGAGTCGAGCGCCGGTTCGAGCGAGACAACTTCTAAATCAAGCCGGTGATCGATCAGCCGCAAGCCAGCCTGAGCAGTCGCGCATGCCGGGCGCGAGCGGGAGATCTCGTTGAGCAAAGCAAAAATCCTGATCGTTGAAGACGAATTCGTCGTCGCGGAAGATCTGGCATCGATGCTGGCGAACCTCGGTTACGAGGTCGTCGGAAGGGCGGCGGAAGGAGGAAAAGCGATCGCGCTGGCCTGCGCCGTCCGCCCGGATCTGATCCTCATGGATGTTCGGCTGAACGGGCTCATGGACGGCATAGAAGCAACGGAGAGAATCCGCCAGGCGTGTGATGTTCCGGTCGTGTTTCTCACCGCCCACTCCGATTCGCGCACGCTCGAGCGCGCGCAGATGACCGAGCCGTTCGGCTATATTCTGAAGCCGTTTAGCGAACGCGAGCTCAACACCCAGATCCAGCTCGCACTCTACAAGCATCGGACCGAACAGGCGCTACGGCGGGCCAACGCGTCGCTCGAGCAGCAGGTAGCCGAACGCACGAAGGAGCTGATGCGCTCGCGCGAAAGGCTCCGCGCGCTCGTCTCCGAGCTGACTTTGGCCGGCGAGCGCGAACGGCGACGCGTGGCGGTTGAACTCCACGATCACCTCACGCAGCTGCTCGTGGTTTCGCGCATGGGCGTGACGCGCGCCAAACAACTGGTTCACGATCCCAAGCTCGCGCAAGCGCTCGCGGAAACCGATGAGTCCCTGGAGCAGGCTTTGCGCTACACCCGCACGCTCATGGCCGAGCTGAGCCCGAGGGTGCTCTACGAGCTGGGGCTGCCCTCGGCGCTGCAGTGGCTCGGCGAGCAGATGCAAAAGCACGGGCTCGAAGTTCAAGTGAAGATTCTCAACGACAGCGTTCCCGTCTCCGAGGACCAGGCGATCTTCATGTTTCAATGCGTGCGCGAGCTGCTCTGGAACGTCATCAAGCACGCCGGAACACGGGTTGCCACGGTTACGTATCAGCCGGGGGAGCGCGAGATCACGATCGCCGTAGCCGATCGAGGTAAGGGTTTCGATCCGGCCGTGTTGCAGCGCGGCCCCGGACTCGGCGGCCAGTTCGGCCTGTTTAGTATCCGCGAACGGTTGGAGCTCCAAGGAGGCGGCTTTGAAGTGACGTCCTCACCCGGACAGGGCGCGTCTGTTACGTTGAAGTTGCCCCGGGCTGCCCCAAAGGCCTCGGAGGTCGCGAGCATGGCGGGTAACTACCATTTACATCAGCGAAATGCCGGCGGCGAATTACCGCAAGCGGCCGAGGAGCGCGTGATCCGCGTCGCGCTGGTCGATGATCACCAAATGGTGCGTCAAGGGCTGCGTTCCGTGCTGGAAGAGTACCCGGAGCTGGCCGTCGTGGGCGAAGCCGCCAATGGCCTTGAAGCGATCGAGATCGCGCGCAAGCTCGAACCCGATGTGGTCGTCATGGATCTCAATCTTCCGATCGTCAACGGCATCGAAGCGACGCGGCGGATCATGCAGGAGCGGCCCTCGACGATCGTTATCGGTCTCTCCTTCGGCAGCGATGCCTACGTGCTGAAAGCGATGAAGGCTGCCGGCGCGGTCACGTGCATCACGAAGGAGCGGGCGGTAGAGGAGCTCTACCGGACGATCAAGAGCTCGGTCGAACTGCAAGCGGCCATCCAGGCGAGGGCGTGATGAGCGGCGAGAACCGCCATCCTGAAGATAATCTCGCGCTCGCGATTCGAAAGGTCGAGCAAACGCTGAAAGTGCTCTCGGGGGCGGCTTCGTCGTGCGGCGATGTGGAACTCGCGGGAGCGGTCCGGGAGCTGGGCGAAAGCCTCGCCGAAGCAAGGAGCGCGGTTGGGGCGCTCAGCCCGCAAGTGAGACGAGGCGGCATGGGGCTAGAAGCGCAAATCGGCGCGATCACGCCGGCTCAGTTGCGCGCGCTTTACCGGCGGCAGCAGGGCTCGGAGGAACGGCAGCGCGCCGAGCTGGCGCGCGAGCTTCACGATCAGTTGGGTAGCGCGTTGACGGCATTCAAACTCGATCTCCACTGGGTCATGGCGCGCATACCGATGGGAATCGACGCGGTGCGCGAGCGGCTGAGCGGTATGGCGCAACTCGTGGATCGGACCGTGGAATCGGTGGCACGACTCGAAGCGCGGCTCCGGCCAAGGCTTCTCGCGGACTTCGGCTTGATCGCCGCGATCGAATGGCAGGCTCAGGAGTTCGAGCGCCGGACTGGCATCCGCTGTCGAGCGGACTTGCCGCAGCCGGTCGAGCTCGACCGGCAGCTTTCGATCGCGCTCTTCCGCATCTTCGAGGAGGCTTTGAGCCGAATTGCGCGAGATTCCAACGCCACCGAAGTGACGGTTACGCTGCGCTTGGAGGGCGGCGACATACTGCTCGAAGTCGAGGATAACGGCGCCTGTTCCGGGCGCGACCGGTCGAGCGAGGACGCATCGACGGGGCTGCTCCGGATGGAGGAGCGGGCTTTCGCCTTCGGAGGAAACTTGGAGCTGGTCGCAAAACCGGAAGAAGGCCGCCGGATGATTCTCAAAATGCCGGCGACCCCTGAGGTCCCATGACGCCTCAGCGTTGCATCGTATCACGGCAAGACGAAATGGAGCACCGTCGGACGCGGTCAACACCGTGCGAGAGCCTGGGGGATTGCGCGCCGGCGCCCGCAGCCCGCGTTCATGGCTAAGATACTGCTCGTCGAAGACCATCCTATTTTCCGGCGCGGGCTACGGGATATTCTCGATGGCAAGCCCCCTTTTACTTACATTGGTGAGGCCGAAGACGCGGCTAAGGCTTTGCAGTTGTTGCGTAAAGAAAGCTGGGATGCCCTCGTCATGGACGTCAATCTGCCGGGAAAAAGCGGCCTTGAGCTGTTGAAAGAGTTGAAGCTTTCCCACCCAAAGCTCCCCGTTTTGGTCCTGAGCGTCTACCCTGAAGACCAGTATGCGCTGCGCATGCTCAAAGCCGGAGCGTCCGGGTATCTTACGAAAAACCGCACCCCGGAGGAGCTGGTGGCGGCGCTCACCAAGCTGTTGCAAGGGAGAAAGTACGTCAGCGAATCGCTGGTGGAGAAGGTCATTTCCGAGTTCGAGGCCGGGGAACCCGCGTATCGGGCTCTCTCGGATCGCGAATTCGAAGTTCTGCGGCTGATCGCTGCCGGCAAGCCGCCGAAAGACATTGCGGCGCAACTCCATATCAGCACGCGCACGGTGAACACCTACCGGGCACGCCTGTTGCAAAAACTCAATCTCAAGAACAACGCGGAGCTGGTGCGCTATGTCATTGATAACCAGCTGTTCTCCGAATGAGCTCGCGCGGAAGCGGCGCGTGTAAGCAAAAACAGGACATCCACCGCGAAGCTTTGCTACAGCAAAATCAGCCATTAGCGGATAGCCGCATTCTAAAACCCTGCCTATAAGTGTACTGTCGGTATTCTAATTTTTACTGATTTCAGGCGCGGCGGACGGCGATCGAGCGCGTTAGGGTCATGGCCGTTGCACGAGCGCACTGCGGGGAGGCGTTATGCCGATCAAGGAAAACATTCGGTGCGCGATCGTCATGGCGGGCGGAGATGGCGAAAGATTGCGTCCTTTCGTCCGCGAATTACGCCAGAGCGCCTTACCCAAGCAGTACGTGAACGTCATCGGCCGGCGATCGATGCTCGAGCATACCATCGATCGCGCGCAGCGCATCATTCCTCTCAAACAGATCGTCGCCGTAGTAAGCGAAAGCCACTTGGAATTTTCCGAAGCCCGGCAGCAGCTCACCGCGTTGCCGCGAGAATCGGTGGTGATTCAGCCCCTCAACCGGGGCACTTGGCCCGGCATCCTGCTGCCGCTCGCGCGCGTTTACGAAAGATATCCGGAGGCGACGGTTGTTCTTTTTCCTTCGGATCATTTCGTCCTGCAGGAAGATCTCTTTTTGGCCCATGTGATGCTTGCAATGCAACGGGTCGAGGAACAACAACCGGAACGCATGGTTCTTCTGGGCGCCCCGGCCGACCGGCCTGACCCTGAGTTCGGCTACATCGTAACCCGCGCGCTGCGCCGCGCAGCGCCGCTCGCGAACCTATCACCCCTCAAAGAATTTTGCGCGGCACGGGGCGGCCTCGGGCTCGAATTCGGGCAAATCGGCGCGCTTTTGCGGCGCGGCTCCTTCGCTTCCGACTTCCTGACGATCAAAGAGTTCATCGAAAAGCCTGCACTCGAACAAGCGCGTGAGCTGGTATCGAAAAACGCCCTGTGGAACACCGGCATTCTCGTCGCCAAAGCCACAGCCTTGGTGCGTTATACGCGCGAGCTGGCGCCGGATCTCTACCGCGAGTTCCTCCGCATGAAGAAACTCGTCGGGAGCGCGGCGGGAAAAAGCGAGCTCAAGCGGCTTTATCAGGGCATGCGGCAGAGGGATCTGTCGCGGGACTTCCTGGCGGCCTTGCCGCACCGTTATCCGCTTTGCCTGCTGGCGTTGCCGCTTGAGCAGGTCTTGTGGAGCGATTGGGGCTCGAAAGAGCGCTTGCTCGCCGCGCTCGATGTCACCGGATACCGCATGAGGCTCAGGCGTGGCGCGCACGCTGCGCCCGGACGGAACCTCACGCTCGCACGTGACCGGTTTGGCCGCGCCGATTCTCGGCCGGACGCAGGCGAGGCGAGCGACCGCCCCCTCGCTCCCGAAGGAGCTGCGAGCGCCGCCGTCGGTGAATTTACTCATCAACAGGTCCGAACCCAATGACAACAGGAGGAGACGATCTATGCAAACACCAATCGGCTTTCGCTTTGCCCTACGGGTAGTTTCGGCACTTTGCGCAGGCGTTCTTTTCTGCAGCCCTGCGACGACGGTTCAAGCCGGCCCGGTCGCGGGCGATCACGAAGTCGAGGCTTCGGCCGGCTTCTTTCATGCTCAGGGCAGCGACATCGGCTCGCTCAACGCCGAAGTGCATTACGGTTACTACTTGAGCCCCGGTTGGCAGCTTGGACTCAGGCAGGCCCTTAACTACAACTTCGTCGAAGATGCGACCGATCAGTGGGCGGCGAGCACAACCCCGTTTCTCGCCTACAACTTCCGCTTAACGGATACCGTGCTGCCGCATCTCGGCGCGTTTATCGGCGCCGTGTGGAACGATCGCGATATCACAGGAACGCTCGGACCGCAGGTCGGCATCAAATTCTTTTTCTCGCCGCAAACCTACATTGGTCTACGTTACCGCTACGAGTGGTTTTTCAACAAACTCGAACGGGTCGAAGATAACGCCGATAACGGCAACCACGTTTTTAACATCGGTTTGGGGTTTGTGTGGGGCGGGAGTGGTCCGAGAAAGTAGTGAATCGGCACAGCTCGACATTAAAGAGCTGCAAAAATTTCTCACCTTCGGTCGAAACGACCTATCATCGCCGGCTGGGTTGACGGCGGCGCCTCGTCAACCCAGCCGAGCCGTCCGTCATTTGATTTTCCATTGTGACTCTCGAACTTAACGTACCCTACCCATGTAAGAAAGCAGGAGAACGGATTAGCAGACTAGCCGGCCAATCCCATTTCTGAAACATTCGCTCCGCCTTGGCCGTTGACACCGACGCGATGACCACTTCTACCGACGCCTGATTTCCGCTTCTGTCGTAGAATTTCCGCCGCGGGTTTTGGCCCGGGGATTGCGTGTTCGGGCGCTCCAGAATCCTCGAAATGCGGCTATGCCACTTTGGCGGAACTTCCAAGATACCGGATCGGGCGTTAGAGGACTTGTATGGTTCTTGATCATCGCGTTTGCACTGACTGCGCAGGGCTGCGCGATTTTCCCAGTCACGCCGGATCGATCGACGCCCCCGGTCGCACGCGTGGATCCCGTCGCGCGACCGAAGATCGAAACGCCGAAGGTCCCGAGCGCAAGCGCCACAGTTCATATCGGTCAAGCTTCGTGGTACGGACCCGGGTTTCATGGAAGGAAGACCGCGAGCGGCGACGTGTTTGACCAGAACAAGTTCACGGCCGCGCATCGAACCTTTCCCTTGGGCAGCAGGGCGCGGGTGACGCATCTCGAAAGCGGGCGAACGGTCGAGGTCGAAATCAACGATCGCGGACCCTACGCCGGCGGGCGCATTATCGATCTTTCGCAGGCGGCGGCGCGCGCCCTGGG
Source organism: Candidatus Eiseniibacteriota bacterium (assembly GCA_035559295.1). Taxonomy (GTDB): domain Bacteria; phylum Desulfobacterota; class Binatia; order UBA9968; family UBA9968; genus DATMBL01. Next base: position 10,684 of record DATMBL010000274.1, read on the forward strand.
GATCATCGAAAACGGCACCGCGCGCGTGCGCGTCGAGTTGATCAGCCCGCCCGCATCGGAAAAAGCAGCGCACTCGAGATAACCACCGGCCCGTTCAGTGCTCGAGCTCTGGCCGCAGCAGCCGGCGCACTGTGGCGAGAAGGAGTTCGAACGTGATCGGTTTCTGAATGAATTCGGCCATGCCGCGCAACAACGCATTGGCCGATCTGCGCGATAAATACCCGGTTAAAAATATAACCGGAGTCTGGGGGCAGGTAGCGTGAACCTGCTCGACGACCTTGAGGCCGTCCAGTCGCGGCATGACGAAGTCGGATATGACGAGATCGAAGCGGTCGCGTTCCAGGAGCCGCAGCGCGTGCGCGCCATCGCCGGCTTCGGCGACCTCATAGCCTTCGCTCCGAAGAAGATCGCGAATGCTCTGTCGTATGATGACATCGTCTTCAACGACCAGGATCTTTTCGGTCATGAGATCAAAACGGAGTTTTCGGCGCCGAATCCGAGCCTCCGCACCGTGGCGGCCGTGCGGTGCTCTCGCACACTCGGAACCGTCCGTCTGTGTTTTAGATGATGCCCGCCTGCTGCAGCTCCTTTAGCCGTTCTTTCGACAAGCCAAGCTCGCCGCAGTAGATTTCCTCGTTGTGCGCTCCCATCTTGGGCCCGAGAAAATCAATGGAACCCGGCGTCTTGGAAAACTTCGGCACGACGTTTTGAACCACGGCCTCGCCCAGGTCGGGATCGGGCACGCGCACCAGCGCTTCGCGCGCTCGGTATTGGATGTCGCGAAAGACATCTTCCATGTCGAACACCGGCGAATAAGCAACCTCGTGGGCATCGAACCGCTTGATCACTTCCTCGCGCGTGTGCCGCTCGATCCACTCGGCGACGATGCCGTTGATTTCCGCCGAGTGCTCCACGCGAGCCGGATTATCGAGGAATCTTGGATCGGCAATCAGGTCTTCCCGCTCGATTGCTTTGGCCAGGCGCAACCATACGTTCTGAGTGCTCGCGGCCAAGGTGATGTATTTCCCGTCCTTGGTCTTGAACATGGAACTCGGCGCGACATAGGCGACACGGTTACCCGTGCGCGTGTGCACGGTCTTCATCTGATCGTACTGGATCGGATCAAAATCGAGGAAGCGGAATACCGCCTCGTAGAGCGCCAGGTCGATGACCTGGCCCGTACCGCCGCGAAGATCGCGATGGTAAAGCGCGATCATGACGGAAAGCGACCCGAAGATGCCCGCGATCAGATCCCCTAGAGGGTACCCGGGTGACATCGGCGGGCCG
>DATMBL010000275.1:0-12147 GCA_035559295.1 Candidatus Eiseniibacteriota bacterium
TGGTTGCCCTCCAAAGCGCAAACCGCCTGCCGCGTAATCCCCGCCAGGTCCGCTAGCTGCCGCTGTGAAAGCCCGAGAGCGTGGCGCTTCTCGCGCAGTCGGTTCTCGGTCTCAATGGGCGCCGCGGGAGATTCCATGTTCTCTCGGGTAGCTAGTATGATTGACTTTATGTCCGGTATCATTTCTCAAGCCGTCATGTCAATACAGCCGAAGGCGGACCCGCCGCCGCCCGGGCAGGGGGAGCGATCGGGACCTTAGCCGCTGCTCTGGAGCGGCCGTCCGCTGTTGTGTTACTATCGAGCCAATGAATCCTGAACCCCTGATTTTCGAGACCCGCCCGCAACTCAGAAAGCCCATCCTTCTCTTGTCGTTTGCCGGGTGGAGCGATGCCGGAGCTTCGGCCACGACGGCCGTCCGTTACGTCTCGGACCAGCTCTTGGCGAGGAAGTTCGCCAACATCGATCCCGAGGAGTTCTACGATTTTTCGGTTCAGCGGCCCGTGGTCCGCCTGACCGAGAACAAAGTCCGCGAGATCCACTGGCCATCGTACGATTTCTATCACGGGTCGGGAATCGGCGTGGAGCGCGACTTCGTTCTCGGAATCGGCATTGAACCCCAGCTCCGCTGGCGCACTTTTACCGATCTCATGCTCCGCCTGGCGCGCGAGTGCGGCGTCGAGATCATCGTCACGCTCGGAGCCTATCTCGACGAAGTCCTGTACACGCGTCCGGTGCCGCTGACCGGTTTCTCCACCGATCCGAAGCTCATGGAAGAGCTCGATCTCATGCCCTCCCGCTACCAGGGGCCGACCGGGATCATCGGCGTATTGAATGACGCGTGCCGGCGCGCCGGAATTCCAAGCCTGAGTCTGTGGGCCGCGCTTCCCCATTATCTCTCGGCCACGCCCAACCCCCGCGGCACGCTCGCGTTGCTGCTCCGGCTCACCCAGTGGATCGGAATCCGCCTGGATACGAGCCCTCTCGAGCGCGCGGCGGCCGATTTTCAAGCAAAGATCAACGAAGCCGTAAACGCCGACCCCAAGCTCTCGGCGTACGTCCGCGAACTCAAAAAGCGCGAATTCGAACAGTGAAGCTCTCCGTGGTTGTCCCGGTATTCAACGAGGCGCGCACCCTGGAAGAGGTCGTGCATCGGGTCAAGGCCGACCCCTATCCGAAGGAAATCATCCTGGTCGATGACGGTTCGCAAGACGCCACTCCGGAGATACTCGCCCGCCTCGAGAGGGAAAGCGGCGGCGATCCGCGCGGTCAGATCAAGGTGCTGAAGCACGCCAAAAACCGCGGCAAAGGGGCGGCGATCAAGACCGCCTTGCAGCACGTCACCGGGGCCGTGGTCATCATCCAGGACGCGGATCTCGAGTATGATCCGCGAGATTACCCCAAGCTGCTCGAGCCGATCGAGGCGGGACTCGCCGACGTGGTGTACGGCACCCGTTTTTATGGCGGGGGCGCGCATCGCGTGTTGTTTTTCTGGCACTACATGGGTAATCAGGCGCTGACTTTCATATCGAACATGCTGACCAACCTGAACCTTTCCGATATGGAAGTGGGCTACAAATTGTTTCGCGCCGAGATACTGCGCGGGATTGAGCTCAAGTCTCAGCGCTTCGGCTTCGAGCCCGAGATCACGATCAAACTGGCGAAGCGCGGCGCGCGCTTCTATGAAGTGCCGATCTCGTATCATGGCCGCACGTACCAGGAGGGGAAGAAAATCACCTGGAAGGACGGCATCGCCGCGCTGTATTACCTGATCCGCTTCCGGCTTGCCGAATGAAGGGCAGCAAGGCTCCCGATCGGTTTTTGCTAACGAAAACCGGCCCGGTACTTGTCCCGGAGTTCCAAGCCCGACGGCGTTGCTCTTGCCCGTGGTCTTCCATATAGTCGCCTCGAATGCGCGTGGCGGAGCGCAAAGAGCGGCTTCGTCCCTGAGTTGACGGCGCCGAGATCCGCACGCGATGTCCGACGCTTTCATATAAAAGGAGAGCGATCATGCCGATGACCATGAGTCGTATCATCGCGCCGTGCCTTGTGGCCGTGGTTTTTCTCGCATCCGGCGGGGTTGTCCTGGCGCAGCCAATCAAAGTGGGCAGAACGACCGGCGGCAGCGGGTTTCACATTCCGTCCTACGTCGCGATGGACAAGGGAATATTTAAGCAGGAAGGCTTAAACGCGTCGTTTATCGCTTCCACAGGGGGTGTCCTGGTCCGGGCGGCAATCGCCAAAGAGATCGACTTCGTGCCAATTCCGGGCGGCGGATCCGAGGCGATGCTCAAAGGGGCGCCCCTGGTGTTCATCGTTGGACAATCGTTGGTGTCGCAGTGGACGTTGACAACGACGCCGGACATCAAAAGGGTGGAGGACCTGAAGGGCAAGACGATCGGTCTCGGGCGGCCGGGTTCCGCGGACTACAGCGAGATCGTCGTTACATTGGGCCAGCACTTTAAAATGGAGCCGGGTCGGGATTACAAGGTGATCGCTTTTACCGGAGAGCCCGACCGTATCGCGGCTCTTATCAACCGTTCGATTCAAGCGGGCGCTCTGTCGTTTCCGCACGCCGCGCGGGCGGAAAAGGAAGGCATGAAGGTCCTGCTCAAGACCGGCGATTACATCCCGAGGTTAGGAGGAAGTTTTCTCACGCACAGGGACAATGTTCGCGATAAACGCGACGTGGCCAAGCGGTTTATCCGTGCGATCGTGAAAGCGGACGATTACATCCGGACAAACAAAAAAGGAACCATCGAGGTCATCCAGAAATATTTCGAGATCGAGGACGCGGCCATAGCCGAAAACATCTACAAGCAGGTTGCCGATGCTTATGGGCCGGATCTTCCCTCCGACCTGATCAGGGCGTTATTTGAATCGAGGGCCACGCCCGAGCTTGGCTGGCCGGCGGGCAAGCCGCTTCCGGAACTGGAGCAGTTTGTGGCGCGTGATCTGTTGAACGAGGTCCTCAAAGAGATGGGCAAGAAGCCTTCAAAGTAGCCAACGGGAGCCGGCCCTAGAAAGTCTTGGTCTCTTCCGGTCGCCAGCGGCTGAGTTTCGTTTCCACCCTTTTGACCGAAAAGGTGAGGATTAGCGAAAGGCCCATAAAGATGGCGACGCCGACGAAGACGACATCGACTTTATAGTTGGTGGCTGCCGATGCGATCATGAATCCGAGACCCTCGCTCGCGCCAAAAAACTCTCCTACCACAACGCCAAGAACCGCCCTGCCGATGGCCAGACGCAATCCGGCGATGATGTACGGGACAGAGTTCGGCAGCACGACCACTCTCATGATCTGCCATTCGTTAGCTCCAAACGACCGCACCACGTTTACCAGCACCCGGTCGACATTCTTCACTCCTTCATAGGTGTTGATCAGGAGGGGAAATACGGCTCCGATAAAAACGATCATCACCTTCGACCATATACCGATTCCGAACCAAAGGATGAACAGAGGCAGAAAGATAAGCCTCGGCGTGGCGTTGAAAACCGTCACGTAGGGATCGACCATGGCGTCGATGGTCCGCGAACGCCCGGTGATAAGGCCCAGGGGTAAACCGACCATGATCGCGAGCGCCAGCCCCATAAGAAATTCGATCGCGCTTACATAGAAGTGGTGTTGGATTTGATTCTGCACGATCAGCTCGTACGATGCTTCGAGGACTTTTGAGGGTGTTGTGAAGAAAAGCGATACGCCTCTGGGCAATGTCAGAACGTGAGGCGTGGCTTCCCAGGCCACAATGAGGAGAAGAATAAATCCCCATCCGAGAAGATAATGCTCCCTTTCAAGATAGAAGTGGACCAGCCGATTCACCGCGTCTCCAGCGTGCTCCTCCACGGCGCGAGGAGCATCTCCAACTTTCTCAATCCCTCCGTCAGGATTACGGCTGCGATCATCAAGACCAAAATGGCCGCGAACATCTCCGGCAAACGGTAGGTGTCGCCGAAGCGGGAAATGGCGAAGCCGATCCCCTCGGATGCCGCGTAGAATTCACCAACGATAATTCCGACCAAACCTCTTCCCAGGGCGATCCTGGCGCCGGCCACGATGTACGGCAACGTGCTCGGGAAAATCACCTTAAAATACAGATCCTTTTCTGTGCCGCCAAAGGATCTTACGACGTTGATCAGTAGCCGGTCGGTCGACCTCACTCCCGCAAAGGTATTGAAGATGAAAGGAAACACGGAAAGAAGAAAAACCAGAGCGGACTTGGCGAGCAAACCGACACCGAAAACCACGATAATCAAAGGAGCCAACGCGACGAGGGGACTGGCGTAGAGCGCGGTGAAAAAAGCGTCGAACGTATATTCGACCCTGCGCCGCCAGCCCATCAAAGCGCCAATGGGGATACCGAGCAGGACGGCAAAACTGAAACCCCAGAGAAATGCTCGGCTGCTGACGGCGAGATCGCGCCACAGGGCGCCTCGAATGACCTGCTCGTTGAAAGCAACCGCGACCAGAGAAGGCTTGGTTAAAAAGAACGGATTGAGGGGGAAGACGTAGGTGAGTAGGAATTCCCAGCCGACTATGAACGAAATCACGGACAACAGCCCAAGCACCAGCCGGCGATGTTCCGCATAGTAGCGCTTGACCTTCATAGCCTACTCGCGCGACGATAGCTCTTCTTTCAAGACTCCCCAGACACGCGATTTGATCTCGTTGAACTCAGGAGTCAACCGCATTTCATAGTCTCTTGGGCGCGGCAGTTCGATCCTGAGAATGTCTTTCGTGCGCCCCGGCCTGGCCGTCATCACAATCACGCGATCAGAGAGGTAAGCGGCCTCCTCGATGCTATGCGTTACAAAAACGACCGTCTTCTGGGTCCGTTGCCAGATTTGCAGCAGTTCGGCCTGCATTAAGTCGCGCGTCTGCGCATCCAGGGCGGCGAAGGGCTCGTCCATGAGCAAGACTTCAGGTTCTGTCGCCAGGGCGCGGGCTAGTCCAACGCGTTGTTTCATCCCTCCGGAAAGCTCATGAGGGTAGTGTTGCTCGAAACCCCTCAGCCCCACGAGCTCGATCAGCTTCGATGCGCGCGCCGATCGCTCGTTCGACGGAACGCCCTTCAACTCTAGACCCAGTTCGACGTTGGCTTTGACGGTTCTCCAGGGTAAGAGCCCAAATTCCTGGAAAACCATCGCACGCTCCTGACTCGGTCCGGTAATCGGAGCCCCGTTTAGTTGTATTTCGCCGCTATCGGGCTTGATGAGCCCGAGAAGGATGTTCAAGAAGGTGCTCTTGCCGCAGCCCGACGGACCGACGATGCTCACGAATTCTCCTTTAGCGACGTCGAGACTGAAGTCCTGCAGGGCGGTGACGGGAGGACGATTTTTTGGGGAAAAGGTTAGAGTGATGCGCCGAGCTTTGATAAACGGGGTCATTGTCGACCGGCAATCATAGCACGGCGCATGCTCAATGGTCGGCGACTTGCGAATCAAGGCTTGCCAGTAGAAGGTCGCAAGCCCGTGTCAATGTTTAGATGCGCCCAGCACGCATGTCAAGTCGACAATGCGGCCTCCGTTGCGAAGACGGTAGCGCCCGGGCGAGCCCTCAATGGCGCCGCCATCCACTTGACGCTGCGACGCGCGCGCAATATATCTCGCTGAGCAATCGATCCAAAGTGTTAGCGCATCCCGACGGACAAAGACGGGAATGTCGCAACAGGAAAGAAGGATAATATGCGCAAACCCCAACCAATCGAATGGCCGGAAAAGGCCAAGATCTGCGTCACGTTCATCGTCCCGTGGGAGGTGTGGCCGGAGAATTTCGCCACGCACGAGTCGATTCAACGCCACGGCGGAGCCACGCTCCCGCCGCCCAACGCGGTCTACAAAAAAAACATGGCGCTGGTGACCGAGCGCGAATACGGCGACCGGGTGGGCATATGGCGCATCATGGACATGTTCGCGCGGCACGACCTCAAAGTTACGTTCTTGATGAACGGCCTCAAAGTCGAGCAGTTCGCCGATGCCTGTCGGGAGTTCAAGGCGCTCGGGCATGAGTTCTCTTCCGAGAGCTATGAGCATGAGTATTCTTTCATGTACACCAAAGAGCAGGAAAGGGAATCGATCAGAAAGACCGTTGCGGCCTTCGAAAAGGTTTTAGGGCAGAAGCCGACGGGGTATCTCTCGCCCGGCCACGCCTCCACTCCCAACACGCTCGAGCTCGTGGCCGAGGCGGGATTCGTCTGGTGGGCCGATCCGTTGAACAGCGACAATCCCTACGTGCTCGAAGCGGGAGGACGCAAAATCGTAGTCGTGCCCTACAACGTGCCGGGCTGCAACGACTACTCGACCTACGGCACCGGCCGAACGCCGCGAGATCTGCTGCAGATCATGAAAGATCAGTTCGATTACCTCTACTGGGAAGGAGAGCAGGGCGCGCCCAAGTTCTTTGCCTTTAACCTCCATCCGTTCGTTTCGGGCGTTCCGTTCCGCACCAAAGTCATCGACGAGTTCATCAAATACGCCAAAGGGTTTCCCAAAGTGTGGTTCGCGCGCCGCATTGAAATCGCCGAGTGGTGGTTGCAGAAGGGGTATCCGTGAGCTGCAGTTCTTCGCTACGCGACGAATCTCACAGGACAGACCCCAGCGCTCTGAGATTTGCGCTTTGACGTCCCGCGGCCGAGGCCCGCTTGGCAAAGACGTTCGGGCGCCACGGGCACTGCTAAGGACGGCTTATCGGAGCGGCACCGGGCGCGAGGCGTCGGGCCGCGGTGAGGAAACCGGTGTGGGCCACCATTCGATGTTGCGGCCTCACGCTTGCTCCCCTGATGTGCCAGAAGCGCTGCAGCGTTTCCATCGTCTCGACGCAGGCAAAGCTCCGGGTTTCGTGAAGCGCCTCGACGAGAGTCTTTACCTGGAGGACCGTCGGAAGGTAGCAGAGCAGGACTGCGCCGGGGCGCAAAGCAGCGGCAAGCTTTTCGAGCGCCTGCCACGGTTCGGGTAAATCCAATATCGCGCGGTCGAACCCCGTTTCGGTCAACTCGGCCGCGACATCTCCCGTTTTCAGAGTCCAGTTGGGCGCCGGCCCTAAATAGCGATCCACGTTTTTACGCGCGAGCGCGGCAAAGTCGGGGCGGATTTCATAAGAGACGAGTTCGCCGTCGCTACCGATGGCGCGCAGCAAAGCCAGCGTGAGCGCGCCGGCGCCGACGCCGGCCTCGAGTACGCGAGCGCCGGCGAAGATGTCCGCCCAGATGAGGATCGGGCCGAGATCCTTCGGGTAAATCACTTGCGCGGCGCGCGGCAGGTTGGGGACGAGCTGCGGCAGGCTCGGTCGGAAGACCAAAAACGGCTCGTTCAACGAGGACCGAACCACGCTGCCTTCGGCTTTTCCTAAAACCTCCTCGAGCGGGATCGTGCCGCCGCGAATCGCAATGGGGCGGGTTTTTTGCAGGCGAAAGAGGTACTCGCGGTCTTTTCGGTCTAGAAAAACAACCGGCTCGTTTTCTTCGAGCGCGCCCCGTCTGCTCAAGCCCGTCATCACCGTCCCGCATCCTCAGCGAACCGTGTAAGCGCCGTAGCCTCGCTCCTTGAGCGCCTCCACCAGGTCGCGCACCTCTTGAGACCGCTCGAGACTGCCGACGAGCAGGGCGTCCCCGCTGTCGACGACAACGAGGTTTTCGGTGCCGAGCAAGACCACGAGCCGGTCGCGCGCGTGAATCAGACAGTTTCGCGCTTCAAAACCGAGCCATTTCCCTTGGCCGGAATTGCCCCGGGCGTCCTTGCCGGCGATCCGGTGCACCGCTGCCCAACTCCCGATATCGCTCCATACGAAGCGGCCTTCGAGCGTCAGCACCTTGCCGTCCGAGCCGGCTTTCTCGAGCACCGCATGATCGACTGAAATATTCGGAAGCTTTCCGTATTCTCGGGCAAAAAGATCGCGCGCGCGCTTGGAGGCCGCCAAGCCGCGCCCGCCGGAAATTTTCTTCAACCCGGCGAACAGCTCCGGTTGATACTGCTCGAGCAGTTTTAGAAACACGGGCAAACGCCAAACGAAGATCCCGCTGTTCCAAAGAGCGCCACGACGCAATAACCGCTCAGCCTCGGGTTTGGAAGGCTTTTCTTTGAACCGGCTTACGCGAAACGCGGGTAAGCTCGTGTTGCCATCGAGCCTCGTCCCTCTTACGATGTAGCCGTAGCCGGTTTCCGGGTAATCCGGCGCGATGCCGATGGTAACCAGTTTTTCCGATCGATCCGCGACTCGCAACGCGGCGCGGATCGTGCGCCGAAACGACGGCGCGCCCGCAATCCAGTGGTCGGCCGGTAAGACGACCATGAGTGCATCGGGGTCACGCGACGCAAGCTCCAGGGCGGCCAAACCGATACACGGCGCGGTATTGCGACCTTCGGGTTCGACTAAAAAGTTCTCTGGCGGAAGCATCGGAAGTTCTTTCCGGAGCGCGGAAATCTGCTGCGCGACCGTGACCACGACGGTGTGTTTCAAGCCGGCCAGTGAAAGGGCGCGATCGAGTGTTTCTCGAATGAGGGTTTTTGAGCCGAAGATCCTGAGGAGTTGTTTCGGCCGTTCCGAGCGGCTCAAAGGCCAGAACCGAGTGCCTTTGCCGCCGGCCATGATGGCGCAAAAAACCTGTCTTCGCATTACCGTGCCGATTTCGCTCGGCTAGTCTATGGCACGCCGAATGGCTGATCAAGCACGGACTGACGCGCCGGAGACTTGGACCGTCTCGGCAACCTCCCATGGCGCTCGGCTCGACCGTTTCTTACGGGGCTGTCTCCCCAACCTCTCCCGCGCCGCATTGAAGGCCGCAATCAGCGCCGGCTTGTTCCGCGTCAATGACCGCCCGGGCAGGAAAGGAGAGCGGGTGGCGGCCGGGGATACAGTCGTGTTCGTCGGACCACGCGCGTGGCTGGACGAAAGCCCGCTCCCCCAGGAAGAGATCCGCCCGGCGATTCTTTACGAGGATACCGAGCTGCTCGTGATCGACAAGCCCGCCCACGTCGCCACCCACGGCTTCTCCGCCCGCGATGTGAATACGCTGGCGAATTTCGTCGCGGCTTACTACCCCGAGATCCTCGACGTCGGGAGAAGCCGGTGGGAACCGGGACTGATCCACAGGCTCGATCGCGAAACTTCGGGCCTGGTTTTAATTGCCAAGACGCAAACGGCTTTCGAGCATTTACGCAACCAGTTCCGTAACCGCGTCGTGGGCAAACATTACCTGGCGCTGGTCGAAGGCGTCACCGAGGTCGAAGGATCAATCGACATGCCGCTTGCCCACGATCGGCGCGACCGCCGTCGCATGCGTCCCGCCGTTTCGCAAGAACGGCAAAAAAACTGGCGCGCGCTCACGCGCTACAGGAGGCGCGCGACGGCCCGAGGGTTTAGTTTCTTGGAAGTGCAGATGACGACCGGAGTGACCCATCAGGTACGGGCTCACCTGGCGGCACGCAACCATCCGATCGTTGGCGACCGGGTCTACGGTCATCCGGCGCCGGCGCCGCTCGCTTTGGACCGCCACTTCCTCCACGCCTTTCGACTGGAGTTTCTTCATCCCGGAGACGAGCGCCCCATGGTCGTCGACTCAAAGCTGCCGGCGGATCTCGACCGAGCGCTCAAAATCCTGGCGATCGAGATCTAGCCCTTGTTCATGACCGAGAAGCTATGAAAGATCAAAAACCCCCGGTTTCCCCTTCTGAAAAAGGGAAAGGAATCCGTTCCCCTCTTTCGAAGAGAGGGGACAGGGGAGATTTTCCGAATTTTTGGCTTAGGCTGCGCTGCTGCGAATTCCAAGATTCTTGGCGCAGCTCGCGCAGAAGTTATCGAGCGTGGAAGCCTCCTCGACCCGACCTTCGTCGAGATTGTGACATACCTTTCGGCACTCCATGCAGATGAAGTACACCCCGTCGATGCTCTTGTTGATCTTCTCGCGATTGAGAACGCGTCCCCGGAGCTTCTCGATACGAATCCCGAGAAGCTCCTCGTAGTTGCGCTTGATCTTGCGCCGTCCCGCCTCGTCACTCGGCAGATCCTCGTCATCGATCTCTTCGTGCGCAGCGTCCTCGAAGTAGCTTTGCGCGCGCTGTTTCGCGCTCCGTGTTGCCGTCTTCTTCTTGGTCCGTGGCATTATGCGGTACCGCCTTCGACTTGGTCTCTATTCCTCATGATCGGAAGTTATGGGTTGGAACTCCACTTTCGCGCCGCCAGAGACGAGAGCGAGCGGAGTAAGGATGCCCGCGCTTCTATCCGGGCGCCGGGCGCTTCTATCTCATAATCGGCGAGTCTGAGCTTGTCAATACGCTGGCGCGCGATCGCCGATAGCAGACGGCGGATCGGGAGGCAAGAAAATAACCGCGCCCTTACGGCGAAGCCCGATGGTCGATAAATCCGAAGCGCAAAGCAGAAGGAAAACGCCAAACGCCAAACGAACGCCGCTTTTTATTGAACCGTTTCGAGTCTCGGCTTTGCGAGCTAACCGCCGCCGGCGCGCTACCTGGCGCTATTGCCGGATTGCGGCCGCGCGCCGCTGGAGATAGGCGTTTCGCACGGCGCCGTACAGATCGACGGTGCTTTCGGCGACGCGCTCGAACCGATCGAGATTCAAAGAACGCTCGTTTACCGCATTGGTCGCGGTCATGCCGAGGTTCGCATACCACGGCAGGAAGTAGACGTATGGCGTCATCGCCGCATCGAAAGCGTAACCGATACCGTCGCGGATCGTCAGCGGCGGGAGAAAGGGCAGGACCAGATAGGCGCCGGGTCCGATGCCCCACACGCCGAACGTCTGACCGGTGTCCTCATCGCTCTGCTCGATGCCGAACCCGTCTTTGGCGACGTCAAAAAACCCCGCAACGCCGATCGTGCTGTTGATCGTGAAGCGGGCGACCTCGCGGCCCGCCCCGCCGAGCTTTGCTTGAAGCAGATTATTGACCAGCCGTCTCACGACCGCGAGGTTGTCGAACATGTTGTGAACACCTCGTTGCACCCGATCCGGCAGAATAAAATCCCACGCGGTCGCCGCCGGCTTGAGCAGGAAGCGATCGAACACCTCACGGTTGAAGCGAAACATCAGCTCATTGAATGGTTCCAACGGGTCTTCTTCAAAATCCTCCCCGGCCGAACCGGCGTCGGCGAGTTCGGTCGCATAAGAGGTCGTATCGTAATCCGCGGGCGTGAGAATCGAATAGAGCCGTTCGTCGATCGCTTGGGCGGGAGCGCTCAGCGCCACCAGCGCCAAAACCATGAGAAAGCTCAGCGAAAACGACGTTTTTCCCATCTAGATCTCCTTTTTGATCGTTGTCCAATACATGAAGTTGTTTTTCCGGTCAAGCTTGGAATTGAACGACTTGGCGCGGATTGCGATGGTTTGTTGATTGTAGTCGCGGGTTTGAAGCCAAAACCGTGCCAGTGAGCTCCCTGTGAAAGTTCAACACGCGGTGATTTCTGGGAACTTTCGAACCCCTTCGCCCGGACAGGGCTGCGCGCGGCATCAAAATTTTGCCGTCGGCGCGCTTCCCGCCGCCGGATTTTGCCACCCGCAGCCGCGCCGAGCGAAGATTGCAAACCCAGCGCTAATCGTCTAGTTTTCCGTCGTGCCATGAGCGCGCTTCACAGCCGGATCGTCTTGGGAGTTACAGGCGGGATCGCTTGTTACAAAGCCGTTGAACTCGCGCGCCTGCTCGTGACCGAGGGTTATTCCGTGCACGTCATAATGACCCGGGGAGCGACCGAGTTCGTCCGGCCGCTCACGTTTCAGACGATCTCCGGCCACCCGGTTGCAACCGAGACCTTCAACCTCACCCAGGAATCCGAGATCGGTCACATCAACCTGGCGGATTCCGCCGACCTTTTCGTCATCGCTCCGGCAACTGCGAACATCATCGGCAAGGTCGCCGCCGGCATCGCCGACGATTTGCTCACCACTGTGCTCATGGCTACCCGAGCGCCGGTGTTGATGGCGCCGGCGATGAATGTGCATATGTACGGAAACCCGCTCCTTCAGGAGAATCTTCGCAAATTGCGCCGCGTCGGCTATCACATCCTCGAACCGGCCGAAGGCTATCTTGCGTGCGGCTACGAGGGAAAAGGGCGCCTGCCGGATCCCGAAACCATTCTCGGCGCGATTCAGGGGTTGCTGCGACCGAAGGATCTCACCGGTGAAAAACTATTGATCACGGCGGGCCC
>DATMBL010000276.1:0-4487 GCA_035559295.1 Candidatus Eiseniibacteriota bacterium
CGCACGACGAAGAAAGGCTCGATCCGGTTGATCGGCACCGCGACGACCTTGAGGCTATGTCCGGCCAACGCCAGATTGAGCATCGCCGGCGTGTCGAAGCCCGCCGCGCCGATGTCCCCCGAAGAGAGCGTCTGCGCCATCAAGGTCCCGCTCGAAAGATAAATCGTCCGAACCTCGATGCCGTGCTTGCGCCACAGGCCGGTGCGGTCGATGACTTTCAGCAGATCGGCGCCGATGCCGACGCCGCTGTAACCCATGTGGAAGACCGGAAGGTTCTGCGCCTTGGCCGTTGCCGCAACCAACGCCAGGGCGGCCGCGCACGCGAACCATCGCTTCATGCTATCGTCCTCACTCTCCCAAGGATGTACCCGGATCGCGCAGCCAACACCCAGCTCGTCAACGAGGAGCAAACCTTCCGAGCCAAGAGCAGGCTTTGTGCTTCTTAACCGAAGACCGCGGGGGCGCTGTTTGGGGCAGCCTAAATTATCCAGCGCGCTTTCTCGAGTCGGCCCAAGCTATGAAACGTTACGGTTGACGGCCTTCGCTCCTTCAAGTTCGCTCATTTTTGATCCGGGGTCCGGGACGAAACGTAATACACTTCTCCGCGAAACGTCAATGTCCCGAAACGATTCCTGCCATGCCCTTCGTACCAGGCGTCGAGCCGGCTGATCATCGACGGATGCCGATGGAGCCGCCGCCCAGGCTGTCATATTCGGTAAGAACGACGAGAGAGGACATCCCATAATTTTCCTGTCAAGTAGTACTTTTCCAACCCGTCAGGACATCTCAACGTTCAGACTCCGACGACTCGACTATCTTGGGGGTCTCCGAAGGGGACAAATCCGCTTTTTGCTTCTTGCCCGGAAATCGTATTGATCAACCGGCTTGGATTCAAACGGCAACCGGCTGCTTGCCAGCCTGAGCGCGATCGACTTTCATCAAAGTCTTAGAGCTTTCCGAGCCCGCAAAACCGTGCGGTGTTATCGACGAGCAGCGTTCGTTTGCTCTCGTCGTTGTCGGTTTGCCCGAGCAAAACATCAACGGCGCGCTGCCTTTAACGCACGAGCGGATTGACTACCCTGAGTGCGGGGAAACGGCTGAAGTCGCGGTCAGCGGTCCACAGCTCGCGCACGCCGTGATCGCGGCAAATTGCGGCGACCCTTGCGTCATGGACCTGGGGACCGGTGATGCGGCCTTGTTCGAGCGCCGAGCGAAGCTCCGGCCAGTAGCCTTCGGTCTCCGCGAGGAGAGCCAAGCTCGGCGACTCGAGCCAGGCTTCGATTTGCTGGATGGCCACGGCGAGCGGGGTGGGCGGCGAGTAAATCCGCGGATGGGTCACGATGGCGAGAAATTCATGGACACACGGCCAGGGGATCGCCCAGGGCGACTTCGCTTCGGCGAGTTCGGTGATCTTCGCCAGGGCTGCATCATGCCACGGCGAGTCCTCACGATGGGCGTAAACCAGCAGGTTGGTATCGACGGCGATCATCCGCCCCGGCCCTGGTAGATCGCCTCGCGGATCCGCTCCCACGTGGCATCTTTCACTCCGGGCTGAAGTCCCTTACCCTTGAATGTCGCTTTGCGGAGCCGAAACTGCCCGCGGCTTTTCCGCTCCGCAACGATTCGCCGGAGGCCCTGCTCTACGTAGGCCCGGATTGTCGTTCCTTCCTTGGCCGCGAGCTTCTTGGCCTCGTCCAAGAGAGAGTCCGATATCTCTATGGTAGTTTTCATATGGGTATATGTATCATGCAACACGGGGATATTTCAAGCCGAAATTTCAGCGTCCTCCAGACGAGCTTTGACCGAGCGCATCTCGGCGCTTTCAACGGGGTCGTGGGCGCTGATTCCGGGCGCGACTTTGGCCGCGACGCCGTTCTTGCTCAAGGGAAAGCCGGCTTGTTGATTGGGCCCGCTGCGCACGGGAAAGGACCGGGTATCGATCATCCAGTAGAGCGGCCCGTCCGGCCCGGTCTCGACAATGCTCGGCCGCCGATCCTTTAGTTTCGTATCCCAGTATTTGTCCGAGAACGTGACTTCCGACTCTGACACGTGCCCGTCGGCGTCCCACGCTTTGATCATCTGCGCCTCCAAATCGATCTGGTGGAAAATCTAGAGGCAAAGCTTGAATACTTCAACACGGGCAAGGACGGATACGCTCGTCCCTGGGGGATGAAGCGCCACTATTTTTTTTGAGATTCGAAGACTGTCTGGAGTCCCGCTTAATACGCGCGGGAATGACGGACTTCGGACTGGGCGTCGCGCAAGCGCCGCGCTGGTTACAGCGGCCTTATCTGGACCTTGCGCCACTTGATGGCGCCGCCGGGCGCTCCTTTTTCACGGTTGCCGAACTGAAGCGAGATCGGGCCCGCGGTGAACTGACTGTGCTCAACATCGGCGGTTTTGATGCCGTTGAGCGTAACCGTCAGGTGCGCGCCCTTGGCCGTGATCTCGTAGACGTTCCACTTGCCGCCCGCCTTGGGCATCGGCGAGACTTTCGCGACGTTGACGATGGCTCCGGTGCCGTACTCCGGTTCCGGGCGCTGATCGTAGATGTTGATTTCGTAGCCGGTCTTGGAGCCGATATTTTTCGGATCGGAGATGCGGATAAAGATACCGCTGTTGGTGGTGTGGTCCGCCCAGAACTCGGCTCGCAGCTGAAAATCTCGGTAGGAGTTTTTCGACACCAGATGGCCGCCCTTGCCTTGGTCGGCCACGATCGCGCCGCCCTCGGCACGCCAGTTGGCGTCGCCAATCCGATTCCAGTTCTCCAGCGTCTTGGGGTCGGCGCCGTCAAGCAGCGTCACCCATCCGGCGTCGCCGATCATCTGCGGCGAGCAGCTGAAAATGAGCGCCGCGACAAGCACTCCCATAACGATGGCAGGCAGGCTTTTCATAGCGACCTCCCCTTCACGACTTCGATCGAAAACCGCTCCGACTGTCTCCGACATCCTTCCTCGCGACGATCCGCTCGCCGTCCGGGAATAGACGCTTCGTTCACTGCTCTCCGGCCGATTTTGCCTCCAACTCGGCGACGCGTTTGCGCAGCGCTTGCTCTTCCTCCCAGCGCGCCGTTTCGTCCCGCACGATGGCGACCATCGCCTCGATTTGCCGGGCGGGCGAACGCATGAGCGTGACGGTAAAACTGATCGACAGCCGGCGCCCGCCTTTATGGAGAGCCGGAACTCGCAGCACGTCGGCGCCATAGCGGGTTTCTCCGCTCGCCATCACTCGCTGATAGCCCTCCCAATGCCGCTGGCGGAAGCGCTCCGGGATGATCAGATCGAGCGATTGCCCCAGCGCTTCGCTCCTCCGGTAGCCAAAGATTCTTTCGGCGGCGGCGTTCCAGAAAACAATCTTTCCGTCCGGCGCCGCGGCAACGATCGCATCTCCGGCAGCCTCCAAAAAGGCTCCGAAATCGAAAGGTCGGTCCATTGAATCCGCTAACCTCGTCCGCAGTTGTCCTCCGCCGATTAGATCAAAGGATCCTTTCCCGGACAACCGTCAAAATCGCACAAGGCGTTTGGATCGACAACTCCCGACCGGTCTTGGAGTCCCCCCTGGAGGGACAGTCTGCGCGGGGGCTTCAAGAACGCCCTGCGGACGATCCGTTTGTCGCGGGTCTCCTTACCGCATGAGTATAAGAGGGTTGACGACCGCGAGTGCCGGTTCAGCGCACCCGTTGACAGCCAAGAGACAACAATTAAATTTTATAACGAAAAGGTCATCGAGGCGCAGTGAGCCGCTTTTGATGAGGGAGGAGGTGAGGACCGATGAAAGCCCTCTATTGGTTCAGCTTCTATTTAATCCTAGGAATCTGGACGGTTGTTTCGCCTTATGCCTTGGACTTCACGACCCACGCGGCGGCCAACTGGAACGCCCTGGTGGTCGGGGTCCTGCTGATCCTGCTCTCACTGGTCGGCATGTACCTAGAGCGGGAGGAGGCCGGGTCGGCGCATTTCCGGCACGGTTCCCAGGCAAAAACTGCGTAAGCAGTTCTCGCCTCGCAAACTTTAAAATAGTGACTGGGGCTCTCCCGGTCTTTCCAACCGGGGGTAAGGCGCCGGCACCAAGGCATCCCTTTTTTATCCGCCGTCCCCGCTCATCATGCGGATCGTAGCGAACTACGGGGCTCCGGGACCGTCCGAGGATATCCGCGGCGAACAATGGAGGTTTGAAACCCGCTCGGCGGCCCCGGCTCAGCCCGGGGTGTAGATGTCCAGCGAGTCGTAAAACTCCTGGATCTCTTTCCACGCGCGCCGCACCGCGTCGTCGATATCCAACGCGCGCGCATACTGAAGGATTTCGGCCATCGATACCAGCCCAGCGAGCTTGCCGTCGTCGCACACCGGCATGTTCCTAATGTTTCGCCGGTGCATCTCGTCGAGCACCCGCCCGATGACCGCGCTTTTCGGCATCGTGATGACCGGCGCCGTCATGACTTCGCTCACCCGAATGGCTCGCGGGTCCTTTTCGGGCAGCACAACGCG
>DATMBL010000277.1:0-15737 GCA_035559295.1 Candidatus Eiseniibacteriota bacterium
GAAAGGAGATGGTCGCGCTCGCCTCCGCGATGGACCGCATCCTGATGGTCGGCCACCTCCTCTGGTACCATCCGGCGGTGCTGGCGCTCAAAGAGCTGATCGAGCGGGGAGAACTCGGACGCATTCGCTACATCTATTCCAACCGGTTGAATCTCGGGAAGATACGGCGCGAGGAAAACATCCTGTGGTCGTTTGCGCCGCACGACATCTCGGTGATCTTGGGACTCGTCGGAGAGATGCCCGATGCGGTGAGCGCTCAGGGGTGCAACTATCTCCACCGCCGGATCGCCGATGTCACCGTGAGCCTGCTGTCGTTTCCAAGCGGCATCAAGGCACACGTCTTCGTCTCTTGGCTCCATCCTTATAAGGAGCAGAAGCTGATCGTCGTCGGCGAGCGCCAGATGGCGGTGTTCGATGATGTCGAGGAAGTCCACAAGCTCACGCTCTATCCGCACGTGATCTGTTGGAAGGGGAGTATCCCGGTTCCCAACAAGGCGAAGGCGCGCCGCGTGGCGGTCGCGGCAACCGAGCCCCTACGAGCGGAATGCGCCCACTTCCTCGAGTGCGTCCGCACCGGCCGAACGCCTCGGACCGACGGCGCCGAGGGGCTGCGCGTACTGTCGGTGCTGCAGCAATGCCAGCGCGCGCTGCGCGACGCGGAGGCGCCGGCGGCCGGGCCCGAGCCGCGTTCCTATTTCGTTCATGATTCGGCGTTCATCGACGAGAACGTGGAGATCGGCGAGGGAACGACGATCTGGCACGTCTCCCACGTGCTCAGGAACTGTCGCATCGGCAAACAGTGCCGGATCGGCCAAAACGTTGTCATTGGCCCCAACGTGACGATCGGCGACGGCGTTAAAATCCAAAACAACGTCTCGGTTTACGAAGGGGTAACGCTCGAGGACTACGTGTTTTGCGGTCCCTCGGTCGTCTTTACCAACGTTTACAACCCGCGAAGCGAAATCCGGCGCATGGCTGCACTCAGGTCCACGCTGGTGCGGCGCGGCGCCACGCTCGGAGCTAATTGCACGATCGTCTGCGGCGTCACCATCGGCCAGTACGCGTTCGTCGGCGCCGGCGCGGTGGTGACGCGCGACGTGCCCGATTTCGGGCTCGTCATGGGCAACCCGGCGCGGCTGGTCGGATGGGTTTGCGCGTGCGGCGACAGAATCGACGTAAGCGACGGCGAAGCGGCGGTGTGCGGCTCCTGCCGCAAGCGCTATTTCGCCGCCGGCCGAAAACTTCGCGTCGCCTAGCTTCGCCGATCCAGAACCCATGGGCTTTCCGCTCCCATCCCAACGCGACCCGCTCGTCGCGAGCCAGGAGAGCCGGCGCATTCGGGGAGCGTACGCAAAACGGCTCCCGGGAGCCGCGCGCTACTCCTGGTTCGACGACGGGCACCTCTTTATCGTGCAGCAGCTGGAGCGGCGGCTCCTTCGGGCAATCAGGCGCCGCGGCCTGGCGCCGCTGCGCTCGCGTACGCTGTTGGAAATCGGGTGCGGGAACGGCCACTGGCTGAGGGAATTCATCAAGTGGGGTGCGACTCCGGAGAATTTGACCGGCATCGATTTGCTCGCCGAGCGAGTCGTGCTGGCAAAGCGGCTCTCCCCGCCCGGCGTGAAGTATGAGCAGGCCGACGCCGCGCAGTTGTCGTTTCGCTCCGAGAGTTTCGACATCGTGCTGCAAGCAACCGTCTTCACTTCGATTCTCGACGCGCAAACCAAAGCGTCGGTTGCCGCGGAGATGCTTCGGGTCGTCAAACCGCGGGGCCTGATCCTCTGGTACGACTTTTACGTAAACAACCCGAACAATCCGGACGTGCGCGGCGTCAGCCAGCGGGAGATCGCGCGGCTCTTTCCTTCGTGCCGCATCGACCTGGAAACGGTTACGCTCGCTCCGCCGATTGCGCGCCGGCTGGCGCCGATCTCCTGGACGGCGTGCGATCTGCTCGCAAAGCTGCCGTGGCTGTGCACGCACTATCTCGGATCGATACAGAAGTGTGAGCCAATCTCGAAGCACGAAATTCCAGACGCGAAACCCATCCGAAATGATTGAATGGCGAGAACCGCTAGCCGATTCAAACGGTGGTGCCTGTTTCTGGTGTCAGGTTTGTTTCGCGCTTCGGAATTTAAGAGCAATCCGGTTTCGTTCTCCGGCTCTTTGTTGTTGACCCTTGCCTCCTTGCTTTTTGCACACTCCAATGAACTGGGCAGAAGAGATTCCGCTGGTTCGAATTCGTCCGTCGCGCGGTTGGGTCGCCCTTAAGTTGGGCGAGCTGTGGGAATACCGCGAACTCCTCTACTTCTTGATCTGGCGCGACGTCAAGGTCCGTTACAAGCAAACCGTGCTGGGAATCGCCTGGGCGGTGCTGCAGCCGTTTTTTACGATGGTGATTTTCAGCCTTTTCTTCGGTCAACTCGCCAAAGTGCCGTCGGACGGCGTGCCCTATCCGATATTTTCTTACACCGCGCTGATCCCCTGGACCTTCTTTTCCTACGGCATTTCGCAAGCCGCAAACAGCTTGGTTACGAGCGCCAATTTGATCAGCAAAGTGTACTTTCCCCGGCTCGTGATCCCGATTGCGTCGGTGCTGGGCGGTCTCGTCGATTTTGTCCCCGCCTTCGCAGTCCTGATCGGCATGATGTTCTACTACGGCATCTATCCCGGCATTCGGCTCGTGTGGATCCCGCTCTTTTTACTGCTCGCGCTCGTCACGGCGCTGGCGATCGGCATCGGACTGGCGGCGTTGAATGTCCGATTCCGCGACGTGCGCTACACGGTGCCGTTTCTCGTCCAGTGCTGGCTTTTTGCCACGCCGATCGCCTATCCGAGCAGCCTCCTCTCGGAGCCGTGGAAAACCCTTTATGCGCTCAACCCGATGGTCGGGGTGGTCGAAGGGTTTCGCTGGGCGCTGCTCGAAACCGGAACGTCGCCGGGCCCGATGATTGCCGTCTCCTCGGCTGCATCGCTGGTGGCGCTCGTGCTCTCGGCCCTTTACTTCCGGCGGATGGAAAAAACGTTCGCCGATCTGATTTAGAAACAATGGCGTCGGTGCAAGCCGCGCGGAGCGACGGATCGCCGGCGCGCGATCCGTGGAGTGATGCGCGCATCCGGACGGCGGTTGTCGGCTGCGGCGCAATCAGCAGCATCAGCCATTTACCCGCGATCGCACGGTCGGAGCGGCTCCGACTCGAAGCGCTTGTCGATACCGCGCGCGAGCGCGCCGAAAGACTCGCCGAGGTTTACTCCGTGCCGTTCGTCACCGACGACTTTCGCGCCCTAGAAGGGCGCGTGGAGGCGGCGGTGATCGCTTTGCCGAACCATCTACACGCGCCGGTCACCATCGAATTGCTCCGTCGCGGGATCCATGTGCTCGTGGAAAAACCGATGGCGCTTTCGAGCGCGGAATGTGACGCCATGATCGCCGCGGCCGAGTCCTCCGGGGCCGTTTTAGCGGTCGGGCTCGAGTTTCGCTTCTTCGGCGCGTTTCGGTTCGTTCGAGAAGTTTTGGTCACCGGGCTTCTCGGCGGAGTCACGGGGTTCGACCTCCGCCTGGGATTGATTTTCAACTGGCCGGTTGCATCCGATTATCTTTTGCACCGGGAACGCGCCGGCGGCGGCGTGTTGATCGATTTCGGCGTCCATACGCTCGATCTCCTTCTCTGGTGGCTCGGTCCGTGGAAAAGCGTGGCTTACGCCGACGACGCCAAAGGCGGAGTGGAAGCGAACGCCGAGGTGGAACTCGAGTTGAAGAACGGCGCTTTCGGGAAGATCGAGCTCAGCCGTACGCGCAACCTGCGCAACACGTGCGTGATCACTGGGGAACTCGGTTGTTTGCAAGTGGCGCTCTGGGTCGAGAATCCGCGGCTCTCGTTGGAAGTCGGCGGTCGCAAGCTGTCGCTCGTCGGCCGGGTTACCGAGCCTTGCGCAGTCGCATCCTTCGAGGAGGCGTTCAGTTCGGAGCTCACCGACTTCGCCGAGGCGATTCGCACCGCCCGACCGCCTTACGTTGGAGGCGCCGAGGGCCGCAAAGCGATCGAGCTGATCGAGACGTGCTATCGCAATCGGCGTCCGCTGAAACTGCCCTGGGAAGCCGAGCATTGAGATCGAAAAGAGGCTTTTTGGCTCAGAGCCCGACGCATTGCTCCCGTCGCCAGAGTAGAGGCTTTACTCAAAGCTCAACGCCTTTCTCTCAGCACTTAAATGAGCTTGGACCACGCGCGGGCCGCGCTATCGGGTAAGAAGATCCTCGTCACCGGCGCAACCGGGTGCATCGGCGGCCGGCTCGTCGAGAGGCTGGCGACCGAGTGCCGCGTTTCGATTCGCGCGCTGGTCCGAAGCGTGCCCCGCGCGTTTCGCATCGCTCGCTTTCCGATCGAGTTCGTTCGCGGCGATATCCTCGACGCCGAAATCGTAGCGCGCGCGCTGGATCGCTGCGACATCGTGTTCCATTGCGCGTACGGCAACACCGGGAGCGAAGCGTGCCAGAGGGCGGTCAATTTGGCGGGCACGGAAAATGTCCTCAAAGCGGCATCGAGGAACCGCAAGCTATTGCGCCTCATCCATCTGAGCACGGTCCTGGTGTACGGAATCACCGAGGACGGCGAGATCGATGAGCGTGCCCCGCGGCGTTACACCGGGGGAGTTTATCCGGACAGCAAACTCGACGCGGAAGAGCGCGTCCTCGAGTGCGCGCGCTCAGGAAACGTCCCGGCGACGGTCCTTCAGCCGACCGAAGTTTACGGACCGTACGCTTCGGTCTGGACCGAAAACGTGTTTCGGCGCCTCACCCAACGGCGGGTGCTTTTGATCGACGGGGGAGATGGATGGTGTAGCCCGGTGTACGTCGACGACGTGGTGAGCGCGATGCTGCTTGCGGCGACGAGCGCGCGGGGCCTCGGCGAAGCCTTCCTCATCGGCGCGGCCCAACCGACCACATGGAAGGAGTTTTACACCCGGTTCGAAAACCTGCTGGACGTGCGCGCCACGGTGCCGATGGCCGCCGGCGAAGCCGAAAGACTTTACCGCCAGAGCCGGCGAAGGCGGCGCGGCTTGTTGAGCGAGGGGCTGAAGATCGCTTTCCGTAACCCCGAAATACGAAACCGGCTTGGCCGAACGAGGGAGGCCGAACTGTTACGGCGCTTTGCCCGGCTCGTCCCCGCCCCGGCGCGCCGGCGCTTGAAATCGGCGCTGCGCGACGGAGGGCCACCGGGCGGGCGCGGGGAGAGTCCGATGACAGCCGACCGGCCGCTCGAGCTGCTCGACCCCTTGATGATTCGTTTTTACCGACGAAAGACCGCTTTTCGCATCGATAAGGCGCGGCGGCTATTGGGTTACGAGCCTCGGGTGAGTTTGGACGCCGGGTTGGAGCTTACCGGCGCGTGGGCGCGCTGGTCCAATCTGCTGCCCCCTCGCGCGGATCGACCAAACGACTGAATTGCGCAACCGATCGGAGGATCCATGCAACATCGTGAACCGGGCGTGCATCGTTTTGCCGCGGAGTTTCTCGGCGAGTTTTTGGAGTTGCTTCGCCAGTTGGATCTCGACGCCTTGGAGCGCGTTTTCCAGGCGCTCCGCCACGCGCGCGAGCGTCAGGCCATGATCTATCTTGCGGGAAACGGCGGCAGCGCCGCCACCGCTTCGCACTGGGCCAACGATCTCGCGAAATCCTCGCTCTCGGGTCGCCTGCCGATTCGCGTCATCAGCCTCGCCGACAACGTTTCCTGGTTGACGGCGCTGGCGAACGACGAAGGCTACGAGCACTGTTTCTCCCGGCAACTGGAGACCTTTGCGCGGCCCGGCGACGTGCTCGTCGTGATTTCCGCGAGCGGCAACTCCCGCAATCTCATTCAAGCGGTCGAGGTCGCGCGGGCGCGGGGGCTGACGACGATGGCGCTCCTCGGATTCGACGGCGGCGAACTAAAGCACCTCGTCGATCTGAGCCTGCTCCTGCCTACGCGCGTGGGCGCTTACGGCATCGTCGAGAGCGCCCACGCGCTCGTGTGCCACCTGCTTGCCGCCTGCCTCGCCGGCGACCGTGCCGAAGATTGGTCCGAGGCGCCGCTCTGGTCCGCCCGAGGAGAGTAAAACGATGGAGCGTCCGACCCAGGCGGTGATTCTTGCCGGCGGGCGGGGGACGCGCCTTCGGCCGCTCACCGACACGCGCCCGAAGGCGATGGTGCTCGTGCACGGCAAGCCGTTCCTCGAGTACCAGATCGAGCAGCTCCGCGAGCAGGGCTTTACGCGGGTTTTGCTCCTGCTGGGGTATCGCGCCCAGGTCATTCGCGAACACTTCGGCGACGGAGGCCGTTGGGGCGTGCGCATCGATTATTCCGTCACCCCCGTGGAAGACGAAACCGCCTGGCGGCTCGAGCGAGCCCGTCACCTTTTCGACAGGCACTTCCTGCTCATGTACTGCGACAACTATTGGCCGCTCGATTTCGACCGGCATTGGCGGCGTTTCCGCGAAAGCGGTTGCCCGGCGATGATCACGGTTTACACGAACCGAGACGGCTACACGCAAAACAGCGTGCGCGTCGAGCCCGACGGTAAGGTGAGCCTCTATGACAAGAGCTGCAGTCGTTCGGGCTTGAACGGGGTTGAAATCAGTTACGCGATCCTGTCGCGCGAGGTTCTCGATCTGCTCCCCGGCGAAAACACGCTGTTTGAAACCGCCGTTTATCCCGAGCTGGCGCGGCGCGGAGAACTCGCCGCGTTCGTTACCGAGCATCGGTATTACAGCATCGGCTCGCTACGAAAACTCCCGTTGACCGAGGAATTCTTTCGCCGGCGCAAGACCATCCTGCTCGACCGGGACGGGGTTCTCAACGAAAAGCCGCCGCCCGGACAGTACGTCGAGCGCTGGCGCGACTTTCGGTGGTTGCCGGGGACGCTCCCGGCTCTGCGCCTGCTGCATCAGAGCGGCTACCGAATCATCGTCATCTCGAATCAGGCAGGCGTTGCGCGGGGCGCGATAAGCCTCGCGGAGCTTGATCGCATACACGCGCGCATGAGGCGCGAGGCCGAAGCAGCCGGCGGGGCGATCGATGCGATTTACTGTTGCACGCACGGCTGGGACGAAGGCTGCGGCTGCCGCAAGCCCAAGCCCGGGTTGCTGTTTCAAGCGCAGCGCGACTTTCAGCTCGATCTCAGCCGCACCGTTTTCATCGGTGACGACGAACGCGACGCACAGGCCGCCGCCGAGGCCGGGTGCCGGTTTATGGCGGTGCGCGAGGATACGGCGCTGATCTCGTGCGTCGCTCGGCTCCTCGGCGAGGAGACTTTGAAGGAGAACATCGCACATGCGGGT
The DNA here is from genome assembly GCA_035559295.1 of Candidatus Eiseniibacteriota bacterium. Classification (GTDB taxonomy): domain Bacteria; phylum Desulfobacterota; class Binatia; order UBA9968; family UBA9968; genus DATMBL01. The sequence continues at coordinate 7,310 of DATMBL010000277.1, forward strand.
ACTGCTCACGGGTGATAACGGCTACCTGGGCTCGGTGCTCGGGCCGATGCTGGCGCGCGCCGGCTACGATGTCGTGGGCTTGGATACCGGGTACTTCGAGCGCTGCACGCTCTTTTCCGATGCCGCGCGCCTGCCGTCGCTGCGCAAGGACATCCGCGACGTCGCCCCGCGCGATCTCCGCGGCTGCGACGCGGTCGTTCACCTCGCGGCGCTGAGTAACGATCCGGTCGGCAATCTCGATCGACAATGGACGCGCGAAATCAACTGCGAGGCGACCGCCCGGCTCGCGCGGCTGGCCAAAGAAGCCGGGGTGTCGCGGTTCCTCTTTTCTTCGTCGTGCATCATGTACGGAATGTCGGAGGCTCAACGGGCCGACGAGCGCTCTCCCCTTGATCCGAGAACCGAATACGCGCGTTCCAAGGTCGAGGCCGAACAGGCGATCGCGTCGCTTGCCGGGGAGGGATTCTCGCCGACTTTTTTGCGCAACGGCACGCTCTACGGCCTTTCGCCCAGGATGCGGCTCGACACGGTTTTGAACGATTTCGTCGCGAGCGGGGTAAGCGCGGGACGGATCGTGGTTCACAGCGACGGCAAGCCCTGGCGTCCGGTCGTGCACGTCGAAGACGCGGCGCGGGCATTCATGACGATTTTACGCGCGCCTGAAGCCGACGTGCACAATCAGGCGTTTAACGTAGGCGCAAACCACCTCAACCATCAGGTGATCGAGCTTGCGGAAATCGCCGCGCGCCACATTCCGGGTTGCACCGTGGAGATCCGCGCTCAACCGGGAGCCGATCAACGGACGTACAAGGCGGATTTCAGTAAGTTTGAACGGACGTTTCCGGCCTTCGAGTTCCGCTGGTCGGCGGATACGGGCGCGCGCGAGCTGGCCCGCTCGCTGCGTTCGATCGGCTTTGACGAAGGGCATTACGCCGACCGGCGTTTCATTCGACTGCGTTGGCTCCGCCACTTGTTGGAAAGCGGACAACTGGATCGCCGGCTCCGCTGGTCCGAGCGCGCGTGCCGGAGGACTTATGATTGACGGCGTCAAGATCATCCCGCTCAGGCAGATCGTCGATGAGCGCGGCAAGATCATGCACATGATGAAGGCCACCGATCCGCACTTTCGCGGCTTCGGCGAAATCTACTTCTCCTGCGCCTGGCCGGGAGTAATCAAAGCCTGGCACGTGCACAAAACCATGACCGTCAACAACGCGGTAATCTCCGGGCGCGCCAAGCTCGTGATGTACGATTTGCGCGAAGGCTCGCCGACCCGGGGTGAACTCCAGGAAGTCTTCATCGGGGAAGACAACTACTGTCTGGTACAAATGCCTCCGGGAATCGCCAACGGCTATAAGGCGTACGGCGATAAGCTCGTGATTCTCGCCAACTGCGCGACCGAGCCCCATGACCCCGACGAGATGATTCGCATCGACCCTTTCAGCCCGGAAATTCCTTACGATTGGTCGGTCAAACATGGGTGATCGCTCCTCACACCAAGAGCCGCGGCTCGTCATGACGCGAACCCCGCTGCGCGTGAGCTTCGCCGGTGGCGGGACCGACCTCGCGGAGTTTTACGAGCGCAAGCCGGGCGCCGTGTTCAGCGCGGCGATCGACAAGTACATCTACGTGACCGTCAAACGGCACGGCGCGATCTTCAACGAATCGATTCGGCTCAATTACTCGAAAAGCGAGCAGGTGCAGACCATCGATCAAATCGAAAACGACATCGCGCGCGAATGCCTGCGGTTTCTCGAAATCGAACCCCCGATCTATGTGAGCACGGTCGCGGATCTCCCGGCTTCCACCGGCCTCGGCGGTTCGAGCAGCTTCGCCGTCGGACTGTTAAACGCGCTGCACGCGTTCCGCGGCGAGCGCGTTTCCGCCGGCCAACTGGCGGAAGAGGCCTCCTACATTGAAATCGATGTGCTGAAACAACCGATCGGCAAACAAGACCAGTACGCGGCGGCGTTCGGCGGCGTGAATTTCTTCTCGTTCAAGCCGGGCGGCGCCGTGAGCGTCGAGCCGCAGCGATTCACCAATGGCGGGCTCAAGGCGCTGTTCAATTGCATCCTGATGTTCTGGACGGGCCACCAGCGCGACAGCAGTTCGGTCCTGGCCGAGCAGAAGGCGAACACCCCGGTCAAGCTCGATACCCTTCGGCGCATGCGCGAGCATGCGGTACGGCTTCAAGCGCTCTGCAGCAACGGCGGTTTCGATCCGCAGCGCTTCGGCGCGATCATCGACGAGAGCTGGTGCTTGAAGCGAAGCCTCGCAAGCAAGATCACCAACGAGCAGATCGACGCGTGGTATCGCGCCGCGATGGAAGCCGGCGCCGAGGGCGGCAAACTCTGCGGCGCGGGCGGAGGGGGGTTCCTTCTCTTCGTCGTGCGGCCCGAAAAACAAGCCGCCGTTCGCCGGGCGCTCGCGTGTTTGACCGAGATTCCGATCGCGCTCGAGGTCCACGGGTCGCAGGTGTGCACGCCTTTCGCCCAGTAACGCCGATCGTTTCGTGAGCCGAGGTTACGTCACCGCATGGCCGGAGGGCCGAGGCCGGAAGCCGAAGCGCAAAACCGCCTGAAGCGGCAGCGCGAGGCGGGCCCATTGGGCTTCGGCTAAAAACCTCGCCTGTGGGAAGGGAAAATTCTCGGCGCCGAAGGCTTCCGGCACGATCATCAAGAGAACGGGGAGGATCCGGTGAGGAACGATAACGGACAGGATCGCGCGCCCTGCCTGGTGTGCGGCGCGCTCGACGTCGCGGTTTTTTTGGACCTAGGCGATACCGCTCTCGCCAATCACTTTCTGCGAGCCGACGAGCTCGGACCCGGCGAGGCGAAGTACCCCTTGCGCATCGGCTTTTGTCCTCACTGCAACCACGTGCAATTGACCGAGAGAGTCGCCCCAGAGGCGATGTTCGAGCATTATCTGTACGTCTCATCGGCCTCGGAAACACTCAAAGGCCACCTCGACGACCTCGCGCGCGAGCTGGTGGCGCGCTACCGGCTCGGCGCCAACGATCTGGTCGTCGACATCGGATGCAACGATAATACGTTGCTCCGCAGCTTTAGGCGCTTCGGGGTACGGGTTTTGGGGATCGACCCGGCCGCCAATCTGGCCGAGTTCGCGGGCGAGGACATCCCGAGGTATACGGGATTTTTCGGCTCGGCGGCCGCCGGCACGATCGTTTCAACTTGGGGCCACGCGGCGCTTGTGACCGCGACCAACACGTTTCCGCATATCCAGGATCTCCAGGATTTCGTCGACGGAATCCTTACGGTGCTGCGCCCCGGAGGCGCGCTTGTGATGGAGATGCATTACCTTTTGGACCTCCTTGAGCAAGCGGCATTCGACACCATCTATCATGAGCATGTCTCGTATTGGGCCCTCGGACCCATGCAACGGTTGTTTGAAGCCCACGGTATGGAGATCGTCGATGCGGAGCGTCTTTCGTTGCACCATGGCCAGCTCCGGGTTCATGTCCAGCGCCGCGGCGAGCGCGGCGTTTGCGAGCGCGTGGGCCAAATCGTTGCCGCGGAAGGTCGAGCCGGTTTGAATCGCTTTGAGACCTACGCCGGTTTCGCTCGCCGGGCGCTAAAGATCAAACACGAACTGCACGGCACGCTGTGCGCGCTGGCGCGGATCGGACGGCGCGTAGCGGGCTACGGCGCGCCGGCCAAAGGGAACACCCTGCTGGGATTCCTCAACATCGGTCCCGAGATCCTTCCTTATATTGTGGACCGAAGCCCCCTGAAACAGGGTCTCTACACTCCCGGCACCCACATTCCGGTGGTCGCGCCCGATCGCCTGCTGTCGGACCAGCCGGACTATCTCTTGTTGCTGGCCTGGAATTTTGCGGACGAGATTCTGGCGCAGCAGGCGGAATACCGAAAGCGCGGCGGCAAGTTCATGGTGCCATTGCCCGAAGTGCGCGTGCTCGAGGGGTAAGGGCCATGGCAAGCATCACCTCGCTGGACCGCGCCGGCGCCGCCGAAGCGCTCGCGGCTTGTTCGGCGGTGACAAAGAGGGAGATCGCGGCGATGCTCGCCGAACTCTACCCGATCTGCCGGAGCCTCACCGGCGACGGCGTACGCCGCACGCTCTCCGTTATTGGCCGCTCGGTCGATCTTACGATCCATGAAGTCCCGAGCGGTACGCGCGTGTTCGATTGGACGGTGCCGAAGGAGTGGAACATTCGCGATGCCTACATCAAAGATGCGAGCGGCCGGCGAATCGTCGATTTTCGCAAGTCCAACCTTCACGTCGTGAGTTACAGTATCCCGGTGCGCGCGCGTGTTTCCCGTAACGAGCTCGCCACGCACGTCTTCACGCTTCCCGCGCATCCGGATTGGGTGCCCTACCGTACCTGTTATTACAACGAGGATTGGGGTTTTTGCGTGAGCCACCGCCAGTGGCTCCAAATGACCGAACCGGAATATGAGGTGTGTATCGACTCATCGCTCGAGCACGGCTCGCTCACATACGGAGAAGCCGTGATCCAAGGCGAGCGGCCGCAAGAGATCCTGATTTCCTGCCATATCTGTCATCCGTCGCTCGCAAACGACAACCTCTCCGGTGTCGTCGTGGCGACGCTTCTCGCACGACATTTGCGCGCGCTCCGTCTGCGATACTCCTACCGCTTCCTGTTTGTCCCCGGCACGATCGGCTCGCTCGCCTGGCTCTCGAGCAACGAGCACCGGCTGGCGCGCCTGCGCGGCGGGTTGGTCCTCGCGGGGCTGGGCGATCCGGGCGGCTTCACTTACAAGCGGAGCCGGCACGGCCAAAGCGAGATCGATCGCGCGGCAACGAAGGCGTTACGCGATTCGGGCGCGCAACATACGGTCATCGACTTCTCGCCGTACGGCTACGACGAGCGCCAGTTTTGCTCGCCCGGCTTCGATCTGCCCGTGGGCTGCTTGATGAGGACGCCGCACGGCCGTTACCCCGAATACCACACGTCGGCGGACGATTTGAGCTTCGTCAAACCCGAGCAGATCGCCGCATCGTTGTTCATCTGCATGGAAATCATCGGTGTTTTGGAGGCGAACAGAGTGTTCGTGAACCTCAGTCCGAAAGGCGAGCCCCAACTCGGCAAACGGGGGCTTTACCGGGCGATCGGCGGCGATGCCGAGGGTCGGGAGCGGGAGGGCGCGCTTCTCTGGACGCTCAATTTGGCCGATGGCCGAAACGACATGCTCGATATCGCCGAACGTTCCGGGCTGCCGTTTGCCGCGGTCGCCGCCGCGGCCGAGACGCTGGCGCGCCATCGACTGCTGAAGGAGCTTTCGTGATCGGGAGTCCTGCGACCTGGAAAGGCGAGCGGGGCGCGGCGTTTTTGCCGGAGAGCCTTGCCGGGCAAATGGCAGTCGTCACGGGCGCGTCGAGCGGTGTGGGGCGCGCCGTAGCGCGCGAGCTGGCTGCGCGCGGCGCGGCGCTCTGCTTGATCGGCAGGGATCGCGGCAAACTCGAGGCGGGGCTGGGGTCGGCCGCGCCGGCCCTCACGTACAAAGTCGATCTCGCGATCAGAAGCGAGATCGACGCGTTCGCCCTAGCGTTTGAGCGCGAATGCGGCCGGGCCGATCTCCTGGTGCACGGCGCCGGCGTGATCGCTTTCGGTCCGGTCGAAAGCGCGCCGATCGAGGATTTCGATCGACAGCTCGACATCAACTTGCGCGCTCCCTACCTGCTCACGCAGCGGCTTTTGCCGATGCTCGGGAAGCGGCCGGGCCAGATCGTTTTCATCAACTCCAGCGCCGGTCGCCGCGCGGTGGCCCGCTCGGGTCAGTATTCGGCGAGCAAGCACGCGCTTTGCGGTATCGCCAATGCGCTGCGCGAAGAGGTTCGAAGCGCCGGCGTGCGCGTGATCAACGTTTTCCTCGGCAGAACCGCGACGCCGATGCAGGCGGCGGTCCATGCGCATGAAAAGCGCCCGTACTGCCCGGCTAAGCTCATGCAGCCGGAGCATGTCGCGTGGCTTTTGGCGAATGCCTTGAGTTTGCCGCTGACGGTGGAAATTCCGGAAATCCACATGCGGTCTTTCGCTTGCTAGCGCGCGGGCGGCGCTTCATAGCTTCGCAGATCCAGAGCGTTCAAGCCCGAGCGGAGTGTGGAGGCGTTCGGCATTCCACGGTCAGCCGGAGAACCGAAACTCTCGAATCGATACCGAAAACCGTAACCATCGGCCAGGATTCACAGAATGAAGCGTATTGCAATTCGGGCGGAGAACATCGGCAAGGTTTACACGATTGCGGCACGGCGGGAAAAATATGACACCCTCAGAGACTCTCTGACGCGGCTTGCACTGGCCCCCTTTCGGCGTCTGGCCTTCGCGCTCGGCGCCCACTCCGATTCGGGCATGCGCCCGAAGAAGTGGGACCGCTACGTTGCGCTGGACGATGTCTCCTTCGAAGTCGGGCAAGGCGAAGTGGTCGGCATCATCGGGCGAAACGGCGCGGGCAAGAGCACGCTCTTGAAGATCCTTTCGCGCATTACCGAACCGACCAGCGGCGTTGCCGATCTCTACGGGCGGGTGGGATCGCTGCTCGAAGTCGGCACGGGCTTTCATAGCGAACTCACCGGACGGGAAAATGTCTATCTGAACGGCGCGATCCTGGGCATGAAAAAGGCCGAGATCGACCGCAAGTTCGACGAGATCGTAAGCTTTGCCGAGGTCGAGCGTTTTATCGATACGCCGGTCAAGCGTTATTCAACCGGCATGCAACTCCGCCTCGCCTTTGCCGTCGCCGCCCACCTCGAACCCGAGATCCTGTTGGTCGATGAAGTGCTCGCGGTCGGCGACGCGCGGTTTCAAAAAAAGTGCTTGAGCAAGATGCAAGACGTGGGACAGCAGGGGCGAACCGTCCTGTTCGTATCCCATGACATGGCGTCGGTCACACGCCTGTGCCCGCGTTGTCTTTTGCTCGAAGACGGCCGCTTGTTAAAAGACGGGCCGTCTCATCAGGTGGTAAGCGCCTATCTCCACTCCGGATTGGGAACGACGGCGGCGCGCGAATGGCCGGTGGCGGACAAGGCCCCTTCGGGTAAAGTGGCGCGGCTGCGCGCCGTCAGAGTCCGAAGCGACAGCGGAGAGGTGAGTGAGGCGGTCGACATCCGAAGAGAGATCGCCATCGAGATGAGCTATGACGTGCTCGTCTCGGGGCACATGCTGCTTCCGTATTTCAATTTCTACAACGAAGAGGGCTTGTTGATCTTTTCCTCGAACGACATCGATCCGGCGTGGCGTCAACGGCCGCGTCCGGCCGGCCGATACACCAGCACGGCGTGGATTCCCGGAAACCTCCTGTCCGAAGGCACGGTGTTGGTCGACGTCGGGCTCGAAACCAGCCACGAAAACCAGTTCTACGAAACCGACGCGGTCGCCTTTCACGTGATCGACACGCTCGACGGGGATTCGGCGCGCGGCGACTACACGGGGCCGATGTCGGGCGTGGTGCGGCCCAAGCTACGTTGGACAACCGAATACCACGATGAAGCGGCGCATCGCCGCGCGCACGGCCGCTTAAGCGCGGTATCGCGATAGCGCACGAAGAGCATTAAACCGCAGAGGCGCAGAGTTCGCAGAAAAAAAATATTTCGCGCAAAGAATGCCACGTAAGCGATCTTTGGAGGACTGGAGTTATTGGGCTCCAGTACTCCAGTCCCTCGTGCCTGTGCGTGCTTGGCGCGAGAAAATCCTTATCTCCGGCCTCTGAGCAACATGGACCTCAGCGTCATCGTACCTTGCCGTAACGCCGAGCGCACGATCGGCGCGCAGCTCGAGGCGCTCTGCCGGCAAGCGTGGCCGGGTCTCTGGGAGGTGGTCGTCGCCGATAACGGTTCGAACGACCGAAGCCGGGCGATCGTGGAGAGGTTCGCGCGCCGACTCCCGGCGCTGCGATGCGTGGATGCAAGCGGGCGGCTCGGCGCGGCACGCGCGCGCAACGTCGGAGCGAAAGCGGCGCGCGGCGAGGCGCTGATTTTTTGCGACGCCGACGATGAAGCGGGCGCGGGCTGGCTTGCCGCGATGGCGCAAGCGCTACGCGCCGCCGATTTTGTCGCCAACCGTATCGATCTGGAGAAGCTCAACCCGGCGGCGGTCGCGCGCAATCTGAAACACGTTCAGGGCCGCGGCTTACAACGCGTCGCCTACCCTCCCTACCTCCCGCACGCAGGGGGGAGCGGCCTCGGGATCAAGCGAGCAATCCACTTCGCGGTGGGCGGTTTCGACGAAACCCTCCCCTACCTGGAGGACACCGATTATTGCTTTCGCGTCCAGCTCGCGGGTTGGCCGCTCGAGTTTGTCCCCGAAGCGGTGATGCATGTGCGCCTGGCGCCTCACGCGAAGGCGTTGTTTCATCAGGCGCGCATGTGGGCGCAGTACAACGTCTTGATGAGCAAGCGCTACGGCTCGGGCGCCCGTCTCCCGCGCGCC
>DATMBL010000278.1:0-12352 GCA_035559295.1 Candidatus Eiseniibacteriota bacterium
ATACGTCCCAGTGGGTCTTGCCGCCGGAGAGCAGAAAAGCCAGATCGGGATCGAAGGAGGTCAAGAGAAACTCCCTGCGGAACAGGACGAGCGCGAGCAGGGCGATCAGGTAGACGGTTGCAAGCAGCTCGAGCTCGCGGAGCGAGAGCGCGATCACCTCCCCCCTGAGCAGGTTCAAGATCTCGAGCTCGCCGGCAGGGTTGAAGACAACGAACAGAATCGTCAGTGCCGATGCGAGCGCGTAGCTCGCGGCCAAACGACCCTCGGAAAGCCCGCCCGCGCGGCGGTCGAGATACGCCAACAAACCCAGTCCCGCCAGGGTAAAAGCGAGCGCGCCGATCATCGCCAGAATGCGCTCCCTGCCGGCTCCGTGAACGAAACCGGTTTCGTGATAGACCCAAAAGGTGAACGCAACGCCGCAACCCGCGATTTGGGGCAGCGTCAAACCGAGAAAGACCCGCCGGCGCAAGATCAGGTGCGCGCCGACGAGCGGGCCGACGACGGCGAGGATCGCGCTGCCCAAGAGCGCGGGAAACAACAGGTAGGAGGGGTGAAAGATTTCGACCGGGTTCACCATGGAGCGTCCCCTCCCGCGCGCGCTTCCCATTCGACGGTGGCGTCATCGACCCGGAGGATGCTCTGCGTCACCCGCCGCACCATGCGCCGATCGTGGCTCGAGAAGACGATCGCCTTTTTCTCTTCGCGGTTGAGCTGCAGCAGGAGCTCGGTGATCGCGCCGCGCGACTCGGTATCGACGCCCGAGAGCGGCTCGTCGAGGATCAGGATTTTCGGTTCGACCATGAGCGCCCGCGCAATCAGCGTCCTCTGCTTCTGCCCGCCGGACAAAGAAAAGAAGGGAGCGCGCTGCAAGTGCGACAAGCCGACTTGATGAAACACCCGCTGCAGACGCTCGGCTTCGCTCCGGGGAGTCGTTTGAAACGGCTTCAGGCGGCCGTACGCGCCCATGAAAACGACGTCGCGGGCGCTCAGCGGGAAATTCGGATCGAGCGCCGCGCTCTGGGGCACGTAGCCGAATTCGTGGAGGGCGCAGTTGCGGGTTAGCGAACCTGCAAGCGGCGCAAGCAACCCGAGAATCGCGCGCAGAAGCGTCGTTTTTCCCGAGCCGTTGGGGCCCGCAAGGGCGATGAGATCGCCCGAACGGATGTCGAGATCGACGTTCCGGAGAACCGCGCGGGAGTCGTACCCCAGAACGAGGGCCCTGAGAGAGACCAGCGGCGTCGATGCGTCGGTGCTTTCGCGTTGCGCCATTATGGGAGCGGCCCTTTTTTGGCGGCGGCGAGCAAGGCTTTGATGTTGTGGTCGATAAACCCGACATAGGTCTTGGTTTCCGCCGAGCCACCCGCGATCTGCTGCAGGCGCAACACGGTTGCGCCGGTCTGGTTGGCCAACTGCCGGGGATACCGATCGCTTTGCGGGCCGTAGATGATCACCGGCACTTTCTCCTGCCGCACCTTCTCCACGAGCTGAACCAGATGCGTCGCCGTCGGTTCGATCCCCGGCTTGACTTCGATCGTGCCGACTTGCCGCAAGCCGAACCGGTTGGCGAAGTAGGTCCAGTCGTTGTGGTACGACACGAACTTCAGCCCCTTTAACGGCTCCGCGACCGCCAGCCAGCGCGCGATCGCTCGGTCGAGTTCGGCCAGATAGGTTTTGAGATTCGCTTCGAAGGCTGCGCGATGCTGCGGGAAGTTACGCGACAGGCCGTCGGCGATGTTGCGCGCCATGATCTTTCCATTGAGTGGATCGAGATTGTAGTGGGGATTACCCTTGGGGTGCACGTCCCCTTCGCCGCGGTCGAGACCCCGGGGGACTTCGACCACGCTGATCCCGACCGAGCAATCGACGTACGCGGCTTGGCCGGGAAGAATCTTCGGATTGCTCGCCACTTCCAGCAGGGCTGGCAGCCACGCGCTCTCCAGATCCAATCCCATGACGACCAACAAATCGGCTCGGTTGAGCTTGGGCACGAAACTCGGCTTCACCGGGACCGCGTGCATGAACTCGACGCCCGTCGTCAAACTCTCGACCTGCACCAACGGTTTGCCGATCTGCTGCGCCATGTCGGCGAGATCGGGCACCGTGGTAACGATTCGAATCGGCTGCGCCTCCAGCACCGCCGGCCCGCCCAGCAGGCAGCCGACGACGCAGAGAATCTTGCCACAACGCTCGAGGTACGCTCTCATAAAACCTCCCGGTTACGGTCAACGCGTGCGAAAGCCGTGCGTGTGCGCGCCGAGCACGGTGGTCCACTGCAAGAAGAACTGGTGCCCGCGCTCGCTCTTTTCCTCACGCACATCGTCATCGAGGTAACTGTACTGAAAACGGAGCCGGTTGAACTCGCTGAGCCACCAGGTGAGGAAGGGCGAGTAACCGATGGTCTTCTTCCCCGGGCTGCTGAGACTTGGCGCGTGGTCCCAGAGAAACCCTGCGGACCATGCCCGGTTGATTTTGGCTTCGCCGTAGGCGTAACCCCCGGGCGCAAACACCCGCTTGAAGCCCGAAGCGCGCTCGACCCGTTCGCTGTTGCCGAAGAACTCGCCGCCGAGGGTGAAGCCCTGATACAGCGTCCGCGCAAGCGGCTGGTAGCGGTACGTGATGTCGATGCCGCCGAGCGAACGATCGCCGCTCCGGGGGTCTCCCGCGAGCCTGATCGAGGGCGTATACGCCAGACTCGCTCCCAACTCGACGCTTTGATGGTCCGTCAGATCGAAATAGCTCTGCAGCCTCCCGAGATAGGTGAAGCGGCTCCAGGCGCGCGATCGGGTTTCATCGAGACGCTCGTTTTCCGCGCCGAGCTTGTTGTAGCCCCCGAGTGTTGCCCGTAAGAACAACGGCGTGGGAAAGAGATAGCTCAGCTCGATCCCGTCCGCTTTGGATTCACCGCCGACGATCCGCTCGAGCGACAACGGCGTATTCACAAACGGATACTCGTGCGGGTGAAACTTCGCCAGCCGTCCGAAATCGGCGAAGAACCGCCCGGCGCGCGCCTGCAGATTCCACGGCAGCGACGTCGTCACGATCGCCGCCTCCTCGACTTCGACTTCATCCTTGCTGCCGGTGATGAAGGCGTAGGCGCGGGCATAGGGGTCAACATTGGCGGCGATGCCGATCTCGGCGGCGCGGAAATTGAAATCCCCTCCAGCCTTAGCCCGATGCTCGGCGGTGGCATCGATCGCCACGCCGATCGCCGGATTCAAGATCGACGGCGCGCCGCGCACCGCGGCGACCGACTTTTCGACTTGCTGCACTTTTGCCGAGTCGCCGGCTCTTTCTTTTTCCAGCTGCTCGATCCGGTTCAACGCACTTTCGAGTTGCTGCTGCATATCGCGCACCAGGGCCCTGAGCGATTCGATTTCAGCCTGCTGGCCCAGCGCCTCGCAGGGAAACAGCCCCGCCGTCCAGGCGAGAAGCAACGCGGCGGGGAGCCTGGTTTGAGAGAGGAACCGATGCATGGACACACCTCCCGACAGATGAACAGCGCTCGCCCCGACCCGGGTGACATGCCACACGGCCGGCATGGGAACGAGCGAGAACCGATGTTTTTGGACGACGACGGTTACAGGGAGGCGAGGGCGGGCGGCGCGCGAATGTGACGGGCCCGGCCGACAGCGATCTCCGGCCAAACTTGAACCTCGGGCGCAATCGCGTAGGCGTCAAAGAGCGGCAGCCATCGGGCCGGCTCGATCGCCAGCCCGGGCTGGGTCCTGCTCCCCGAGAGGCAACTGCATTCCTTGTTGACCTGCGAGGCAACTGTCAGCGCATGAAAGTGAAGCGGCAGGAAAAAGACGGCGAGCAGCAGGATAAGGCTGAGCGTCCGCTGCGTGCCGCGTGTGTTCGGCTTGGGCGGCAAGCCGGTCATGCAGCCTTCATAGCCGAGCCGCCTCCCGCTGTCAAACCGGCCGCGCGCTCAGACTCCGGCCCGCGGGCTGTTGCTCGCGAGCACAAGCAATGCGATGAATGGCACAATGGACGAGAGCTCGCCGCCCAGGCGACCGGACGAGGAGCTGGTGGCACGCGCTCAGGCGGGGGACCGGGGGGCTTTTGGAGAACTCGTGCAACGCTACGAGCAGAAGGCCTACCGGATCGCCTTCGACTTCGCGCGCGACCGTGAAGAAGCGAAGGATCTCTCGCAGGACGCGTTTTTGAAGGCTTACACGAACCTCAGGAAATTCGACGGCAGGTCGGGCTTCTACACCTGGTTTTACCGGATACTGATCAACGTGTGCCTCGACTACAGGCGCCGCCGCCAGCGGCGGCCGGCCGAAGCGATGACCGAACCGAGCGAGACCGAGGCCGAGCGCAGCCGTGAGCCGAGCGATAACGCCACCCCGGATCAAGTGGCGATCGCGGCGCAGATCTCCCGTAAAATGAGCGACGCCCTCGCCGCTTTGCCGCCCAAACAGCGGATGGTGTTCATCTTGCGAAACGATCAGGGCCTGTCGATCCGAGAAATTGCCGAGCTGATGCAAACGGCCGAGGGCACGGTCAAAGTGCACCTGCACAGAGCGGTGAGCGCGCTCCGTCAAAGCCTCGCGGAGTTCGGCTGAACCCGGATTATTCATGCGGAAATCCGCCTTTTCATTCCGCTTTGGCAAAGCGCAAGTCCCTTCCGTCATTCCCGCATGCTTTTAGCGAAAACCTACGGCAAACAGAGACTGGATGCCCGCGTGCGCGGGCATCACGGCCAGAGGCGACCGCGCCCGGATAATTTCACACTTCCCCTTTGGCAAAAGGGGAAACAGGGGGATTTGCCGGCGCCGCAAACGACGGCTCTGCCGCCAAGCGGCCGATACTGAGCTGGTAGAGGCGCGCGTAAAGCCCGCCGCGGGCAAGCAACCCCGCGTGGCTTCCCTCCTCCCAAATCCGGCCCTTGTGAATCACCAGAATCCGATCGGCGGTTTGAATCGTCGATAACCGGTGCGCAACGACGAGCGCGCTCCGATCGCGTAGAAGCTCTTCGAGGGCCTCCTGGATCAGCGCCTCGGTTGCGGCATCGACCGAGCTTGTGGCTTCATCGAGGATCAGAATTTTCGGATCGAAGGCGAGCGCCCGCGCGAACGAGAGCAGTTGCCGCTGCCCCTGCGACAACGTGGCGCCGCGCTCCTGCACCTCTTCGTCATAGCCCCGTGGCAGCCGCTCGACGAAATCGGCAACGCGCGCGCCGCGCCGCATCGAGCAATTGTTCCCGCTCGATCCGGGAGTCGCCTAGAGTGATATTGCCGGCGATATCTCCGGAAAAGAGAAAGACATCCTGCAAAACCAGTCCGAGATGGCGCCGCAAGGCCTGCTTGTCCCAGTGGCGAATGTCGATGCCGTCAACCAGGATCGCGCCCCGGTCAATCTCATAAAAGCGGCAGAGCGCCGCGACGATCGACGTCTTTCCCGCGCCGGTCGGGCCTACGAGCGCGACTTTTTCACCGGGAGCAACGTGGAACGAGATTCCTCTGAGCACCGGCTCACCGGGACGGTAGGAAAGCCAGACGTCACGAAATGCGATCTCGCCCCGAACCGTCTCCGGCAATTTCGCCAGCGGCCGGTTGCTGATCGCCGCGGGCGTGTCGAGCAGCGTGAATATCCGCTCGGCAGAAGCCATCGCCGCCTGCATGATGTTGTATTTCTCGGCGAGATCACGGATCGGCTGATACATCCGCTGGATGTACTGAATGAACGCGACCACGACCCCGGCTTGGATCGCGTTGTCGAGTATCAACCGGCCGCCGTAGAACAACAGCAGGCCGATCGAGAGCGCGCTGAAGATCTCGATGAGCGGAAAGAACACTGCGTTGTAGCGTACGCTTCTGAGCAGCACGTCGCGGTATTCGGTATTGGCGCTGCGAAAGCGCGCCAGCATCTTTTCTTCTTGGCCGAAGGCCTGGACCGTGCCGATGCCGGCGATACTCTCCTGCAGCCCCGCGTTGAGCCTGGCGAGCACGAGCCGGCTTTGCCGGTAAACGTCGCGCGCGCGCCGCCGGTAAAACCGGCTGATGTAAAGGATCAGAGGAAACCCCGCCAGGGAAACCAGGGCGAGACGCCAATCGAGCCACACCATCGCCGCGGCGATCCCGCAAACGATAAAGAGATCGGCGACCAGGCCGACGACCCCGGTGCTGAACAGCTCGTTCAGCGTCTCGACGTCGTTGATCGTCCGGGTCATGAGCCGCCCGATCGGATGGCGGTCGAAAAAAGCGATGTCCTGGTGCTGCAGGTGCGTGAAGATCTCAATCCTCAGGTCCTGCATCGCGCGTTGGCCGGTGCTTTCGGTCGTGTAGGTTTGGACGAACAAAAACACGAAGCCGAGAAGGACGTTGGCGAGGTAGGCACCAACCATCCAATCGAGCCCGGCCGGATCGTTACCGGCGATGTAGCGATCGATCGCCACCTTGGTGATGTAAGGACCCAGCAGCTGGCTTGCGGTATGAAGCAGGAGAAAGGTCAAAGAGATCGCCAGGAGCGCCGCGTACGGCTGCAGGTAGCGGAGGATCCTGACCATTAACCGCGCGTCGTACGCCTTGCCCAAAATTTCGTCTTCCCGGAAACTCTCGTCGATCATGGCAATCCGTCCTGATCGATCATCCCCTCGACCTCGCGCATGAGCCGTTGTTTCTGATAAAGCTCCCAGTACGCGCCGCGGCGTTTGAGGAGTTGATCGTGCGTCCCTTGCTCGATCACCGCGCCGGCGCGCAGGTAAACGATCACATCGGCGTCCCGCACGGCCGATGCGCGCTGCGCGATCAGAAGAGTCGTGCGATTGCGCATCGCAGGCTTCAACGCTCGTAAAATCGCCTCTTCGGTTTCGGCGTCAACGCTCG
Organism: Candidatus Eiseniibacteriota bacterium; assembly: GCA_035559295.1. Classification (GTDB taxonomy): domain Bacteria; phylum Desulfobacterota; class Binatia; order UBA9968; family UBA9968; genus DATMBL01. The sequence goes on from DATMBL010000278.1 coordinate 6,831, forward strand.
AGAAAGCGTCATCGAGAATGAGCAGGGCGGGATCCTTCACCAGCGCTCGGGCAAGCGCCGCGCGCTGCTTCTGTCCGCCCGAAAGGCGCGCGCCGCGCTCGCCGATTGTGGTTTCGAAACCGGCGCCGAACTCCCGGATCGCGGGCAAGAGCTGCGCGACGCGAGCGGCGTGCTCGACGCGCTCGAGCGCCCCGTCCTCCGCGCCGAACAGAATGTTTTCCCGGATCGTGCCGGAAAACAAAAACACGTCTTGGGACACAAAACCGGCGGCGCGCTGGAGCTCGCGCACGGGCCAACTCTTGACGTCGATGCCGCCGACGAGCACCGAGCCGTCGGGCGGCTCGTAAAGGCGCAGGAGGACCTGCGCCAGGGTGCTTTTGCCGCTCCCGGTCTCGCCCACGATGCCGCAGGTTTGCCCGGCGGCGATCTTGAAGCTCACCCCGGTCAGAACCGGCGGGCCGTCGTCGTAGGCGAAGCTCAGGTTGCGAAACTCAACCGCGGGCGGCACCGGCATCCGCCGCCCCGCAGGGGTCGCCGCCGTTCGGTAGCGCGGCGAGACCGGCGTGTCGAGCACTTCGCCCAGCCTCTCAAGCGCCGCAACGCCGCGCTGGTAACTGTTGACGACGTAGCCGACGGCCATCATCGGCCAGGTGAGCATCGCGAGGTAGCCGTTGAACGCTACGAATTCGCCCAGCGTCATCGTTCCCTGAAGAACCTGCCGGCCGCCGAGCCACAGGACGATTGTGGCGGCGATGCCCGCGAGGACCTGCATCAGCGGCCAAAAAATCCCCCAAAGCGTCGCCAGCCACATCGTTTTTTCCCGGTACTCGGAGCTGAGCCGCCGGAAGCGCGCGATGTGATTCGCCTCTTGGGCATAAGCCTGGACGACGCGAATCCCCGATAAATTCTCCTGAACAAAGGCGCTGAGCGCGCTCAGCTGCTCCTGCGTGTGGCGCGACCAGCGAAAAATATGGCGGCCGAAAAAGCGCACCACGACCGTGATCGACGGCATCGCCAGCATCGACCAAAGGGTGAGCCACGGATCGATCGTGATCATCAGACTGATGCTGAACACGATGACGACCAGCGCATCGACGATCGCGAGCGACCCGAACCCCATCAGCTCGCGCACCGCCTGAACGTCGTTCGTCAGGCGCGACATCAAATCCCCGGTCTTGACGCGGTTGAAATAACTCAGCGGCAAGCGCTGTAGATGGGCGAAGACCCGATCGCGCAAGTCGGCTTCGCAGCGGCGCGAAAAGCCGTGAATATTGACGCGCCAGCAATAGCGGAAAAAGCCTTGCAGCGCGGCGGCCGCGAGGATCAGGAGCGGGAATTTCACAAGCGAACCGCTCGCCGGCTGCCCGTAGAGAGCGGCGTCGATGCCGCCCTTCACGAGCCAGGGAAGCGCCATGCCGGCAATGTCGGTCGCGACGAGAGCGCAAAGACCGAGGATCAGGAAACGCCGGTGGCGCTCGATAAGAAATTTGACGCGATGATAATGGCCGTGAATAGGAATGTCCCCGAGCGTCGTCGTAACCGGAGCTTCAGTCTTTGAACAGCCCCACTTCGCGGGTAATCTCCTGCCACTGACCCGCCATGAGCCTCTCCAGAACCGGCGAAAGATTCTCGATGGGGACGCGGATCTGTTGCATCGAATCGCGCTCGCGCACCGTGACCCTTCCATCCGCCGCCGACGCCGCATCGCCCACCGTCTGGACATCCACGGTGACGCAGAACGGGGTCCCGACCTCGTCCTGGCGGCGGTACAAGCGGCCGATCGAGGCGGTGTCGTCGTAAACCGCATACCAGCGCCGGCGCAAATCGACGCATAGGCGCTTTGCGGTTTCGACGATGCGGTCGTTCTTTTTGAGCAGCGGCAGAACCGCGATTTTCACCGGCGCCAGCTCCGGGTGAAACTGGAGCACCGTGCGCTTTTCTCCGCGCACCTCTTCCTCCCGGTAGGCGTCGACCACGAACGCCAGGGTTGCGCGGTCCGCTCCTGCCGAGGGCTCGATCACGTAGGGCACGACTTTCTGCTTGGTCTCTTCGTCGTAGTACTCCAGCGCCTTGCCGCTGAACTGCGCGTGTTGCTTGAGATCGAAATCGGTCCGATTGGCGATTCCCTCGAGCTCGCTCCAGCCCATGGGAAAGAGGTACTCGATGTCGGCAGTGCGTTTGGCGTAATGCGCCAACTCATCGGGCTCGTGTTCTCTCAGGCGGAGATTCTCGCGGCGGATGCCGTAGCGCGGATACCACGCAAAGCGCTCGTCGATCCACCGCTGATGCCAGGCTTCGTCGGTTCCCGGCATGACGAAATACTCGATTTCCATCTGCTCGAATTCACGGCTGCGAAAAGTGAAATTGCCGGGCGTGATTTCGTTGCGAAACGCCTTGCCGATCTGGCCGATTCCGAACGGCAGCTTGAGCCGCATCGACTGGAGCACGTTGTCGAAGTTGACGAAAATGCCCTGCGCCGTCTCCGGCCGCAGATACGTCACCGCGGCCTCGTCTTCCACCGGGCCCATGAAGGTCTTGAACATGAGATTGAACTGCCGGGGCGCGGTCAACTCGCCCTTGCCGCAGGCGGGGCACGCCGTGCGGCGCGCGCCGCAGTGTTTGCACGGCTCGCCCGCAGGAACGACGAAGCGGTTTCCTTTGGTTGCCGGGCAGTAGTGGACCCACTCGGTTTCGTCCAGCTTGTCGGCGCGAAACCGCCGCCGGCACGCGCGGCAGTCCACCATCGGATCGGTAAAGTGATCGAGATGCCCGCTCGCCTGCCAAACCCGCGGGTGCATCAGGATCGAAGCGTCGAGCCCGACCATGTCGGGCCGCAGGAGCACGCAATCGCGCCACCAAACCCGTTTGACGTTGTTTTTGAGCTCGACCCCGAGCGGCCCGTAGTCCCAGCACGATCCGGTGCCGCCGTAGATCTCGCTCGATTGAAAGATGAAGCCGCGTCGCTTGCAGAGCGACACGATCTTGTCCATATCGACCATCAATTCACCGAACCGTAGCGCGGATTATCATGCGCCGAGTTTTGGCCGGAGAGCGCGAGCCGCTCCGGGCTCCGGTCAATGGGTCTCTGCCTCAAAGGCCACTCCCATGCCTCCCCAAGGGTGCTTACTCTTGCGGCCGGGGCCTGCCATGTAACTCCACGTCCCTGTGCCCTCCGCCCCTCGGGCTCGCCATCTCGGCCAAAGCGTCTCATCCGTGCCACGGTTCCGAAGGGGCGAGGCTGAAAGCCGCAGGCACAGGAGTAGTGAGCTGCGATGACCTCTTGGGTGCTTGGTAGAACGGCCTCAAGATATTTACCTTGTTTGCTCCACCACGAACGCCTGAAGGCCTCCTCAAGGTACTGGCCCATTGACCCGAAAGGTGAACCCCTGGGGGGCGCGTAGTTGAAAACTTTTCAATTTTGCCTAGTTGTTAAGCAGGAATCAGACTATCTGTAGGCTCGATTTACACCGGCAGTTGGCTGAAATCAACCAGTGTTTTTGTTCTGCTGGGCGAGGATAGATTGAAGGGCGATGCGGAGGCGGGTGACCTCTTTGGAATTACGCGGGCGCGGCGCGCGGAAGAGCTTATAGCAGAACCGAACGTAACCGTCCGGCTGGCGCCACTGGATCTGGCCGGCGAGCGTGTCTAGTAGCCGTTGTTGCTCTTCGGTGACCCGGCTATAGACCAGGACCTTCCGAGGCTCCCTCTTGCCGGATCGGGCCTCCTCGGCTCTGAGGTCGCTGTCATAGATGATCGGGTTTTTGACCTGGGCGCCCATATCGATTAGCCGATCGATCAGTGCCCGGCGCTGCTCCAACGAAAGCTTTGAGATTGACCGAATACCGAGGTTTAGTTCGGCGGCGATATCCCGGACCTGGTCTAGGCCAGCCCAAGGATCAAGGATGCCCCTTTCCTCCAGCTGGGCGCGCGCCGCGTGGATCGCGATGTTTTGCAGCTTATAGACTTGCGACTGTTTCATTGAATTAGTAATCGCTGCCGCCGCGCGTATTCGAAGGCGACCTTTTTTACAATCTCGTCGAAGTCGGGAGTTTTCTGCCCATCGATTTCGAGGTGCCGGCGGTGAAGGATAACGTCCTCGATATCGCCGGTCAGCGCAATCGCTTCCTGTCTTTCAAAGTCTGACCAGTCCATTCGCCCATCACAGACGACACAAGCCATGTAGTTTAACTCTTTAATGTCGTCCAGTTCGATCAGCCGTGTAACCTTCATTATTTTGCTCGGCGCTGCTTCTTTTTCTTTTTTGGCACGGTGTAGCCGTCTGGATTGAGCCTCAATGCAACATTGGACACACAAACGGATGCCGCGTTGAGGCTGGAGAGCGCGCGCTCTAAGTACCTAAGCACGGGAGCAAGCCTCAAAAGAAGATCGACGCGCGGATCTCTAAAGTAGTTAAGCTCCGTTTCAAGCCGATTGATTTCGGCTAAATAACAAACACACGCATGATGCCCGGCACAATTAGGTGACCTCTTCATCCCCTTCGGGAGCTTTTCTTTCTTGGCCTTACGGCGTTTATCCAGGCGCGTTACTCCCAGCGGCGCGCCAAACAAGTACGTTCCCATTAGAAGAGACTCTCCTGGCGCTCTAGCGGGTCGGTTTCGGCCAGGGCGCGACGGCGATCGCTGACCTCGGTCAAAACCGAATCGAGATAATTGAGCGCCTCTTGCTTTTCCCGCTCTGTGCGGGCGACAAAATACCCCTTCGCCGGGCTGGTGCAGATCGGCTTTTTAAAGATCGTCACCAGCTGCGAGACGGCCTCTCTGAAATCCCGGTCAGAGATATCGGAACGGTGAATGAGGTTATAGCGCGTTAGGATCGCCGCGCGCGGCGCGGCGTTCTCAAGTCCGGCGTAGTGCTCCTTTAAGAAGCTCCAGATAGAAGCTTGGGTTGGGCTCATATTTCTGTCTCGATCGAAAGGCAGCATCTCAGAGCTTTACGTGTTTGCCGTTACACAGAACATGGAGCCAGTGAACCACGAACGGCATAGTTTTCTCGCTTTGCTTACAGGCCGGGTGTCGCCAATACTCATGGCCACAATCGCTGCAAACGCAGTCACCGCTTGCCCTGATGAATGTCCAGGGACCGTTGCAACCGTTCAAACAGACAACTTCCATTGGCTGGCTAGAGCAAAGCCACCATCACGAGGAATACAGCGACACAATCCGCCCCGACGGCAGCGCTTGCCACGAGAAAGAAAACAATATCGTCCTCTATCTTCATTTCACCGAGCCTTTCTGCACGCGAGGTGCTGGCCGCGACTGACGCAGCGTTGTGGCCGTTTCGTTTTTCTCCGGTTCGCCGGTTTTGTCACTGCATTCCTCTGTAAGGCTGAAGCTCAGTATCACGCCGTAAATACAGCGGGTGGCGCGGATCGCCAGTCTTAGTGATGCCAAGGCACCAGATCGGATAGTCAGCCAGGACGCTTCGTAGGAGTGCTTGGGCGCGCGGTCGCTGCCACGGCTCTAAGCGGCCCCATGCGACGACGATCTTTGCGGCAGAGGCGG
>DATMBL010000279.1:0-2548 GCA_035559295.1 Candidatus Eiseniibacteriota bacterium
GATCAACGAAGGCGATGCCTTCATCACCAACCATCCCTACCTCGGCGGCAGCCCGCACGCGCCCGACATGGCGGTGCTCACCCCGATCTTCTATCGCGGAGCATGGGTCGGCTTTGCCGCCAACCTCGCCCACAAGAGCGACTTGGGAGGCACCGTTCCGGGTAGCGGCGCGGGGAACGCGCGCGAGATTTACCAGGAAGGACTGCATCTGCCGCCGGTGAAGTACGTGTCGCGCTGTCAAACGGCTCGCGAGATCGAGGCGCTGATCATGGCCAACAGCCGTACCCCCGAGCTGGTCGTCGGTGACTTGCGCGGTCAGGTCGGAGCGGCGCGTCTCGGGGAGCGCAGGATCGTCGAGCTGATGGACCGCTACGGCAGGGATTTGGTGCTCGAAGCGACCGAACGACTGGCGGCATACACCGAACAGCGGGTCCGTCGCGCGGTCGCATCCTGGCCCGACGCCGTCTCCGAGGCCGAAACCTTTGTCGATCACGACGGGATCGATCTCGAGCGCCCGATCCGGCTCCATGTCAGGCTCGAAAAGCGGCGCGACCGCATCCAGTTCGATTTCACACGATCGAGCGATCAGACGCGCGGCCCCGCAAACATCCGCCCTCCCCTGGTGCGCGCCGCTTGCGCCTACTGCCTCGTGGCTCTCATAGATCCGTCCCTGCCGATCAACCATGGGCTCGCCCGGGTAATCGAAACGAAATTTCGCCCTGGAAGCGTTGTGGACCCGCAGTTCCCGGCTGCAGTCAACACCTACATGCCGACGGCGCTTGGGTTGACCGAAGCGGTCCTCAAGGCCCTGGGCGAGCTGGTGCCGGAGAAGCGGATCGCCGGCGGTTCCGGTAGCGCCGCGCTCGTGCTTGGAGGCCGCCATCCAAATACGGGCAAGGGTTACGTCCACTACGAGATCTTGAGCGGGGGCACCGGGGCCCGGAAGGGCAAAGACGGCGTCTCTGCGACCGCCTTCCACCTGAGCAACTGTAAAACCGCTCCGATCGAAATCATCGAATCCGAATTTCCCACGCGGCTGGAGCGTTTCGAGATCCTCCCCGATTCCGGCGGTGCCGGGCGGTGGCGCGGCGGGCTCGGATTCGTCCGGGAGTATCGGCTGCTCGCCGACGAGGTGCGATTTTCCATGCGCACCGACAAACACGCGATCGCACCCTGGGGCCTCGAGCCCGGCCGGCCGGGCGCGCCCGGCGCCTGTATCCTCAATCCCGGTGCCGGAGAAAAGCGCTTGCCGTCGCGTTTCGGCGATTACCGGCTGTCGCGCGCCGACCTTCTCCGGATCGAAAGACCCGGCGGCGGCGGGCTTGGCGATCCTCTGGAGCGACCCGCCGAGCAAGTGCTCGAGGACGTTCGCCAGGGTTACGTCTCTCCCGAAATGGCCGTGGCGGAGTATGGAGTTGCGCTGCAGGATAACCGCGGCGAGCTTGGCGTTGACTACGCGCGAACCGAGAGGTTGCGAGCGTCCAAGGCAAAAATCTCTGGAAAAGGTAACCCGCCTCTGCTATAAGCACAGGCTAATCAACTTCTTGCTCCAAGGAGGGACAATGGCAACGAAGAAGAAACGGAAACCGAATCCTGCTTTCATGAAACCGATGCAGCCCGATGACGCGCTCAGCGCCGTCGTTGGCAGCAAAGCGATCCCGCGCACCGAAGTGACTAAAAAAATCTGGGCCTACATCAAACGGAATGGATTGCAGGACAAGAAGAAAAAGACCCAGATCAACGCCGATGATAAACTCAAGGCGGTCTTCGGCGGCAAGAAGCAGGTCACGATGTTCGAGATGACCAAGCTCGTCAACAAGCATCTCAAAGCCGCATCCTAAATCCAGACGTCTCGTCTAAATCGTCAACGCGTTACGCGGGACGCCAGCGTGCGGCGCCCGCGTAAGTTCTCGCTGCGCGAGGCATGTCACATGGCAATCTCAGATTCGCAATCTGCCATCTGAGATCTGCTATTTGAGATCCCAAAGGGGTGAGCCTCGCCCCGACGAACCGGGGAAACGGCGCGCGATCCTCCGTGTTAGCGGTTCAGCGCGTCGAAGAGATAGAGCTGGCGGGTATGGCCTTCGTCCTCGAAGTGGATCGGGTAGTTGCCGGTGAAGCAAGCGTCGCAAAAACCCTCGCCTCGGCCGTTGAAGTGCGCGTACATGCCCTCGCGGCTGAGATACGCCAGGCTATCGGCTTCGATAAAGCGGCGAATTTCCTCGACCGAGCTCGATGACGCGATCAGCTCCGAGCGCGTCGGCGTATCGATGCCGTAGTAGCAGGGGCCGATGGTCGCGGGTGAACTGATGCGCATGTGCACTTCCCGCGCGCCCGCGTCGCGCAGCATGCGGATTATCTTCCGGCTGGTCGTGCCCCGAACGATCGAATCGTCGACGACGATCACGCGCTTTCGGTCCAGCACTTCTCTTTGTGCGTTGAGCTTTATTTTGACGCCGAAGTGGCGAATCGACTGGCTGGGCTCGATGAACGTCCGGCCGACGTAGTGGTTGCGGATCAAACCAAACTCCAACGGGATCCCCGACTG
>DATMBL010000280.1:0-2298 GCA_035559295.1 Candidatus Eiseniibacteriota bacterium
GTCGCGACAACATCGGCAGAGACACTCCGGTCGAATCCCGGGAAATGGCCGATATCGAAGCTCGGCTCAGGCATATGGATCAAATCGGCACGGATGTCCAGGTGCTTTATCCGACGTTGTTTCTCCGGCCGGTCACCGACAATCCAAGAATCGAGCTCGCGCTGTGCCGTTCTTACAACCGTTGGCTCGCCGACATCTGGTCGAAATCCAACGATCGGCTCCGATGGGCCGTGCAGCTCCCGTTGCTCAGTCTCGACAAAGCGATCGACGAGCTTCGGTGGGCGCGCGGCAACGGCGCTTGTGCCGTCTTCATGCGCGGCCTCGAAACCCGTCACGTCTTGCATGATCCATACTTTTACCCGCTGTACGAAGAAGCGACGCGGCTCAATGTACCGATCGGCATCCACTCGGGCATCGGCAACTTCGGCGTCAACGAGGCGCTCGGAGGCGAGCCGTTCCGCGTTGCCAAATTGATGGTGATCGGGGCGTTTCATTCGCTGATTCTCAACGGTATTCTGGAACGTTTTCCCCGCCTGCGAGTGGGCGCGATCGAGGTTGCTTCCCAATGGGTTCCTTATTTGGTTCATGATCTGAACCTGCGTTTACCGAAGCTCGCCGGCAAGCAAGCCGATCCCGAGATCATGCGCAACGGCCGGCTTTTCGTCGCATGCCAGACCGATGACGACCTCTCCTATGTTCTCCGCTACGCCGGTGAAGATAGCCTGATGATCGGCTCGGATTACGGTCACGCGGACAATGCCAGCGAGCTTTTGGCGTTGAAACGGCTCAAGGAGAAAGGAGAAATCGAGGCGCGGGTCGTCGATAAAATCCTCTGCGCCAACCCGGCTCGTTTCTACGGCTTGGAGGGATGGGATTGATCAGCGGGCCAGCGTGACACCTTGCGCCCGCTCTCGGGCCGGTAAGACGGAACCGGGGAGCGTCCCGGAACCGGCGTACTTTGACAACGAAGCGCATGGAGCACGCCTTCGACCTCGTCCTGAACGGCGGCACTGTAGTCGATCCCGCTATCGGCGCCCGCGGCAAACTCGATGTCGGCGTAACCGCCGGACGCATCGCCGCGCTCGGCCCTGACCTCCCGTCACGAGGCGCGCGCCGCGCGCTCGATGTCACGGGTTTTTATGTGACGCCCGGTCTAATCGATTTTCACGTGCACAGTTACTGGGGCGTCAATCCCTACGGTTTCGATGCCGACCCGCTCTGTTTGGCCACCGGAGTGACAACTACGATGGATGCCGGCTCCGCGGGTCCGGTCAACTTCTTGGGCTTTCGCAAACTGGTTTATGAACGCTCCCGCACGCGCATGCTCTCGTTCGTCGCGCTCGCTCGCTGCGGCGTCCTCAACGCCCCCGGCGAGCTCGAGTATCTGGGGTTTGCCGATAGCGAGGGCGCGGCCGAGGTCGTGGCGGAGAACCGCGATGTCGCGGTCGGCATCAAAGTCCGGCTGCACAAAAAAGCGGTCGGCGATAACGGCCGCGCGGCGCTTCGGCTGGCGATCCGGGCCGGTGAAGCTTCCCGCGTCCCCGTGATGGTGCACGTCGGCGATACCGCCCTGTCGATGGAAGAGATCGTCGATACCCTCCGTCCCGGCGACATCGTCACCCATTGTTACACGCCTCAGCCGCCGTCGATCGTCGGCAGAGACGGCCGGCTCCTCGCAGCCGTGCGAAATGCGCGCGAGCGCGGCGTGCTGTTCGACGTCGGTCACGCCAACGGCCACTTCGATTTTGAATTAGTCCGCCGGGCGATCGCCGAGGGGCTCGAACCCGATACCATCAGCTCCGATCTCCACGGCCGATTGGGGCCGGGCAATCCGGTTGTCGATTTACCCACCACGATGACGAAGTTTCTCGCCTTGGGGCTTGGCTTCGATCGGGTAATCGCCGCTTGCACGATTAATCCCGCCCGCGCAATTGGCTGGGAGACGCGGCTCGGAACGCTCGAGGTCGGGCGGGACGCGGATCTCGCCGTCCTGGAGCCGGTCGACGAGCCCGTCCGGCTTCGCGACTGCGTCGGTGGAGAGCTGACCTCACCTCAGCGCCTCGCGGTGCGCTGGACGATCCGCGCCGGTGAAATTTTTGCGGGTAAAGGATGATGCCGCGCTTTGTCCGCTTTGGTGAGTCTTTGACTAGTCTTTCGTCAGCGCCTCGAGCGCTTGTTCAACGAGCTTGCGGCGGAGTTTCTTTTCTTCCTCGGGAGATAGCTTGGCGTCACCGACGACGTGAACAATGCCGTTGCCCAAAACCCTCCGGTTGACCCCGACCATCTCGGCAACCGGCA
>DATMBL010000281.1:0-9836 GCA_035559295.1 Candidatus Eiseniibacteriota bacterium
CTCCGCAGACCCTTCGAAACCGCGCGAAAGGTGGCAAGGGCCGGCCTCTGCTGTCGGGAGGCGGTCTCCAACAGCGGATCGAGCGTATTTTGAGCGAGCGTCAGGCTCGGTATGCCCAGGCGCATGTGTCGATCGACACGAGCAACTTGACCGTCGCTCAAGTCGCTAGCAGGATTATTTCCCTCTTGGAAACCCGCGATCCCGTAGTCACGCGGAAATTCTCCCCTTCCCCTCTTTGAGAAAGAGAGTTGAACTCCAAGAGAAAAGCCTTCTTCTCGAAAAGGGAAGCTGTTGGAAAAGGGCGACGTAAGGAGGATTCAGATACGAGCTCGAGCGGTGTCATAACGAGCGGATAAATCACGTGCAAACTGTCACCGTAAATCTCGGACCGCGTTCTTATTCGATCCATATCGGGCAAGACACACTAGCGTCGCTCGGCGAACTTCTTCGGGAGTCGGGTTTGGGCGGCAAGTGCGCCGTTGTGACGAATCCTACCGTTGCGCCGCTCTATCTGGATCCAGTGAGTCACAGTTTGGAACGGTCCGGGTTTGCGGTCGTTCCGATATTGATTCCCGACGGGGAAGAGTACAAGAACATCAACTCCTTATCGGTGGTGTATGACCGATTGATCGCGGAGCGCTTTGAGCGCAAGTCATCCATCCTCGCCCTCGGAGGCGGAGTTGTAGGCGACCTCGCCGGGTTTGCCGCCGCGACTTTTCTCCGCGGCGTTCCGTATGTTCAGGTGCCGACTACTCTTCTTGCTCAAGTGGATTCGAGCATCGGTGGCAAAACGGCGATCAACCATCAACAAGGGAAAAACTTAATCGGAGCGTTTTACCAGCCTCGCCTGGTGGTGATCGACGTGACGGTTTTGCGCTCGTTGCCGCGACGCGAACTGGTGGCGGGAATGGCGGAGGTCATCAAGTATGGGGTTATCAGCGATGCGGTGCTGTTCGAGTCGCTCGAACGGGAAGTTGCAAATGTGCTCGCGCTGGAGCCAACCCTCTTGATTCGCATTATTAGCGCTTGCTGTTCGATCAAGGCGCGCGTGGTGGAGCAGGATGAGCGGGAGGATGACTCTCGCGCCGTGCTGAATTTCGGCCACACCGTCGGCCACGCGTTGGAAGCCGTGACCGGCTATACACGGTTTCTCCACGGCGAAGCTGTCGGCATCGGTATGGCCTGCGCAACGGCGATTTCGACGCGACGGGGTTTCTGTGACGCGTCGAGCGCGGCGCGTATCCGTCGCTTGATTCAGAAAGCCGGGCTGCCGCTCGAGATTCCCGCCGACGTGCGATTGCCGGATTTGATCGGAGCGATCGAGATCGACAAGAAATCGGCTGCGGGAAAAATCAAGTTTGTCATGTGTGAGGGAATCGGCAAGACTCGATTCCATATGCTGTCGCCGGAAGAAATTATGGCCGACCTGGCCTCCGGATCAAAATGAGCGGTAAGCAATAACGAAGGTTGAGGCTTAGGTTGAGGTTGAGACCACCGGCTCTGAGAACAGGTTCTTTCACTTAACCTCAGCCGGCTTTGAACTGTCACGGCTCGCTGTTATCTGTGCCTCGGAAAGACATGGCGAAGAAGAAAAAAATTCTCGTACTCAACGGGCCGAATCTGAACTTGCTGGGACAGCGTCAGCCGGAGATCTACGGTAATCTCACCTTGCAGGAGATCAACAAGAAAATTACGACGCTTGCCAAGGAGCTGGGGGTGGATGTCGTGATTCGGCAGTCGAACAGCGAAGGAGAACTCGTTAGTTGGATTCAGGAGGCGCCGAAGCAGTTCGGCGCCATTGTCATCAATCCGGCGGCGTATACCCATTCGAGCGTGGCGTTAAGGGACGCGATCACGGCGGCGGGGATTCCCACAATCGAAGTCCACATCTCGAACATTTATAGGCGCGAAGACTTTCGCAAGCACTCTTACATCGCGGGCGCGGCGGTGGGGCAGATTACCGGCTTCGGCGCGCAAAGCTATCTTCTGGGGTTGCGCGCCGCCGTGGAGCAGCTGTCGGCAGTGCCGTAATCGCGTTGCGCCGGATCCAAAAGGGAATGGGGATAGCTCGCGCAAAGAGCGCAAAGATCGCCAAGTTAAGAGATCAAATTGTTTAGGGCTTGGGTTGCGGGGCCTTTGCGCACTTGGCGTTCTTGGCGCAAAATCATCCGGAGTTGCCGTGGTAAACGAGGCGGACGGTCACTCCAGAAAGAGCGAACCGGTGTTGAAGTTCTTTTGCTTCATTTCGTTGATCAGCCTTTCCCTTTCTTTCTCAAGCTGAATAGCCTGATTTCTGAGATCGCTTAACTCCCGCTGCCGGTCCGTGTAAGTTTCCGGAGTCGTCGCGAACGACGGACCGGCCGGCGTCGGGGCGCGCAACTCGGTCGTAGTCGGCGGCAGGCTGCTAAAAGGCGAGGGCGTCAAGAGACGAAGCACACCGGGATCCGTGGGATTTTGGCGCTCGTCTTTCTGTCTTGCGATGAGATCGTCCCTGCGCGCCTGGATCTGCTCCTCGGTCGTCAGCAGCGTCGGGTCCTTGGTCGTCGTCCCGCGCGTCACGTCCGCGTAACGGTCTCTCACCTGCTGGAGTTGTTCAGTGACGCTACGAAGGCTTTCCTGATACTCCTTTTCCTCCTTGGCCCTTTGCTCTTCCGGCGTCGGCGTTTTATCCGCCGCGACTTCGCGCCCCTCCGACTCGTGCGGCGCGACTCTCGCGTCGGGCCCGCCCACAGGGGGTGGTTCCTTGGCGGTGAGATTGAGTTCGCTCCCCTCCTCCGCGCCGGCTTTGCGGATCGACTGGATCTGATCCTTGCTCAAGCCGATCTCGCCGCCCATGCCGATGAATTTCACCATCCCGCCTTCTTCGCGGTAACTTTGAACGGTGATGCGGCGGCCGTTCTTCAATGTCAGGATGTAGTTTGCCGAAGCCTCCGAAAAGCCACCAACCAATAACGCGATAATAGCCAACAACGTTTTCTTCGACATGAACGGAATATAGCACGCCTTCGCGCCCGCTGGTACTGGGAATCTACGCCCGGCCAGTAGGCGGTGAGCACTGACTCTAAGTGGTTCGAATGCTGAAATTCTCGTCGCCGGAAACACGAGGCGTTCTAGCGATTATGTCATTCTGAGCCAAAAGACGAAGAATCTGCAGATCCTTCAGTCCCTTCAGGATGACACCCCAAGTGCATGCCGTTGCGGATTGCCGGATACGAATTCGATAAATGGGTGCGAGGGTCTGAATCGTCAATCCTTGGCAGCTTGACGCTAAATGTCATTGCCTGGTTCCTGGCTCTAAACTGCCGATCTTACCTGAAAGGCAAAGAAACTCCCCATAGTACCGACGTTGCGCAAGCCCGAATGCGGCGAACCCTCTGGCATATTTTTGGCTGCGAAGGGCTCGCGAATGGTGTCTATGATGCCGAAATTCAGGAACGCTCTACGAAACGAAGCCGGCCTTACCATCAGCGAGTTGATGGTTGCGGTGTCTATTCTGGGGATCCTCGTAGCAATCGGAATGCCCAATTTTCTATCGACGCTTCCGGACCTAAGGCTGAATGACGCGGCGCGCCAGGTGGCGACCGATCTCCAACAAATCCGGATGAAAGCGATCGCGCAAAACATTCCTTACCAAGCGACTTTTTCAACCGGCAGCTACGTGCTCAAGAGATGTACCAACGCGGCCTGCAGCGCGACCACAAACGACAGCGGCGATATTGTATTGCCCGAAGGAATCACGATTTCAACCGCTATAACCGCCCAATTTCAGCCGCGCGGCACCGCCTCCAACAACTATACGGTCACGTTGTCCAACGGCAGCGCGCAAAAATGGGTGTGTGTACGAACCGTCGGCCGCGTTCGCATCCAAGATTCGGCCTGCTCATAAGCCGAAAAACGAAGCGATCGAAAATGAAGCTCACAAGAAGCGACGGCTTCACTCTTGTCGAGATTCTGGTGGCGCTGACGATTTTCTCAGTTGCCATGCTGGGGCTAGCCGCCGGTACGATAAACGTCATCCGCAACAATCAGACGAGCCACTTGCGCGCGAGCGCGATCAATCTGGCGCAGGCGAAAATCGAAGAGTTCAGAGCGATGACGAGAACGGCGTTCAGCAGCGTGGCCGCGGGTTACGCTTCCTATACGACCTGCCCCGGGACCACGCCATTGCCCTATCTCGCCGATTGCAGGATCACGTCGAACTCACCGGTTGCGGGAGTTAGCAGGATCGACGTGAGAGTGAGCTGGACGGACTACACAAACCGGAGCGTGACGGTTTCGGGATCGATGGCCAACTAACGGGCCGGTGGGGAGCGTCCATAATGGGCGACGCGATTAAAAGCCAGAGCGGATTCACGATTGCCGAACTCCTCGTATCCACCGCACTGTCGCTGATGGTGCTGGCCGGCGTGTACACCGTTTTTCGCAGCCAGACACACACCGTCAAAGCGCAAGAAGAACACATGGAAGCGCACGAATACGCGCTCGCTGTCATTGATTTGATGGTCCGGGAGATCCGTAATGCGGGTTACTTCCCCACCGGCACGGCATGCACCAATGTGGCCAACACCGCGGGGGTGGTATCCGCATCATCGACGAGCCTGCGTTTTGTCTATGATTCCAACGGAGACGGCAATTGCGAGGAGGACATCACCTATAGTTTCACAGGAAGCAACATCACAAGGACCTACAATGGCTCGACTGAAACGCTCACGGACGGCAATGTTACTGCTTTCACGTTCACATATTTTCCTCAGCAGACATCCGGGACGGCACCTTCGGCCCTTACGTGCAGCACGACATGTAACTCCACCGAACTTGCCCAGATCCAGAAAGTCAGGATCGGCATCACCGTTCAGTCTCAAAATACAGACAGCGAATTTGGAGGAGGCCGCTCGGTTGACATGTCGGTCAATGCCGACCTGCGCAACCGCGGCTTAAGCGCCTAAAAGCACATGGACGCCCAAAAATCCGCCAACCCTTGTACTCCCTTGGCCGGCCAGGAGGGACTCAGCCTGGTCGTGGTTCTGATGGTCATGGCAATTATGCTCTCAGTAGTGGGGGCGGGACTATTATTCAGCGGGATTAACACGAAAATCATTACGAACTATCAATCGGGTGCTCGGGCGTTTAACGCTGCCGATACAGGCATCAACGCCGTTACCAGCAGCTTGGCTTTGAATCCAACGTTTTCCGCAACGCCCGTGGTGCTGCAACAGGACACGGCAACGAATACCGTTCTCTGCTACCGATTTGGTAAGCGTGACGGCACCGTGCCGTCGCCGCAGCCCGTCGTGAGATCCGAAGCGGGTTTTTCCCTCGGCTCCGGCACCGGATACAACAACTCCGGTTATTCGTTCTATCAGTACCAGATCAACGTCACCGGAAGCTTCAGCACGGGTACGACCTGTCCTTCCGTAGGCGCCGAGTTGGCAGCCCGGGAGGTGGAGGCCCAGGCCATGTACGGCCCCGTGCCTAAATAGGAGATCATATGAGGCGGGCGATTGCGATTCTTCAGGTGATTTGCATCTTGTTTTGGAACGTTCCCCTAGCCAACACCGACGATAGCGATATTTTCGGCACCAACGTAGAGCCGAACGTTCTGATCCTTCTTGACAGTTCGGGAAGCATGGAGGAGACAATCTTTTCATCCCCGTATGATCCCGACGTAACGTACAATACGCCACTCACTTACACGACGACTAACGTCTATCGAAAATTCACGCGGAGCCGCGATTGCCGGCCTGCTCCGGCCCCGTGCTACAAGCTCTATGCCAGCAGCATTAGCGACGTGTCGAGTTCATCGGCTCGCGATGCGCTGTCTACAAGCGGTTATTGGAGCGGCAGGATTTCCGGTTCGACTGTCGAACTGTTTTACGGCAATTATTTAAATTATCTCGCGTGCTCGAGCTGTTCAATTCAGGAAGAAAAAATCGTGGTTGCCAAGCGTGTGGTCAACGACCTCATCAATAATATTCAGGGCGTGCGCTTCGGAGTCATGCGGTTCAACAGTTTGGGAACGACCGGACAAATGGTTGCAACGATTGGTACGGACAAGGCCACGATCATCAGCGCGGTAAATAATATCGAACCGAGCGGCAATACACCGCTCGGTGAACAAATGGATGACGCGGGCCGTTATTTTAAAGGTCAAACACTTCGTAACGGCACGAGTTATTCGAGTCCCATTCAATACAGTTGCCAGCCAAATTTCGTGATTGTCATTTCCGACGGGAAATATAACGGCTCCGTCAACCCGAAAACAGAAGCGACGAATCGATACACCCAAGATCATTCCAGCTATTATGCCGGAACACAAAACGTCATTGTTCACACCGTCGGTTTGGATCTCGATCCTGCGAACGCCGAGGAGCAAGAGGCGTTGGACGACCTGGAGCAGATGGCGATCAATGGCGGAGGAAGTTTCGTCAGCGCGGATACGTCCACCCAACTTCAACAAGCGCTTCAGAACGCCATCAGTCAGATCATGGCAGCGACCTTCTCCTTCGCTACACCCGTGGTTCCTACGACCGGAACGAGCGGCTCCAATCGCGCGTACCTTGCAGCTTTTCAGTCCAATCCAACGCGCCCTTTCTGGCGCGGTTACCTGAAAGCCTACGACAGAGATGCAAACGGGCTGATCCCCGTAGATGGCAATGGCCTACCGCTTGATTCAGCGCTTGCGTGGGATGCCGGTCAAGAGCTCACGGAGAAATCTCCTGGCAGCCGGAATATCTATACTTATGTGAGCGGGGCGCGTCAGGATTTTACTACGAGCAACTCGGCAATCACACCGTCTCTTTTGAATGCGGCGGATAATACCGAAAAGAACAAAATCATCAATTTCACGCGCGGGATAGATTCATATGACGAAGATGTCGATGATGACAAAAGCGAAGAACGGCAGTGGAAACTAGGGGATATTTTCCATTCCACGCCGGTAATCGTATCGCCGCCTTTCCTGCCGTCCAACGACGCAAGTTACACTTCGTTCAAGACCGCAAACGCGAGCCGTGCCACCGTTTTGATCGCCGGGTCCAACGACGGAATGCTGCACGCTTTCCGGGAGAGCGACGGCGCCGAACTGTGGGCTTTTGCGCCGCCGGATGTGCTCGACAGTTTGAAGGACATTGCGGCATCGGCCGGCCAGCATGCTTTTTATGTCGACGCGAGTCCTCTGGCAGCCGATGTCAAAATTGGAAGCAGCTGGAAGACCATCGTTATATTCGGCCAGCGGCGCGGCGGCCGGAACTATTACGCGCTGGATATTACCGATACTACGAACCCGCAGTACCTGTGGAGCTTCACGGACTCCAAAATGGGGGAGACATGGTCGGATCCGGTTATCGGGAAGGTCAAAATGGCCGATAACACCAGCAAATACGTCGCTTTTATCGGCGGTGGCTACGACACGACGCAGAATAACGCGACGGGCAAGGCATTTTTCGCTATCGACCTCTCAAATGGTGCGAAACTGTGGGAATACTATAATCCCGGTTCCGTATCGGATGATCGGCAGTACATGAACTTCAGCCTGGCGGCCAGCCCAACGGCAGTCGACCTGAACGCGGATGGATATACGGACCGAGTTTATATCGGTGATGTCGGCGGCCAACTTTGGAAGTTCGATGTGAATCCAACCGGTGGAGCGACCGTTTCCGGTGGATTGGTCACCAACTGGACGGGCAAACGTCTCTTCCGTGGTCCATCGCAGGCTAACCCGCCCCCAACCGGCGAGTACTATCCGGCTCAAGCCATTTACGTCCCGCCCAGCTTAGCTTACGACAGCAGCTATAATCTATGGGTATACTTTGGAACCGGTGATCGGAACCATCCGAATAATACGAGTTCCAACCGTTTTTATGGAATCCAAGATAATACTTCGATGACAAACGGCAGCGCGCTGACAGAGGCCTCGCTGACCAACGTCACGTCAGGGGGCGGTTCGGTGAGTCAGGGCTGGTATATCGTGCTCAATAACAATGAAAAAGTCTTATCGGCGGCCGACGTCTTCAACAGCGCCGTCTTTTTTACAACCTTTACGCCTACGACGACGGTGGCGTGCGGTGGCGGCGGCGGAGACGCAAAGCTCTATGCGGTCAACCTGACGACAGGAGATGCAGCCGTGGATCTCACCACGGGCGCGGTGCTGACCTCGGGTCAGAGCGCGTTGACGATGGCGAAAGCGATCGGCACCGGCATACCTTCCAAGCCGATCATTATCATCAACCAGGCCGGGAATATCGGAAACCCATACGTGATCACCGGAACGACGAACCAGCAAATATCGAATACTCAGATACCCCAGGTTTCGGTGCGGCGGCTCGTTGGGTGGCGCGAGGTGTTCTAAATGGGCGTTCTTTGCAGGCTAATCACGATTGTCGCGTTTGTCGCCTTAGCGTCCTCGAGCGCAAACGGCGAAGACGAGGCGGCCGCGCGCAACGGCGCAGGCGTGAAGCTGCTTCAGGAAGGGAAGATAGAGGCCGCGATCGTTGAGTTTCAAAAGGCCGCCAGTCTGAATCCAAAATACTTGCCGGCCCGGCTCAATCTCGCTTACGCGTATCAGAAAGGGCACAGGACCGAAGAAGCGATCAGCGAGTATCAGAGAGCGTTGGAGTTGGAGCCCGGCAACTTCTTCGCCCACAACAACCTCGGCGTGCTCTACGATCAGAAGGGTCGCTATGATGAAGCGATTGCGGCATTTCAGCGGGCGCTCGAGAGTGAGCCGGGCAACGTAATGGCCTTGAAAAATCTGGAGACCGCGCAAAAGAACAAGGCGACGATCGCGCAACGCGATGGCGAAATCCAGCGGCTGGAAAGGGAAGCGCTGCAGAAGCCGAAGGATCCGGAAGCCGCTTATTACGTGGCGCGGGCATACGCGGCGATCGGCAAAAAGGATCAAGCCAATGAATGGCTCGAGAAGGCGCTGAAGTTGGGTTACAGAGATTTCGACTACCTTAAAGCGGATCCGGCCTTCAAAGAGATGCGTGACGACCGGGACTTCCAACTGCTGCTGATCAAGAACGGCCGCTGAGAACGCGTCTGTTCACGTTCGCCAAGTTTGAGCACGCGTTTACACACCTCCTGATTCGTGTTAGCGTTCGAGCCGGAGTTAGGGCATGTTCCCGCCGGCTTTTCGGTTCGCGGCTCTATCGTTTTTGCTATGGTCCTTAACAGGCTGGGCGAGCGCGCTCGAGGGCGCTGAGCCCAAAGTCCAAATCCTCTCACCGAAAGACGGCTCGAAAATCACGCAGGAACAGAACTCGGTTCTGATCAGCGGCAAAGTGGCCACCGATCTCGGGCGCTCCCAAAACGTCGATATCATGTTCGTCATCGACGTTTCGGGAAGCACCTCTCAGTATGCCGGCGTCGATTTCGGCGATCTGGCGGAGCTGCCGGGCGGTTCCGGGTCTTCGAGAATCGGCATCCCGCAGATCACGATTTTTGGCGGCGGCGTCGGAATCGGCCGCCCCGCGCCGGTTAATCCGCGGAACTCGATTCTCGCGGCCGAAGTCGCGGCGGCACGCCGCTTGTTGCTTCAGTTGAACGCGCAGACAACCCGGGTCGGAGTCGTGATCTTCAGCGAGGGCGCGAGGGTGCTGCAGCCGCTCACCCATAATTTTGACCAGGTGCGCCACGCGCTCGACGACATCCTTCGCGCCGGCCCTCACGGTGGCACCAACATGGTGGAAGGAATTCGCGCCGCGATCACCGAGCTTTTGGGCTTGGGACAGAGCGAGAAGAGGCCGGACGCCATCAAAGTTCAATTCATGCTGACCGACGGCTTTCCGACCTTGCCGATCGGCGGGAGCAAAAGAGCGACGCCGGAAGACACGAAC
>DATMBL010000282.1:0-9918 GCA_035559295.1 Candidatus Eiseniibacteriota bacterium
AAGTTTCGCCATTCGCCCGCCGGTCGCACCGATACACCGCTGGAAAAATTCCGCCAGCTCTTCGGCGCCAGCCTCAAGGCGTACCGGCAGGGCATCCGCACCCGCGCGTGGCGCGAGCAGATCATCGTCGACTACCTCAACTCGGTCCCGCTTGCAGCCGCGCCGGCCTATGGCGAGATCCACGGGCTCGGCGAGGGCTTGCACGCGTGGTTCGGCATGGAGTTGGCGGAGGTTATCGAGGCGCTGACCGACCCTGGAGTCACGCCGCGCAAAGCGCGCGCCTTCAAGCACGTCCTCGCCTTGTTGATCTCGGTGCGCGCGCCCACCGTGTTGCTCGTCGAGGACCGAGCGTCGCTGGAACATAAAGTGGCCCGGTTCACCCGGCTCATGCTCAAGGAAGGCGTCATCGACGCCGACCTGGCCAGCGCGCTTGACGCCGTTCCGATCCAGTTCTCGCCGCGCGCGCCCGCGGTGCCGCAGCCCTCCTCGGTCAAAAACAAGGCCGCGAACGCGATTCGCACGAACTTGATGGAGTTGCTCGGCGTCGCAAACGTCTATGACCTAAACCGTCTCCATCTGGAAGTCCAAAGCACGATCGACGTGCCGCTCCAGAAAGCGGTGACGCATTTTCTCCATACGCTGGCCGATCCGTCGGCGGTTAAAATCTATGGACTCGACGGGGAGCGGCTCCTCGAAGGAAAAGATCCCAAAAAGGTCATCTACTCGCTCCTGCTGGTCGAGTCGACCGCGGACGGCAACTGGGTGCGGGTCCAGGCCGATAATCTTTCAGCGCCGCTCGACTTCAACAAGAGCGTCAAGCTCGAACTCGGGAGCACGGCCAAACTCCGCACGTTGACGCATTACCTCGAACTGATCGCCGAGCTTCACGCCGAGCTGAGCCGACTCGACCGGGAGCAGCCGCTCGGCGCAAAGCTCCCGGCGGGCGATCCCCTCACCCGCTGGGCAGTGAGCGCCTGGAAAACCGAGCGCGGTCTACCGCTCGAGGAGTTCTTGGCGCGCGCCATGGAGCGCAAATACTCGGCGAGCCCCTATGAGGCTTTCTTTACCGGCGGGGGTCTCCACTATTTCGAAAATTTCGATCGCTCCGAGGACGGCCAAATCCTGACGCTGCGCGAGGCGTTCCATCGCTCGACCAATCTCGTGTTCATCCGCTTGATGCGCGACATCGTCGCTTACCATCGCGCGCGGTTGCCGTACGATGCCGACGCCGTGATCGCCGATCCGAGCCATCCCGAACGGCGCCGCATGCTGCAGAGCATCGCCGAGGAAGAGGCGCGGGCGATCCTACGGCGAGCGTACCAGACGTATGCCGGCGCCACGCCTCAACAGCTGATGGAACGGCTCCTCGGTTCCCGCCGGACCGCCCGTCACCTTGCGATTCTATTCTTCGCCTGGAAAGTTGGCGCCGATGAAAACGCGCTTTCGGCCTGGCTTGCAAAGCACCAGGAATCGGCGACGGCGGGCGCGGTGAACGAGTTGTTCCGCGCCTATTCCAATCCGCGGCTTACGCTGATGGATTACGCGTATCTGCTCTCGCTCCATCCGTTGGAGGTTTGGTGCGCCGGGGAACTGCTCAAAGATTCCAGGATCTCGTGGGAAAGCCTCTATGGGCGGAGCGCCGAGGCCCGGAGCATGAGTTCGGCCTGGCTGCTTACCCCGCGGAGCCGCAAGGCGCAAGATCTGCGGCTCCGCATTCGCATCGAAAGGGACGCCTTCGCCAGAATGACCCCCTATTGGCAACGACTGGGTTTTCCCTTCAAGACGATCGTGCCCTCCTACGCCACGGCGATCGGTAGCTCTTCGGACCGGCCCGTCGCTTTGGCCGAGCTTTTGGGCATTTTGACCAACGACGGGGTGCGCCGGCGCACGACCGCGTTAAAAAGCGTGCACTTCGCCCGCGGCACGCCGTACGAGACGGTTTTCGATAAGACGCGCGAGCCCGGTGAGCCGGTTCTCGCGCCCGAAGTCGCCCGGACGGTGAAAAGGGCGATGGCCGGAGTGGTCGAGCGCGGCACGGCGCGGCGCTTGAAGGGGGCGTTCAAATTAGCCGACGGCCGGTCGGTTACGATCGGCGGCAAAACCGGCTCGGGCGACAACCGTTTCGAAACGTTCAATCGATACGGCGGCGTGCTCACCTCGCGCGCCACCAATCGCACGGCGGCGTTCGTGTTTTACATCGGCGATCGCTACTTCGGCGTCATCACCGCATACGTTCAGGGCCGGGAGGCAGCCGACTATCGGTTTACGAGCGCCCTGCCGGTGGCGATACTCAAGCAGCTCGCGCCGTTGATCCTCGCCAAGCTCGAACCGGCGTACAGGGACCGCCCCGCGCCTGTTCAAAAGACCTCGGTCGGCTCGGGCACAGTCGTGCTAGACGCCCCGGCGATTACCGAATCGCTCGATCTGCAGGCGGGGCGAATAGCCCAAGTTGTGCCTCTTCGCTTCATCGACGAGCCAGGCGCTCCGGCTTTTCAGCTGGGCTTTCGTTCTGGCTTGCGCCATCACCAAGACGCGCGCCCGGTTAACGTTTCGGAGCCGCGCGAGAACCTGCTCGATTTCATAAAAATCCTCCCTTTTCTCCACCACGAATTTTAATTGGTAATCGTAGCGATCGATCAAGCTCTGCAGCACTGAAAAGTTCAGCCTGCGGCGCTCGTGCATGCCCGCAAAGCGTCCCTGCTGCCGCTTTCGCGGCGTGGAGTTGGAAAGCTTGGGGCTGATCGAAATGAGATCGCACGCAATCGGCGCCTCGACCGTTCCTGCGGTTTCGATGGTAATGTGATGGTCTCGGTCTCGAAGCGCGGCAGTTAGCCCGCTCAGTCCGCGAGCAAGCAACGGCTCGCCCCCGGTGATGACGACGTGACGGCAAGCATGGGTTTCAACGCGCTCGAGGATCTCCGGCAAGTCCAGTTCGACGCCTTCCGGACGCCATGACGCATACGGCGTATCGCACCAAACACAACGCAGGTTACAGCCTGAGGTACGTATGAAAACCGACGGCACGCCGGCGAGCAGCCCTTCGCCTTGAATCGAGCGGAAGATTTCGCAAACCCGCATACCGCCAAACTAGCAAAGCCCCTCCAGCGTCGAAAGCCGGCCGCAAGCGAGAGCGCCGCGGCTTGACTGGGTTGGCTTCTATGGTAGACGTTAAAGATTGGCGGCAGCGTTCGCAGCCGTTGCCTACGCGCCGGCAAAACGGATCGCGATGAGCATCGATAAAGAAGCTTTATTGGCTGAGGAGCGTAAAATCCGGAGGCTCGGTCGGGCAATGGATGTGGCGGCCGTGTTGCTCTGGCAAGTGGATCTCACGCTCGAGCAGGCGCGCGAGGTTGTGGATCACGCGAAAAAGACCGCTTTGCAGCTTTTCCCAGACAAAGAGGAAACCTTCGATCTGATCTACGGCTCGCGTTTTCGCCGCATTCTGGTTGAAAAATACCGTCTTCAGTGAAATGGGCGAAGGTAGAAACTCGCCGATCGCGAACCGCCACCCTCTCACCTCGACTTTCCACCCTCGGCTTCGACTGCCGTAGTCAGCGTTTTGTCAGCGGACCGTAAATGATGACGCAACAGTGGATCCGGATTCGCGGCGCAAAACAAAACAACCTGAAAAACCTCGATGTCGACGTTCCGCTGAACGCCCTCACCGTGATTACCGGAGTGAGCGGTTCCGGTAAATCCACGCTTGCCTTCGACATTCTCTACGGGGAAGGTCAGCGCCGCTACGTCGAGAGCTTTTCCGCCTACGCGCGCCAGTTTCTCGACCGCATGGACAAACCCGATGTCGAAAGCATCGAGGGTATCCCGCCGACGATCGCCATCGATCAGAACCGGCCGGTAAAAACCTCGCGGTCCACGGTCGGGACGATGACCGAACTCCACGACCACTTCAAGCTCCTGTTCGCCAAGATCGGAGTGCTACACTGCCGCGGCTGCCAGCGCGTGGTCGAGCGTGACAGCGCTGGCTCGGTGCGCGCGAAACTCGCCGCGCTGGCGGATGGCACACCTCTGGTCGTCACCTTCCAGGTGCCGTCGTCGGCCGCTCCTTGGAACGACGTTAGGAGCGGGCTCGAGCGCGCCGGCTTTCACCGTCTGCTCCGCGACGGATCGATCTGCGACCTCGAAGAGGCGGGCGATGCCCCGGCGAAAGGCGGCTGGTACGTGGTTGTCGATCGTCTGCTCTACCGGAGGGAGAGCGCGGCCCGCCTTGCCGAATCGCTGGAACAGGCGTTTCACTACGGCAAAGGGCGGCTCTGCGTCTTTTTTCCGCAAGAGGGCTGGCGCTGCGAGCCCTACAGCAACGAACTTCACTGCCCGCACTGCGAGTTGTCCTACTCCGATCCCGTGCCGAATCTCTTTTCATTCAACAGCCCCTTGGGAGCGTGCGAGACGTGCCGCGGCTTTGGCCGGGTGATCGATATCGATCTCGATCTGGTGATTCCGGATCCCGGCAAGTCGCTGAGCCAGGGCGCGATCAAGCCATGGATCAACCGCGTTCGGCGCACGCGCCGCCTGCTCGAGTTTTGCGAGCGCAAGAGAATCCCGATCCACAGGCCGTTTCGCGAGCTGACCGAGCGTCAGAAGCAGCTCATCATCGACGGCGACGGCAACTTCAAAGGGATCCGTGGCTGGTTTCGCCGGCTGGAGCGAAAGAGCTACCGCATGCACGTCCGTGTGCTGCTCTCGCGTTACCGCGCCTATCTGCTCTGCCCCGCCTGCGCCGGCGCGCGCGTCAAACCCGAAGCGCTGCTCTACCGCATTGGCGGCAAGAACATCGCGGAGGTGAACGCCCTCAGCGTTCGCGAGGCACACAGGTTTTTCAGCGAGCTCACGCCCTGCCGCGAACTCGACCGCGTCGGCAGTTTGATCCTCAGCGAAATCCGCCGCCGCTTGGACTATCTGATGGGCGTGGGCCTGGAGTATCTGACGCTTGACCGCCAATCGCGAACGCTCTCCGGCGGCGAGCTCGAACGCGTTGATTTGACGACCGCGATCGGCTCTTCGCTGGTCAACACCCTGTACGTGCTCGACGAACCCTCGATCGGGCTTCATCCGCGGGACAGCCGCCGCCTCGTCGAGATCCTCCATCGACTGCGGGCGAATCGGAACACCGTCGTGGTCGTCGAACACGACCCGGAGATCATCAAAGAAAGCGATTACCTGATCGATCTGGGCCCGGCTGCCGGCGAACAGGGGGGCCGCGTGATGTATGCCGGCCCGTATGCCGGTCTTGCGGCCGCCGGGGAGTCGCTGACCGCGGCATATCTGACCGGACGCAAGGCGATCCCGCTGCCGGCGCGCCGCCGAAAACGGCTGCCGAACCGGTCCATCCGGGTTGAGGGCGCCCGCGCGCATAACCTGCGCGACGTCGACGTGGATATCCCGCTCGGTTTGCTCGTGTGCATTACCGGAGTTTCGGGCTCGGGAAAATCGAGTTTCGTGGACGAGGTCCTGTACCGTAATTTAAAACGGCGGAAAGAAGCGCCGGACGCGAACCTGTCCCAATGCCTGGCGCTCGTAGGCGCGGATAAAATCTCCGAAGTGGTCTTCATCGATCAGTCTCCGGTCGGCACGACGCCGCGCTCCAATCCGGCCACCTACGTCAAGGCCTTCGATGGCATACGGGCGCTGTTCGCGGCCGCCGAACTGTCCCGTTTGCGCGGCTACACCGCCGCCACGTTCTCCTTCAACGTCGAGGGCGGCCGGTGCGAGACCTGCCGCGGCGAGGGCTTCGAAAAAGTCGAGATGCAGTTTCTTTCCGACGTCTACGCCTCGTGTCCGGAGTGTCACGGCAGCCGCTTTCGCGAAGAAGTTCTCGAAGTCACCTGCAGGGGTAAGAACATCCGCGAGGTCCTGGATTTAACTGTCGCCGAAGCGACGAAATTCTTCGCCGACATCGCCGAGATCAAGGACCGGCTCGAACCGCTGCAAGCGGTCGGCCTCGACTATGTGAAGCTCGGGCAGCCGCTCAACACGCTTTCCGGCGGCGAGTCGCAGCGCCTCAAGCTTGCTGCGCACATGGCCGAGGAGTGGCGCGCGGGAACCCTGTTCATCTTTGATGAGCCCACCACCGGACTTCATTTCCACGATATCGAACGACTCCTTCGGGCGCTCAACGAATTGATCGAGCGCGGCCACTCCGTCGTTGTAATCGAGCACAACATGGAGGTCATCAAGTGCGCCGACTATATCATCGACCTCGGCCCGGAGGGCGGTGACGGCGGCGGGACGGTGGTCGCCACCGGCACGCCCGAGCAGATCGCGCGCGTGGAGAGGTCGTATACGGGTCGCTACCTCAAACGCTATCTCGAGCCCGCCCCAGGCGCGCTCTTCGAGGCTTCGTTGAAAAAGATCGCGAACATCGAAGCGACCGCCGCAGGGGAAAACGACAAGGCGATCGCGATCGTCGGTGCCAAGGAGCATAACCTCAAGAATCTGAGCCTCGATATCCCGCGCGAGCGATTCATCGTGTTCACGGGTTTGAGCGGCTCGGGAAAGTCGTCGTTGGCGTTCGACATCATCCATGCCGAAGGGCAACGGCGCTATCTCGACAGCCTCTCGGCCTATGCGCGCCAGTTTCTCGAGGTCATGGCCCGACCCAACGTCGATTACATCGCGGGGATCCCACCGACGGTTGCCATCGAACAGCGCCTCAGTCAGGGAGGCGTAAAATCAACCGTCGCCACCGTAACCGAAATCTACCACTATCTGCGTTTGCTCTACGCCAAACTCGGCAAACAGCACTGCGTGCAATGCGGCCGCCAAATCAAATCGTTGTCTCGCAGCCAGATCCTCGACCGGATCGGCCGCCTCTACCGCACCAAGGAAGTGACGGTTTTGTGTCCGATCGTGCGCGGCCGAAAAGGCTTTCACAAGGACGTGCTCGCCGCCGCGCGCCGGCTGGGCTTTCGCCGCGCGCGTATCGACGGCGACATCGTCGACCTCAAAGCACCGGAATTGGCGGACGGGCTCGAGCGCTATCGAGAGCACGATATCGACGTCTTCGTCGGCAAAGCTCGAGGGAGCGGCCGCGATATCGAAACCCTGATCGATCGCGGTTTGCGTCTGGGAAACGGCGTCGTCCACCTGCTCGCCGATGGGACCGAGCGCGTTTTTAACCAGCGCCTTTTCTGCCTTGCCTGCGGCATCGGTTACGAGCCGCTCGATCCACGGCTGTTTTCGTTCAATAGCAGGCACGGCGCCTGTTCCGAGTGCGGCGGCGCGGGTTTTCACTACGACTTCGATGCTCAATTGATCTTTTCCGACCCGGAAAAATCGGTCGCCGAAGCCCTGCGCTCGATCTCGCTCAACGGCGGCGAAGCCGGCGACGTTTTGCGCCGGGCGCTTGAGCGCCTGATACAGAAACTAAAGGAGCATGACCGCCTCGATATCGACAAGCCGTTCGCGCGCTTGTCGAAGAAAGCGCAGGAAGCGATCCTCTACGGCCGATCCGAGGGTGCCGGCCTGATCGCCACGCTCAATGCACTTTTCGAGTCCGCGGCCGGCAATGGCCGGGAACTCGGCGAGCTTATGACCGAGGTCGCCTGCAACGCTTGCCAGGGGCGGCGGCTAAACCGGCGCGCACAGGCGGTTCGGGTTGATGGCAAAGCGATTTGGCAAGTCACTGCGTGGAGCGTGTGCGAGGCGCGCGCCTACTTTGCCGCGCTCGAGTCGGCACCGCCGAATCATGGGGTCGCCGAGCGGGATCAGGCGGTTGCCGAAAAGATCGTGCGTGAAATTCGCCAGCGACTCGATTTTTTGTGCGAGGTCGGTCTCCCCTATATCACCCTCGACCGGCGCGCCGACACGCTCTCCGGCGGCGAGGCGCAGCGCATCCGGCTTGCGGCCCAGCTCGGATCCAACCTGCGGGGCGTCTGCTATATCCTCGACGAGCCGACCATCGGTCTCCACCCGCGCGACAATGGGATGCTCCTCAAGACGCTGCGCCGCCTCGAACAGGCCGGCAACAGCGTTCTGGTTGTAGAACACGACGAGGCAACGATCCAGGCCGCCGATTTGATCGTCGATCTGGGACCGGGCGCCGGCGTGCACGGGGGTAGGCTGGTTTGTATCGGCACCCCGGAGGAGTTGAGGCATCACCCGGACTCGTTGACCGGCGCGTTCTTGCGCTCGGCGCGCAAGCGCCTCGGACCGGTGCGCGAGCGCGATCAGGCGCGCTGGCTGGTGATCACGGGCGCAACGGCGAACAACCTGAAAAATATCAGTGTTCGCATTCCACTCGGGAGGTGGACCTGCATCACCGGGGTGTCGGGCTCCGGCAAAAGCACCTTGGTGCGCGAGGTGCTGTACAAGGGGCTCAAGACGAAGCTCGGCCAGTATGCCGGCCGTCCCGGCGCGCACCGCCGCATCGCCGGGTGGGAAGAACTGGAGCGCGTGCTCGAAGTGGATCAAACCCCGATCGGTAAAACGCCGCGGTCGGTTCCGGCATCGTACGTCGGATTTCTCGATGAGATTCGCCGGCTCTACGCATTGACGCCCGAGGCGCGCCTGCGCGGCTATTCGCCGAGCCGCTTTTCCTTCAATGTCAGGGGCGGCCGCTGCGAAGCCTGCGGCGGGCAGGGAAAGATCCGCAAGGAAATGAGTTTTCTACCGGACGTTTTCATCGACTGCGAAGCCTGCGGCGGACGGCGCTTCAACGACGAGACTTTGAACATCCGCTACAACGGCAAAAACATCGCGGATGTCCTCGCGATGACGGTCGAGGAGGCGGTGGGGTTTTTTGCCGCGTTTCCCAAAATCGCGCGGCCGCTCGGGGTGCTCAACGAGATCGGTATGGGCTATATGTGCTTGGGTCAGGCGAGCAATACGCTCTCGGGCGGGGAGGCGCAGCGGATCAAGCTGGCGTACGAGCTGGGGAAGGAGTCCCGCGGTCGCACGCTGTACGTGCTCGATGAGCCCACCACGGGACTCCACTTTGCCGATGTCGAGAAATTGATCCAGATCCTTCACCGGCTGGTTTCGCTGGGCAACACGGTCGTGATCATCGAGCACAATCTGGAGATCGTTAAAGAAGCCGATTACATCGTCGATCTTGGGCCCGGAGGGGGAGAGGAGGGCGGCTACGTCGTCGCTTGCGGCAGCCCGTTGGAAGTTGCCCGCGATGGCGCGCGTTCTTATACCGCGCGCTTCCTGCGCGATTATCTGAACGGCGCCCCGCTTCCCGCGGAGCACGCCGTCGATCACGTGCTTGCTTGAAATGGCGCAACTCCGTTCCATGCTGGGCCGTGCTCTTCGGCTCCGATGCCCGAGGTGCGGCGCCGGCTCTCTGTTTCGGCGCCCGTTCCTGATGCACGGCCGTTGCCCTGAGTGCAGTCTCCGCTATGAGCGCGAACAGGGCTACTTCGTAGGCGCCATCTATATCAACTACGCCGCGACGGTGGCGATCGCGGTGCCGGGATTTTTCGTTCTCGATCTCTGGACCGCGATCACAATCGAGCAACAGCTCGCACTCTGGGTTTCGTTCGCGGTCATCTTTCCGCTGCTCTTTTTCCACCACTCGAGGAGCCTCTGGCTCGTCATCGATCACTGGCTCAGCCCGCCTCCGCCGTTGTACAAGGTTCCGCCGAAAACTCGCTAACCCGGGTTATTCACGCGCTCAGCTTTGGCCCGGGAGCGCGAGCCGCTCCGGGCTCGGGTCAAATCCTCGCTCCGCTCGGATATCCAATCACAGACCTCAGAGCGGGCGATTTTGAGACTTGAGATCTTTTGAGATGCGCAATTGCCATCCCTCTGGGAAGCCGCGCCCCTGAGCAATTGATGATCGATGGTGTGTGATATCGTTCCTGAGCGCGTGACAATTCGGGCTTGATCAAGCTAAAGAAAGCGCCACGAGGCCCAACAGCATCATAAACGCCGCCGCCAGGCGTCGGCCCGCCGCTT
>DATMBL010000283.1:0-10823 GCA_035559295.1 Candidatus Eiseniibacteriota bacterium
TGTCCTCCTTCGAAATTGGCACCCTCACCCTTCCCTCTCCCATGAAGGGCGAGGGTTGGGAAGGCAACATGGTATTCAATTCCCTCTCCCATCGGGAGAGGGTTTAGGGTGAGGGCGATTTTCATTATCTGGAGGCGAGCGCAAGCTCATGTCACACTCTGTGGTGAGTCCCCTGTTCTTCGGTGCCCTTTACCTTATCTCTGGCTCCGTGCTCCTAGCTCCATGCTCCGTGGTCTTTCACCAGTCGCTGTGCGTTTCCTTGCCGCTCGTTTCAACGTAGATTTTTTCCGACTTGAACGGTTTTCCGGCGAGGCGGTCGGCGAGCCAATCGACGAGGAGCGTGCGGGCGCGCGGGTTCCGAATCGAGTGTTTCTCTCCTTCGTAGACGATCAAGACCTTCGGACCGGCGAGCGCCTCCATGAACCGATCAACGAACTGAATCGGGCAGAGGTCGTCGTCTTCGCCGGCAACGACGAGATACGGACAGCGAATCTTGGGCGCAACCTCCTCCAGCGTGAGCGTCTTCGCGAACTCGTCGAACGCGGCCTCGTCGTCGTAGCCCGCCATGTACATGTAGTTGAGCTTGAACGTCGGCGACGCCGAATTGAAGATCGTGTTCTGGCCGGGCTCGACATTGACGCCGCTTACCGCGCACGCTTTGAATCGGGGCTCTACGGCGGCCACGCGCGCGCCCCAGTAGGAGCCCATGCTCGAACCCATGATCGCCAGCCGTTCGGCATCGATCTCGGGGCGCTCGACCAGGTAAGCGCAGGCGAGCTTGCCCGCATCCTCATAGTTCGAGGCCGTGCAGTGAATGCCGCGCTCGCGCGTCTCCCCCTGACCGGGCCCGTCGATCGCGAGCACGGCAATGCCGCGTTCGAGGAAGGGATCGTTGGCCATCGGGGTGTCTTCCTTGACCCCGTCCATCCCCGGGATGTAGAGGACGCACGGCGCTCTTTCGCCG
The DNA here is from genome assembly GCA_035559295.1 of Candidatus Eiseniibacteriota bacterium. Taxonomy (GTDB): domain Bacteria; phylum Desulfobacterota; class Binatia; order UBA9968; family UBA9968; genus DATMBL01. Next base: position 965 of record DATMBL010000283.1, read on the forward strand.
GCTTGGAGCTTGGGCGGCAGGTGGAGCAAGGCGGCGATCGACTTTCCCCGATACGGGAGCTCGACGCGCTCGATCCTCCTTCCCGCGTGTTCGATGAACTTGTCATAGCAGACCCTCTTTCGGCCGGCCCAAGCGATGCGCTTTTCGTTTCCGTCTTCGTAAATCGCCCACATCGCGTTGGAATAAAACGTCGCCGCGACGTAGTAATGTTCGCGCGCATCGATCAGGTGCCCCAGCTTCTCCGCCTCGCGGCCCAGCTCTTCGCGGCGCGCCGCCGCTCTGGCGAACTCCCGCGGGATATCCACGAACTTCTGCACCCGGCGGCCGATCTCCTGGATGTCGCCCTGCACGCCGGGACCGCAATTGCGCAGGATCTTTCCGGTTCTCCCCTGGTCCCAGTCGAGCCCCCGGGTTTGAATCACCTGATCGAGCAACCAGCGCTGCTCGCGCCAACGCTTCATTTTCCGTTCGGTTTCAGCTCTCATAGCCATCGTTGTCCCTCCGGTGCCGATGGTTGCGGTCGGGCGCGCACGCGCGCGTGGGCGGCGCCCGCTACGTTGCAGCCTAAGCTAAGGAAATGCCGATATTTTTCGCTTCGATCTCGCCCGCCGACTCTAGTCAAAAACAGCCGTCTTGGCAAACCGCGCCGCTGCTTTCCGCCGGTTGATTCCAGGGGCCGTTTATGTCTATAGTGAACGCGACTTCTGGCGTAATTCCCAAACTTTACGATGTTATTTGACTTCGCCAACGTTCTCGTTTTCACTGCTTTGGGGCTGGGTTTCGTCGGCGTGAACCTACTGATCGGCCGGCTTCTCCGACCCTATAACCCCCAGGCGCGAAAACTTTCGACCTATGAGTGCGGCGAGCCCGCAACCGGAAGCGCCTGGGTTAACTTCAATATACGTTTCTATCTGGTGGCGCTGATCTTTATCATTTTCGAGGTCGAGATCGCGTTTATCTTTCCGGTGGCGGCGGTATTTCGCGGCTGGCTCGAGAGCGGCCGGGGGCTTTTTGCGTTCGTCGAAATCGTTCTCTTCATCGGCATCCTCTTCCTTGGCCTTATTTACGCGTGGGCCAAAGGGGATTTGGAATGGGTGAAAAAAGTCAGGGCCTAAATTACGGGGGCTTATGAAACCGTTATTGAACTCGCTTCCCGAGACGGTTTTTACCACGAAGGTCGATGACCTCCTGAACTGGGGTCGCGCTTCCTCGCAGTGGTACATGCTCTTCGGGCTGGCGTGTTGCGCAATCGAATTGATGCAAACCGGGGGGCCGAGGGCGGATCTCGACCGGTTCGGCGCGGTGCCGCGGGCGACTCCGCGACAGTCGGACCTCATGATCGTCGCAGGCACGTTGACCTATAAAATGGCCAAGCGGACCAAGCTGCTTTACGACCAAATGCCCGATCCCAAGTATGTGATCTCGATGGGCAGCTGCTCGAACTGCGGCGGCCTGTTCCAGCTCGCCTACTCGGTTTGTAAAGGCGTCGATAAAATCATTCCGGTCGATGTTTACGTGCCGGGTTGCCCGCCGCGGCCGGAGGCGCTCACCGAGGGGCTGCTCAGGATTCAAGACAAGATGATGCGCGAGCGGTGGCTGGTCAAACCCTCTCGCCAGGAGGAGGCGCGGGCCGGCGCGTAAGTGGAAGCGAAGGCGATATATGCGAGGCTCGAGAGCCAGTTTCCCGGCAAGGTCGGGGGCTTTAAGGAAGACGTTCTCGAGCCGTACTGTCTGGTCGATCCCCAGGCGATCGTAGAAGTCTGTCGTTTCGTTCGCGACGATCCGGCCCTGAAGTTCGAGGTCCTGTCGGATCTTACCGCTCTCGACTGGCCGAAGGACGAAAAGATCCAGGTCGTCTACCATCTGTATTCCTACGCGTTCAAGCACCAGTTGGTCCTTAAAGCCGATCTGCCGCGCGACAACCCGGCGATCGCAAGCGTCGAGAACGTTTGGAAAGTGGCAAACTGGTTCGAGCGCGAGGTGTTCGACTTGTTCGGCGTGATTTTCGAGGGCCACAGCGACTTGCGCCGCATCATGTTGCCCGAGGATTGGGTCGGCCACCCCTTGCGCAAGGACTACGTCGAGCAGGAAGAGTACGACGGCATCAGCACGCAGCGCGCGCCTTTGGTAGAAAAGCTTCTCCGTTGAGGCCGCTTATGAACGAAACCATTCCGGTCCAACCAGAAGGGTTTTACACAGAGGACATGACGATCAGCGTCGGGCCGCAGCACCCGAGCACGCACGGGGTGCTGCGCTTCGTCGTCAAGACCGACGGCGAGGTGATCAGCGAGGCGCTCCCCGACGTCGGCTACCTCCATCGATCGATCGAAAAGATCGGCGAGAAAGTCACCTGGCACGGTTATGTTCCGTACACCGACCGCGCGGACTACCTGGCGGCGATGTTCGCCAATCAGGGATTTTGCATGGCGGCGGAAAGGCTCTCGGGAACGGAGGTCACGCGCCGGGGCGAGTTTTGCCGCGTGATCGCCTGCGAGCTCAATCGCATCGCGAGCCACCTGATATCGGTCGGGACGTTCGGACAGGACATCGGCGCCATCACGCCGTTCGTGCACGCGCTGCGCGAGCGGGAGTCGATCAACAATCTCATGGAAGAGATCTGCGGCGCGCGCCTCACCTACAACTACATCCGGATCGGCGGTGTGGGCTACGATATCTTGCCCGAGACATGCGCGCGGATCTCCGAGTTCCTCGACCACTTCGAGCCCATCGTCGATGAATTCAATCGCCTGCTCAGCAACAACAAGATCTTTCGAGAGCGGCTGGCGGGCGTGGCGGTGATCAGTCTCGAGGACGCGCTGTCGTACAACCTCGTCGGACCGAACCTGCGGGGCGCGGGATTGAAGTGGGATATCCGGCGCGATATTCCCTATTCGGTTTACCCGGAACTCGAGTTCGATGTCCCCGTGGGCAGCGGGCACATCGGCAAGCTCGGCGACAGCTTCGACCGTTACTGGGTGCGTATCCGCGAGATGCAGGAGAGCTGCAAGATCCTCCGGCAGTGCCTGAAGATGCTGCCCAAAGGGCCGGCGATCGCCAAGGTCCCGCGCAAGTTCAAGCCGCCTCCGGGTGAGTGCTACGTGCGCGTCGAGGCGCCGCGCGGCGACATGGGGTTCTATGTCGTAAGCGACGGCAGCGAGTATCCCTATCGCGTGCGCATCCGCACCGGTTCGTTTACCGCGATGAGCATCATCGACAAGCTGAGCAAGGGAATCATGGTGGCGGATCTGATCGCGCTCATCGGCAGCCTGGATGTCGATGCCCCGGAGATCGACCGCTGAAAAAGCAGAAAGCGTGAGGAGTTAACCACGAGGGACGCGAAGACCACGAAGAGAAGACCAAATAGCGCTTCGTGGTGAATCGTATCGGCACAATGCAGGCGTACGTTGATCAGTTGATCCAGCAGGGCTATTTCGGCAACATGCCGCGTGACGCCGTGTACGCGCTGGCGATGGCGCTCACCGCGTTCGTCGTGCTGTCGTTTTTCGTTGCGCCGCTTGCCGGCGTAACGAGCTGGCTCGAACGCCGCGTTTGGGCGCGCATGCAGTCGCGCGTCGGGCCGAACCGCGTCGGTCCCCAGGGGGTCCTTCAGTGGCTTGCCGACGGCATCAAGAACCTCCTCAAAGAGGACGTCATCCCGGCGGCCGCGGACCGGAGGCTTTTCTCGCTCGCGCCCTATATCGTATTCGTCGGCTTCCTGTGCACCTTCGTCGTGATCCCGTTCGGGAGCCGGCTGATCGTTGCCGACCTCGATATCGGCATCCTCTATGTGCTGGCGGTCACTTCGCTCGTCGTCGTCGGCATTCTCATGGCGGGCTGGTCCTCGAACAACAAGTGGTCTCTGCTCGGCGGCATGCGCTCGGCGGCCCAGATCGTGAGTTACGAAATCCCGGCGGGCCTCTCGGTTCTGACGATCGTCTTCATCGCCGGCACGTTGAGCATGCAAGGCATCATCCAGGGGCAGGGATGGGCGCCGTGGGACTGGTATCTGTTCCACAACCCGTTCACGTTCGTAGCTTTTTTCCTTTACTTCACCGCTGCGCTGGCCGAGGGCAATCGCACCCCGTTCGACATTCCCGAAGCCGAGTCGGAATTGGTGGCCGGCTATGTCACGGAATACAGCGGCATGCGCTTTCTGTTTTTCTTCTTCGCCGAATGGGGCAACCTCTACGTGATCGGCGCGGTGGCGACCACGCTCTTCCTGGGCGGCTGGCAGGTGCCGCCGATCACGAGCGATCCGATCCTGCTGGGCGTGCTCCAGTTCATCGTCTTTTTCGTCAAGGCGTATCTCTGGGTGTTCGTCGCCATGTGGGTGCGCGCAACCTTGCCGCGCGTCCGAGTCGATCAGCTGATGGCGCTCTGCTGGAAGTACATGGTTCCGCTGTCGTTCACCTGCCTCCTGGGGACTGCGGCCTGGATGCTCGTCTGGCCGGAGGGAAACGAGATCTTCAGCATCGCCATGTTTGTCTTTGCGCTCGCGATCTTTGGTTACTTCTGCATGCGCGTTGCCTACCAGCTGCGCAATGCGCGGCCGGAGCTCTACTTCAAACCGCATATCTAGGAAGCTCATGGGCATTGTCGGTTACGTCAAAGACATCAAGGACACGGTGGCTTCGGTCTTCGAGGGAATGGCGATCACGTTTTCCCACCTCGTGCGCCGGCCGATCACGGTGCAGTATCCCGACAAGATCCCGGTTCCGGTTCAGGAAACCCTGCCGCGACGCTATCGGGGTATCCTCGAGGTGGATCTCGATATCTGCACCGGTTGTTTGGCATGCGAAAGGGACTGCCCGATCACCTGCATCACCATCGGTATCGAGATGGACAAGGAGACCAAGCAGCGGAAGTTCACCCATTTCGACATCGATATCTGCAAGTGCATGTACTGCGGTCTGTGTTCGGAAGCGTGCCCGACCGGCGCGATTCGCCACTCGCAAGAATTCGAAGGCGCCAGCTATAACCCGGCGGGGCTGGTGCGGCACTTTGTCACCCAGCCACAGCCGCTGTATAAGCCAAAAAAGGGCGGCGAAACCGATCCGCGGCTGATCGAAAAGGTCGATATCGGACTCAAGTACCTCGGAGAGTTCGCCACGCCGGACGGAGGAGCGGCCGCGGAGGACAGCTAACGCCGATCGCCGGCCACGCGCCGGCGCCTCTTGAACCAGAGCGCAACTTCCTGTAATTGACGCAGGAAAACTCTTCGGCCTGTCGCAAAATCAGCCCGTCATTCCGAGAAGCGTTGCGAGGAAGCGATCTGCTCGCCGGCAGGAGCAAAGACCCAAGCAGGTCCTCCGCTACGGCTCGGGACGACACAAGGAAATAGCATGGACCTCGCCACCGGGGTTTTTTATCTGATCGTGGCCGTGACCCTCGGGTCGGCCATGATCGTGGCGTTCTCGCGCAACATCATCTATTCGGCGTTTTCGTTGCTCGGCACTTTCATGGGAGTCGCGGGGCTGTATGTGTTTCTTGGCGCCGACTTCGTCGCGGCGGTCCAGGCGCTGATCTACGTCGGCGGCATTCTCGTGCTGATCCTGTTTGCGGTGATGCTCACACACCGGATCACCGACGTGCAAATCACCAACCGCGCCGCGGGGCGGATTCCGGCGCTGGTCGGCGTCGGCATCCTGATCCTGATCCTCGCCCAGGCGGTGCGCGAGACTCCGTGGGCCAAGGTCAAGGAATTCGTTTACCAACCCACGACCAAGAGAATCGGCGAGCTGTTTCTCGACGAGTATCTGCTACCCTTCGAATTGGCCTCGCTGGTCCTGCTTGCAGCAATGATCGGGGCGGTGATTCTGTCGCGCAAGGAGATCAAGGAATAGGGGCCATGCCGGGCTTTTCCCCCCATGAACTCTCCTCGTACCTGATCGTCGGGGCGATTTTGTTTTGTCTCGGTCTTTTCACCGTGATCACGCGCCGCAACGCGATCAGCGTTTTGATGGGGGTCGAGCTGATTCTCAACAGCGCCAATATCAACTACGTGGCGTTTGCGCGCTTCAGCAGCGGCGGCCTGGACGGGCAGATCTATGCGATTTTCGTCATCATGCTGGCGGCGGCCGAGGCCGCGGTCGGGTTGGCGATCGTTCTCGCGATCTTTCAGATCTTCCACAGCATCGACGTGGAAGCGGCGCAGTCGCTCAGGGATTAGGGTTCAAAGGCACGTTCAGGGTTCGAGGTGGATCGGACTGAGTACACTGAACTTTGAACCTCGAACGCGGAACGGTGGCCGAAGGTAGCGGATAGATGGAGCAGCCTGTACAGACGGATTACCTGCGCTGGATCGTTTTCCTGCCGCTGATCGGCGCCGTCGTCAACGGCCTTTTGGGTGCGCCGATACAGAAGCGATTCGGCAAGGGGGCGATCGGCGCGCTCGCGTGCGCGCCGGTGGTTGCCGCCTTCGGCCTTTCGCTGGTCGCGTTTTCTCAGCTCGCCTCCCTTCCTCCCGAGCAGCGTTTCCTGATCGACCGTCTCTACACCTGGGTCGGCCTCGGCTCGCTGCGGGTCGATATGGCGTTCGCGGTCGATCCGCTCTCGGCCGTCATGATCCTGATCGTCACCGGAATCGGCGGCCTGATCCACATCTATGCGACCGGCTACATGCATGATGACCGGGCGTTCTGGCGTTTCTTCGCCTTTCTTAACCTCTTCACCGCGGCCATGCTCACGCTCGTTACGGCGGACAACCTCCTCCTGATGTTCGTCGGCTGGGAGGGCGTGGGACTGTGCTCGTATGCTCTGATCGGGTTCTGGTATCAGGACCACGCCAACGCGCGCGCCGGCAACAAAGCATTCATCGTGAACCGGGTCGGCGACTTCGGCTTTGTCCTCGGCATGTTCTTGCTGTTCTGGTCGTTCGACGCCCAGGGCCACGGCACGTTGACGTTCCGCGAGATGGCTCGCTGGGCCGAGAGCATCCAAGGGATGGAGCTTTGGGGCGTCGGGGTGGTCACGCTGGCGACGCTTTTTCTCTTCGTCGGCGCGACCGGAAAATCGGCGCAGATCCCGCTTCACGTCTGGCTTCCGGACGCCATGGCGGGGCCGACGCCCGTGAGCGCGCTCATCCACGCGGCGACGATGGTGACCGCCGGCGTGTACATGACCGCGCGACTCAATTTCTTGTTCTCGCTGTCGCCGCTCACGCTCCACGTGATCGCCTGGATCGGCGTGCTCACGGCGCTCATGGCCGCGACGGTCGCGCTCACGCAAAACGACATCAAGAAAGTCCTCGCGTATTCCACCGTGAGCCAGCTCGGCTACATGTTCCTCGGCGTCGGCGTCGGCGGCTACGCCGCGGCGATTTTTCACCTGATGACGCACGCGTTTTTCAAAGCCTGTCTGTTCCTCGGCGCCGGCAGCGTGATCCATGCCATGCATCACGAGCAGGACATGCGCAAGATGGGCGGGCTCAGGCCGTACATGCCGCTGACGTTCATCACGTTTTTCATTTCGGTTCTGGCGATCGCCGGCATGCCGGGCACGGCCGGATTCTTTTCCAAGGACGAGATCTTGTGGCTCGCGTATTCGAGCCACCATGGATCGCCCTTGCTTTGGGCGTTGGGCGTTGCGGGCGCGGGCATGACGGCGTTTTACATGTTCCGCCAGCTGTTCATGGTCTTCTTCGGTCCGTGTCGCGCCGACCACCACACGCGCGAGCACCTGCACGAATCCCCCAAGGTGATGACCGTGCCGCTCGTGATTCTCGCGGCCGGGGCGTTGCTCGCGGGCTGGATCGGGCTGCCGGCGGTGTTCGGCGGCAGCCAATTTGCCCACTGGCTCGAGCCGGTGACGGGCGCGCACGCCGAGGAGCATGCTTCGCATGCGCTCGAGCTGGGGTTGATGGGCGCCTCGGTTTCGGTGGCGTTTCTGGGGTTCTTCCTCGCCTACCTGATCTATTATCGCGGCGCCCTTTCGGCGGATCGGTTTGCGCGCTTTGCGGGCGGATTCTTTTACCGCCTCTTCGATCGCAAGTACTACCTCGACGAAATCTATCAGGCGACGTTTGTCAACGGCGCGTTGCTCTTGGCTCGAGCCGGCACCTGGTTCGACCAGCGCGTCATCGACGGCATCGTCGACGGCTCGGCGAGCGTCACGAGATTTCTTTCATGGTTGAACGGGCTGTTCGATCAGTATGTGATCGACGGCATCGTCAATGCGGTTGCCGATTTCACGTTTTGGACCGGCAACCGGTTTCGCCGGATCCACACGGGCAACATCAACAGCTATCTGTACGGCATTCTGATCGCAGTGGTGATCGCGATCATCATCAAGCTGCGTTACTGGAGCTGACGGAACATCCTCGCTGCTGCGAGGAAACTCACATGGCGGATCTCAGATTTCGAAATGGCCACCCGCGATTTGCCATGGTGGCACGAAGAGAGTGCCCGAGGGACCGACCGGAGATTTGCTATTTGAGATGCCGCAGGCGGTGGCCGAGCCCGAAGCCGCGAGCGCTCTCGGGCCAAAGCTGAGCGCGTGAATAATCCGTAGAAAGAAGCTGCACAATGGAACACATCCTCACGTACATGACGTTTATCCCGGTTGCGGGCATGGTCGTCGTGCTGCTGCTGCCGAGCCGGAGCCATGACCTGATCCGTTGGGTGGCCGCCGTGTTTACCGTGCCGCCGCTCCTCATGGCCTGCTGGCTCTACGCCCATTTCGATGCGAGCAATCCCGGCTTGCAATTCGTCGAGAAGGCGGCATGGATTCCGGCGTACAACATCCAGTATTTCGTCGGCGTCGACGGGCTCAGCATCTCGATGGTGCTGCTCACCGCGCTCCTCTGTTTTCTCTGTATCTTCGCTTCCTGGGGCATCGACAAAGCCGTCAAGGGCTATTTCGCGCTGTTTCTCCTGCTCGATACCGGGATGATGGGCGTGTTCGTCGCTCTCGATTTTTTCCTGTTTTTTATTTTTTGGGAAGTCATGCTCCTGCCGATGTACTTCCTGATCGGCATCTGGGGCGGCCCGCGGCGCGAGTACGCCGCGATCAAGTTTTTTCTCTACACGCTCCTGGGCAGCGGTTTAATGCTGCTGGCGATTCTGGCGCTGTACTTTTCCGCCGATCCGAACACGTTCGATATGACCGTGCTCATGGCCCAGGCCGACAAGTACGGCACGCAGCCGCTGCCTTTCTGGCCGTTCAATGAATTGCGCTGGGGCTTCCAGCATCTCGTCTGGATGGCGCTGTTCATCGGGTTTGCGATCAAAATCCCCGCGTTTCCGTTTCATACCTGGTTGCCGGACGCTCACGTGGAAGCGCCCACTGCGATCTCGGTGATTCTTGCCGGGATCCTGCTCAAGATGGGAACCTACGGTATCTTGCGCGTGAACTATCCGATGCTGCCGGCGGCAACGGCCGACATGGCCTTCTGGTGTCTCGGCGCGCTCGGAGCCTGGAACATCATCTATGGGGCGCTCTGCGCCATGGCGCAAACCGACCTGAAAAAGCTCGTCGCCTATTCGAGCGTAAGCCACATGGGTTACGTGATGCTGGGGATGGCGAGTTTCACAACCCAGGGGATCAACGGGGCGGTGCTCCAGATGTTCAATCACGGCACGATCACCGGGATGCTCTTTCTCCTGGTGGGGGTGGTCTATGATCGCGCGCACCACCGCAACATCGACGGCTTCGGCGGCCTGGCCGCGATCATGCCGGTCTACACGGGCGTGACGGCGCTCGCGTTCTTCGCCTCCATGGGCCTTCCGGGCCTTTCCGGGTTCATTTCCGAGGTGCTGGTGTTACTCGGGGCCTGGCAGAAATACCCCGTGCTCACGATCATCGGCGCCGGCGGGGTGATCCTGACCGCGGGTTATCTGCTGTGGACGATTCAGCGGGTTTA
>DATMBL010000284.1:0-4948 GCA_035559295.1 Candidatus Eiseniibacteriota bacterium
GATCATCATCCAATGAATCCATGCCTCATCGTTGCGTGATCCCAGGTCGAGCAGCATGGGGCGGTTCCGAGCGTGCCGGCCGCTGGGGAGCCTATCGCGCCTGGAGCAGAAAGGGAAAGCCGGCGCCGCTCGCAAGAACTAAGCGACGGCCGTGGCGGTCGTCTGGTTCAACGGATCGCCGCCATTGCCGCCGAACTCCCGTACAATGGCGTCGATTTCGGAGCCATCCAAAACCTCTTTCTCGAGCAGACTCTCGGCCACTTTGTGCAGGAGCCGCAGATTCTTCCGCAGCAGGTCCTTGGCTCGCTCGTAACTTTCCTGGATGATCCGCCTGACTTCGGCGTCGATCTCGATCGCTGTACTTTCGGAATAGTCCTGGCGCTGGGTGAAGTCCCGGCCCAGGAAAATCTCTTCCTCTTTCTTGCCGAAAGTCATCGGACCGAGTTTTTCGCTCATGCCCCACTCACAGACCATCCGATGCGCGAGTTCGGTGGCCTTCTCGATGTCGTTGCCCGCGCCCGTGGTCATGTGGTTGAGCACCAGCTCTTCAGCGCATCGCCCGCCGAACAAAATGGCAAGATTGTTGAGCAGATACTCCTTTGGATAGGTGTGCTTCTCGTCCATCGGCAACTGCTGCGTCAGCCCGAGCGCCATGCCGCGCGGGATAATCGTCACTTTGTGGATCGGATCGGCCCCGGGCAACAGCTTCGCCACCAGCGCGTGACCCGCTTCGTGATACGCCGTATTTCGCTTCTCCTCGTCGCTGATGATCATGCTCCGACGCTCCGCGCCCATCATCACCTTGTCCTTGGCGAGCTCGAAATCCCGCATGTCAACCCGCTCTTTGTTGCTGCGCGCCGCCAGCAGCGCCGCTTCGTTGACCAGATTTTCCAAATCCGCGCCAGCGAAACCCGGGGTCGCGCGCGCCAGGACCGCGACATCGACGTCGGGCGCCAGAGGCACTTTGCGCGTATGAACCTGCAAGATCCCTTCGCGGCCTTTGACGTCCGGCCGCGGCACCACCACGCGTCGGTCAAAGCGTCCCGGTCGAAGCAGCGCCGGGTCGAGGACGTCGGGACGGTTGGTCGCAGCGATCAGAATCACACCCTCATTCGCCTCGAACCCGTCCATCTCGACGAGCAACTGATTCAACGTTTGCTCGCGCTCGTCGTGGCCGCCGCCCAAGCCGGCGCCGCGGTGGCGGCCAACCGCGTCGATCTCGTCGATGAAGATGATGCACGGCGCGTTTTTCTTTCCTTGGACGAACAGATCGCGGACGCGCGAGGCGCCGACACCGACAAACATCTCGACGAAATCGGAGCCGCTGATACTGAAAAACGGCACCCCGGCCTCGCCGGCGATTGCCCGCGCGAGCAGCGTCTTGCCGGTTCCCGGCGGGCCGACCAAAAGACAGCCCTTGGGAATGCGGCCGCCGAGCTTGGTGAATTTTTTCGGGTCCTTGAGGAATGCGATAATCTCTTGGAGATCGTCTTTGGCCTCATCGACCCCCGCGACATCGCTGAACGTGACCCGATGCTGATTCTCGGTCAGCAGCTTCGCCCGGCTTTTTCCAAACGACATGGCCTTGCCGCCGCCGACCTGCATCTGGCGCATGAAGAAAATCCAAACCCCGATCAGCAGCAGCATGGGAAACCAGTTGAGCAGCAAAACCATGTACCACGGCGATTCATCCTCGGGTTTCGCCGCAATTTTGATCTTTTTTTCGCGCAGGGTCTTAACCAGTTCCGGATCGTTGGGGGCGAACGTGCGAAAGCGCTCGCCGTTTTTGTACTTCCCTTGAATGTTGTGCCCCTGGATGACGACTTCCTGCACTTCGCCGCGCTCGACCGAGCTCATGAACTCGCTGAAAACGATTTCAGGGTCGCGGCCAGCCTGCTTGCTGAAGACGCTGAAGATTCCCAGCAGAACAAGCAGTAACACGAGCCAAAGGGCGGCTTGTTTGGCTGACTGACTCAACGAACTCCTCCCTCAAAAAACAGAAAAAATACTAACATACACAAGGACTTCGATCAACATAGGATCGTTGCGTTCGACTCCAAAAAAAGCGCCGTAAAACGCGCTACTTGGCGCGTCTCAGGGCCAACTCTGCCGCGCTCGCTACGGCCGTAGCCGGGGATCCATAGAATTTCCTCGTCCGCGCATAGGAGCGGCAGCCGCGCGCGAAGCGATAACGGAACGCGCTTTTCGATAAAAAGATCCTTGATCTTCTTGCGTCCTGTCAAGCCCAGGGGCTGGAACCGATCACCGCTGCGAAAATTGCGTACGACGAGTTTTTCCGGCAGGCCGGCCACGTCGAACAACGCTTCCATGAGAGTCCGGGGCCAACCATTATTAGACGGCCAGAGGACCTTCTCAGTTCGGATGAGCATCTGCGCCTCCGGGACAAGCAGCTCGGCTCCAAGCTCCAGGACGTAGCTATAACAAATCGGCCGGCGGTTTCGCGAGCCCTCTTCGAGTCGAATCGCTTCGTATTCCCGGACAAGCTCCCAGCCGCCCGGGATTGCGATCCGGCTCTGTGGTTTGTCGAGCGCGATCCAATTTATCAAGTCTTCAATGTGGTTGAAACCGATGCCGCGCAGATGGCCCCTCGCTTCCTCGAGCCAGCGGCGGAGAATCAGCCGTTGCGCGATTTTGCCGCGCGCGAAAAGCCGCCGGCGGTCGATCCCTCCTCCCGCGCGAACGCCCTCGAGCTCCGCCGCCGCGAGCTCGTCGAGCCAGAGTTTTTCCTCTCGAAACAGGCTGGCCTGCCGCGCCAGGCGCGCAGCAATCCGAGTGTCGATCCGCCGTTGGAGCCGAGGCATGAGACGCAAGCGAATCCAGTTCCGCAGCAGCCTGGTGTCTCGATTGGTGGCGTCCAACCGGTACGGGAGATTGCGCTCGCGCAAATAGTCGAGCGCTTCGTCTTTGCCGATGCCGAGTAGCGGCCGCACGAGCGTCAGCCCTGGCGACTCGTCAAAGCGGCGCGCCGGCGCCATCCCGCCCAGGCCGGTCGTTCCCGATCCTCGGAAAAGCCGCAGGAGTACGGTTTCCGCTTGATCGTCACGCGTGTGCCCGACCGCGACTTTAGAGAGACGACGACGCTCCGCGACCGACGCAAAAAACCGATACCGCGCTTCGCGCGCCTGTGCTTCGAGGTTGCCCGTTCCCCGCGCCAGCGCCGCCGGCACAATCGCCTCTCCATGAAAGGGAAGCTGCGCGGTAGCCGCAAGCTCGCGGACGAAATCCGCGTCGCCGCGCGACTCGACTCCGCGGATTCCGTGATCGACGTGGGCAACTTCGAGGTGTAGGCCCAGTTCGGCGCGGGCATCGAGCAACAAATGAAGCAACGCCACAGAGTCCGGGCCGCCCGAAACGCCGATCAACACGCGATCGCCGCGCGATAAAAGTCGATGCTGCTCAATGAATTCTCTGACTTTGGCCTGGAGGCGCGAAGCGACGGTCCCGCGGCGCTTCATGGTTTAGCCTGCGGCTTGCCTGTTCACCGAGCGGCGACGCCGCAACCAAAAAAATCAGCCACTCGCCACAGCGGACAGGAAGAGGACGAACTCAACAAACCGAATAGAACCATTTTTCGAATCCTTCGTGTCCGTCACGCGCTCATCGTGGGACACCGGACAGTGTAGACAGCCGGTCCGTCTTTTTCCACGGGCAAGCAGCCGAGGCCGACAACTAAATCGTGACCCTGCCGGCATAGCCGGTCATCTCGACATAGCCGTGCCCCGCAACCGCTTTTCCCGCGACGGCTCCGCTTATCCGCACGGCGCCTTCCCAATAGGTGACGCGCGTGCTCCGGTTCGTAACCAGCTCTTGCTCCGGGAACTCTGGGGCAATCAGCAACTCGGCGCCGGCCGAGGGCACCATGATGCTCCAGCGCATCGGGTAACGCGCGCCGCTTCGGCGGCTCTTCCAGTGATCCAGCACCTCGACTTTAAAATCCTTCAACGACAAGTGCCGGGTCGCGCCGCTACGGTCGACGATCGTCCCGCTGGAGTAAGGATCGATCGTGCCGTCGCGCCGGCGGATGAGATAGAGCATGAATTCGGTTCCGTCCTCGAGCTGGATACTGAACCAGTCCCACCCGACTTGGTCGTCGCTCAGTTGGTTGCTGCCGAACTCATGGTCCATCCAGCTCAGCCCGCGAACCTTCTCTGTCTTGCCGCCGGCTGTGATTTCGCCTTCCGTCAGCATGCGCGTAAGCGAATAGTAATACGATGCTCGTCCCTCGCCTTCGGCCTTCTGGCTGAGTCCGTCGCGGCCGTGCAACGCCGGCGGCTTCAGCGACGTCAAGCGGAGCGCGAGCCCGTCGTCCGCCGTCCGCACGCGGATCCAATGACCGGCGCCTTCGCCTCGGACTTCCCAGTCCTCGTTCCACACGTGGTAGCGATCGGTTGCCGCGCCGGCGCGCCCGCGATAGCCGCGATTGATCCGCTCCTTGAACAAAAATCTCTTTTGGTTCAGGTCGGAGAGCGCGAAATGCGCCATATACAGATCCGTGAACAGCGGCGGCCAATCCGCCGGCTCCTGCCGGTCGCGCAGCCCGAAACGAAAGAACGTCACCTGATAGCCGAAGCGCCGGCCGCTCACGGTCTGCAGGTGTCCGGTGTAGTACCACCACTCCGTGCGGTAATCCGGATGCGCGTAGTGATCGGCGGGAAAGCTCAGCTTTCGACCGGGTAACGCCACCTGGTAGGTGAAGCCTGAAAACAACAACGCGCAGCAAAGCACGAGCGCCGCCGCGATCTTTCTTTTAGCGCGGGCGGTGGTTTTGCCGTCGAGCGACAGGCTTGCGCCAACCGGTGGAATCGGCCTAAATAGAAAGCGTGCGTGTGTCTCTCGCCTGAGATGCCGTGCGGCGTTGGTTTTTATCGGGGCAGCCATGGAAAAACTATATGCGCGCGAAGCGTTCCTCACAACCGTCGAACAGTTG
>DATMBL010000285.1:0-6386 GCA_035559295.1 Candidatus Eiseniibacteriota bacterium
CTGTTGTCGTCATGCGGCGCCTCAGCGGCTGGCGAACGTGCGTGTCGTCACGCCCTGCCCGAAGGGTTTAGCCGCAGCCGCGCCGCTTCGTTCGTGGGCTGTTGATTCCAAGCGAAGCCGTGCCAGTTCCGGTGCTGTTCCGGGTAGGTTTCGACGTACGACTCGAGCAAGCCTACGTATCGCGCGGCAGCCGTGCGCAAAGCCCGCTCCCGCACACCCTGACGGTTTGCACGAGCGCGGCGACGAGCGAGAGGTAGAGGTCGCCGAAAGCGATGAGCTTGGGTCGTCGGGCCATGCGTCAGCCGTGTACTCTCTGGAGCAGCTCGCGGCGCACTTTGCCCGTCGGGCTCTTGGGCAGGCTGTCGCGAAACTCAATTAGGCCGGGAATTTTGAAATCGGCGATTTTTCCGCGGCAATGTTCGATGATCTCCGCTTCGCTACAGGGCGCGTTCGAAACCAGGATCGCCTTGAGCCGTTCGTCGCCGAACGCGCTCGGCACGCCGACAACCACGGCTTCTTCGATTTTAGGGTGGGTCTCGATCAGCTCCTCGATCTCGCGCGGATTGATCTTGTAGCCGCCCTTGTTGATGAAGAGCTTCTTCCGGCCGAGGAGGTGGATCAAACCGCGCGCATCGCGGCGCCCGATATCTCCGGTAAGAAAATAACCGTCGCGGAACGACGCTTGCGTCGCGCGCTCGTCGCCGTCATACGCCTCGATAGCCCCGGGGCTTCTCACGGCGAGCTCCCCGATCGCTTCGTTTGTCGCTCGGTGACCGGCGGCATCGTAGATTTCCACCGCGACGCCCGGAAGCGGATGACCGACGGAGTCGAGCGTGTGTTCGATGTCGGGGCTCAGATTCACGCTGATGCTGCCGGTTTCGGTCGAGCCGTAGAGCTGGCGGATGTAAACCCCGAAATTTTGATAAAACTGCCGGCTGAGGGCCGGCGGCATGGGCGCGCTTGCGGAGATCGCCAGACGGAGCGAAGAGAAATCGGGCCGCTCTGCGAACCGCGATTTGGCCAACACGCCGAACATAAACGGAACGCCGATGAAGATAGAGATCCCGTGCGTTTCGATCGCGCGCGCGACCGCGTGACGGTCGAACTTTGGGAGCGGATAGAGGGTCGCTCCGGATCGAAGACTCGCAAGCATGCTGCGCATGAGCCCGTTGACGTGTGAAAAAGGCGTCACGCCGATAAACCGGTCCTCGTGACTGAACGCGAGAGCGCGCGCCAGGCTATCGAGCTCGAACAGTAATTTGCGATGCGTTCGGACGATGCGTTTCGGTCGCCCGGTCGAGCCGGAAGAAAATTGAATCAGGGCCGCCGCGTCCGGGTTTCGCGCCGGCGCGAAGTTTTCGGGAACTGCGCCGCTGTCTTTTGCCGCGAGCTTGTCGACGAGAAAGATGCGCGTTACGGTTTCTCTTAACTGCGACACGCGCTCGCAAATCCCGGAGAACGCCCGTGCAGTGATGATCCATTCCGCCCCCGCTTCGTTGAGGAACCGAGCCAGTTCATTTTCCTGATACTGATCATTCAACGGGACGACGACCGCGCCGAGAGACCAAAGCGCAAAGGCGCTCGTGACGAACTCGGCGCCGTTTGGAAGCAGAATCGCCACGGATGCCGCGGGCCGAATTCCGCCGGCATGAAGGGCTCCGGCGAGTGAATGGATATTGCGCTCGAGCTCGAAGTATCGAATCGCCTTTTCGCTTTCAACCACCGCCGTCCGCGAGGAGAATTCGCGGGTTACGCTTGCGAGCATTTCGGAGAGGCTTTTCATGCTGGGCCTGTGGCTCGGAGGTTCAGTTGTTTTTTTCAGGACACGTAGCGGTTGTCGAAGCCGCGCTCCTCTGCGCGCGCTCGGCGGCGATTTCCTCGATCAAGCCGAAGTAAGATTTCAGGTGCGCGTCGGGAGTCCATTTTTGGAGAAACGTTGCGTGCGCCTTCTCGCCCAGATTCCGCCGCAGATCCTGATCGGCGAGCAAACGATCCATCGCCGCCAGCAGCTCGGCATCGGTTTTGTAGACGAACCCACCGCCGCTTTCTCGCACGGGTTCGCCCATCCCGCCAAGGTCACGCGCGATCACGGGGGTTTTCTCCCGGAATGCCTCGTATGTGACCAATGGCGAGTTGTCGTAGCAAATCGAGGGAACGATGACTGCGGTGGCGTGGCGGTAGAGGCCCGACAGTTCCGGTGCTGTCTTGCGGCCCAAGAACTCGACGTTGACTCCCTGCGCCAGCTGCCGCAACTTTGGCTCGTACAGTCCCGTGCCAGCAACGAGGAGCCGGATGTTCGGGCGCTGCCGAAACACCGGCATCAGCGTCTGCAGCCCTTTGAGTTTTTCGAGCCTGCCGACGAAAAGAAAATAGGGCGGCTTCGATCCGTAACCGGCGTCTTCTACTGGTGCCGGCGATTCGAAGGGGACGAAATAAGGTATCTCCACTGTGGGAACATTAAGACCCATAATTCGGTGAACTTCCTTGCCGAAGCGGCTGGGCGCGATAAAGGCATCGACGTGCTTCACCGCCGATTGCATGAGGCCGGAGTAGCGCCACAATTGCGGCGGCCGCTTGTAAGCGAGCGAGCAGGTGAAGCATGACGGCTTTGTGCAGGGCTCCCGGTTGTACTTGAACAAAACGTTGGTCGGGCAGACCAGCCAATATTCGAGGATCGTGTAGAGCTTGATCGCGTGGCCGTACTGCAACACCCTCGGCCCGCCCACCAGTGAAATATTGTAGTAGTTGATCACATCGAAGCCCTTGTTCAGGATCTTCAAAATCTTCGATGACTTGAAAAGCGGCAGCCCGGTCTGGTGCGTTGCGAGCGGCGAGACCATGCCGAACGGGCTTTTGAGCCCGTGGACCGTGACGTTCGGATGGTCGTCGTATACGCCGGCGGGTGAACGGCCGCTCAGACGGTAAGCGTCGATGCAATGAATGACATCCACCGTATGCCCGCGTCGGCCCAGCTCGTTCGCCAGGCGCTGCACAAAAATGCCGTCACCGCCGAAGTTGTAGGGGGGATAGAAGGTCGTGATCATGCAGAAGCGAAGCGGGCGATCGGTCATGCAGGTATCCAATCCCGGGTTCCGGGTATTGGATTTGAGGGACGAGTATGCCGAAGCCATACCGATCACCTCTCACCCAAGACCGCTTTCAACTCCGCCGCGAGAACCCGGACGTGCGGCTCCTGCAGCATCCCGAGGTGATTGCCGGGAATCGATCGAACCTCGAGCTTTCCCAGGATCAAAGGTCCCCAGCCGTTTTTCGGATCATGCGCGGAGAAGAGCGGCTGCATGGAAGCGCGAAACAGGGTCGCCGAGCCGTCATACGGTCGGGGTTTGTAACGTACGAGCGCACGAAACTGCGCCCTTGCGACTCGATGATGCGCTTCGGAAAATTGCAACGCTTCCCCAAGCCTCCGGACCCGATCGAGAAACTTCTGCGCGCGCGAGCGTTCGTCACGAGGCGCGAAAATCCCGCTTACCATGGCCGGGGCCGTAGCGAGCTTGATCTTGAGAAGCTCCGACCACTGGGCCCGGGTCAGCTGGAAAAATCCGGCGAACCAGGATGGAAGATCGCTCGGGAGGTTTCGCAAAAACCGGCGCCACCAGCCGAGTCTGGTATCGTCCAGACGAGCAACGCTGTCCAACAGCGCCAGGGTTATCGATTCGCCTTGACTCCGGAGCTGCCGGGCCATCTCGAACGCGATCACACCGCCGAAGCAGAGCCCGCCGAGAGCGTAGGGCCCGCGCGGTTGCACCTGGCGAATTGCGGCGACGTAATAAGCGGCGATCTTCTCGACGCTGTCAAGGGGCTCTTCCCCTCCGTTGAGGCCGCGCGGCTGTAACCCGTAGAAAGGCTGGTCGGCTCCCAGGTGGTGCGCGAGGTTGCGATAGCAGAAGATATCGCCGAAGAACTCGTGAACGCAAAAAAACGGCGTCTTCGGACCGTGCGGTTGAATCGGCACGAGACAGCCCCCGCCGCCCGGCCCCTCTCGCCCTTCGATCAACTCGGCGAGGTGCGCGATGGTTGCTCGCTTGAAGAGGCTCTCGAGCGGCGGCCTTCGGTTGAAGGTCTTTTCGATTTCCGAGAACAATCGCACGGCGAGAAGGGAATGGCCGCCCAACTCGAAGAAATCGTCGTGAACGCCGATGCTGCTAACGCCGAGAAGGGTGCTCCAGATACGGGCAAGGGCCTCTTCGGTAGGCGTCCGGGGAGGCACTCGGCGATCACGGAGATCGAGTTGGTTGTTGCCGGGAACGGGAAGCGCGCTCCGGTCCGGCTTGCCGTTCGCGTTCAGGGGCAGCGTATCCAATAGGACGAACAAAGCGGGGACCATGTAATCGGGCAGCCTTTGTTTTAGGAAATTCCTCAGGTCGTTAGCTGTAGCGGAAGTTTCTCGCTTCGGGACAACATAAGCCACGATCCGGGTCTCAACTGATTTCGAATTGGGAATTGCGAATTTCGAACTTTCTCCTGCTCCGTCCGCAATCTGCAATCCGCAATCCGCATTTCCGGTTTCTACTCGCGCCACCACGACCGCCTCGCTCACATCCGGATGCTCTCGCAACAGGGCCTCGATTTCTCCGAGCTCGACACGAAAGCCGCGGATTTTGACCTGGTGGTCGAGGCGCCCGACGAACTCGATCGCGCTGTCCGGGAGATAGCGCGCCAGGTCTCCGGTTCGGTAAAGGCGCGCGCCGGGCACGGGACTGAATGGGTCGGGAATGAACCTTTCGGCGGTCAAATCGGGACGTTGCCAATAACCCCGCGCCAGCCCGCTGCCGCCGATATACAGCTCTCCGGGAACGCCGATTGGGACGGGACTCAATCCATCGTCCAGTATATAAATTGCCGCCCCTGCCACCGGCCGGCCGATCGGCACGCTCCGTTGTCCCTGCCCGGGCCGGCAACGCCAGTGCGTCACATCGATCGAAGCTTCGGTCGGGCCATAGGTGTTGTAGAGAGCCGCGCCCGTGCGCTCGAACCAATGTTGTTGAACCTGGAGAGCGAGCACTTCGCCGCCGCAAAATACCGCTTTCAGATGCTTGCATTTTGCGAATGCAGGTTCGGCGAGCAACAACGACAGCAACGACGGGACGAACTCCGCAACGGTGACCCCCTGAGCCGCGATCAGTTCCGCGAGATAGCGCGGGTCGTGACGCTTCTCGGGGCGGGCGACAATCAACGTGCCGCCCGTCAGCAGCGACCGGAAGATCTCCAGGACCGAGGTATCGAAGGCAAGAGTGGACCGGAGCAAGCTGCGGTCATTTTCGTCGAAACCGTAGGCCTTCTGCTCCCACGCCAGCCGGTCGCAAACTCCGCGATGCGCGGTCATGACCGCCTTTGGCCGACCGGTAGATCCCGAAGTGTAAATCACATAGGCGAGGTTGTCCGGCGTCGCTTCTTTGACCGGATTGGCCGTACTCTCCCGTGCGATGGTTTCCCAATCCGTATCGAGAAAGACGACAGACCGGGGACCGATGACCGGGGGCCGTGCTTTCATCGGTCGTCCATCTCCCATCCCCGGTCCTTGGTAGAGGAATTTGCTCTGGGTGATCAGGACGGGCGCCTGGCTATCTTCGAGCATGAACGCCAGCCGCGCCTCAGGAGCGCGAGGGTCGAGCGGCACATAAGCCGCGCCGGCTTTGAGCACGGCCAGAATCGCCGTGAGCGTTTCGATCGACGGCTCCAAGTAGAGCGCAACGCGGCTCTCGACTCCGATGCCATGTCGGATGAGGTGATGGGCGAGTCGATTGGCCCGCCGGTTCAACTCGCGGTACGTGATCCTACGGTCGTCGCAGGCGATGGCGACGTGGTCGGGCGTTTTCTCGACTTGGCTCTGAAACAAGCGCGCGAGCGTTTGCGCCTGCGGCAGCTCGACGGCGCGGCGGTTGAAATCGATCAAGACGCGGCGCCTCTCGTCTTCGGAGAGGAGATCCAAATCTCCGATCCGGCGCGCCGGGTCCTCCAAGAACGCGTCGAGAACCCGCAGGAAGTGCTCGACGGCCCGTCCGCTTTGCGCTTCGTCGAAAACGTCGCAATGAAAGTCGAAGTCGAGAACGAAATTTCCGGAATCGTCGAAATCATGAACGGTCAGCGCCAGGCTGTCGTTTTCGAAACCGGAAGTCATCCGCTTCGTCTCGACCGGGATGCCGCAAAATTCCCGGAACGATGCGGTATGATAGTTCAGCAATACGTCGTAAGTTTTGTCTTGCGGCGAGTTGCCCAGGTTGCAAATGTACCGCATGCCCTCCAACACCTCGAGTCTGAGCTTCTCGATGAGGGAGAGGAAGGTTTCCCCGTCGTTAATCGTGACGCGTAACGGGAGAACCTCCATCATGAGGCCGACCGTCTCTTTGAATTTCCTGGAGTGGCGG
>DATMBL010000286.1:0-8124 GCA_035559295.1 Candidatus Eiseniibacteriota bacterium
AGAGCTATAGCCCGGTATCTGCTGGCCAACCTCGCCCGCGTCTGTGCCATCGTGTGGAGCACTGAAAAAATGATCCCCAGCCCGACCAGGATCGGCAGACAGCCATCCAACTCGACCGAATCCTTGTTTATGAACCACCACCCCACTGAAGCGAACACGGCCGTGACCACCGCCGCCAGAATCGCGAAACGCCAACAGTAGTGTTCAACACGAGCGCCGCTCGGCGGCCTTGCGCTGTGATACGCCCGCGCGTAGGACACGTCGATACCTACGAGTGCGAAGACCGACATCAGAGAAATGACCGTCCCCACCAAAGTAGTGACGCCATAGACCTGCGGACTGAGCAATGTGGTCAGGACCGGCATGGTGGCGACGGGGAGCAGTCGCAAAATGCCATTGCTGAGCGCGAGCTGAAAGGTTCCCGAAAGCAGACGACCCGTAAAGGTCATGGCTGTACAGGTCGATCCGTGCTTGAGATCAGCTTAAAGCCGCGCACTTGCGCGGGATCAACCTGAGCGAACAAAGGGGGCCCCATGACGAGCGTCCCAACCTTATCGGGTACGCTTCCGGCATAAAGCAAGCGCGTACTGTTTTCACAGTACTCCACATGACCTTGCAGCCGGATGTTCTGCCATCGGCTTCGAGTGGCACGCAGTACTTTGCCCTCCGGTGTAAGCGCACGCATCACAATGACATTTGTCAGCCCGCAGTCATCGGCCGTGATCTCGAGGTCAATCCGGACGTCACGGATCATACCTCGGTCGTTCGGGTGCTGCTGCTCAAGGGCAACAATGGCATCACCGCTGCGTTTTCCTCGGCTGCGCAGCTTGATGGCCAGATTGGCAGTTTCGCGGCCATAGCACTTGATCAGTACATCAGTGTACCCGGTGGCATTGTTGTCGGCGGCAAGCTCGACGTGATGATTGGTAACGCCGTACGGAAAATATGAGCGCTTGACGTCGTTACAGCGTATCCCGGTGGCGAAGACATTGTCTCCGTTATTCTGGAAACTCAGGCCATAATAACCGGCACGAATGTCGAGTGCCTGAAGCCGTATTTCGCCGGCCCGCCTCCCACCGCGATCATTGACCATCAAAGCACTGAGCATGTTGTTGAAACTGCAGTCCTCCACGCGGATCCGGCGGTTGCCGCGGTTTCCGTAGCCGGTAAGATAGATCGCCACGGCCCCTTTCCATTTGACAGCGCGGTCTGCTCCCTCATCGTGAAAAGCCAGGCCTTCGATGGTGACGTTCTCGCAGTCTGTAAGCTTGAAGATCGAGGTCGTGCCCTCTGGAGTGTTGCAACTCAACAAAGCGTTATCGCCATGAATCACCAGATCGGAGATGCCTCTCAGTGCCAGCAGCTCCCCACCGGCAACATGCTTTAGCCTGTAGATTCCCCGCGGAAACAAGACTCGTGCGCCGGGTTTCTGGGCGGCAAGCCGGATTGCGGCAGCGATGGCAGGTCTGTCGTCGGTAATTCCGTCGGCTTTCGCTCCGTGATCGGTGACCCTTATCTCGAGGTGCTTGCGGCTGGTACCGGACGTGCCACAGGCCCCACACAAAGACGTGACGAAACCAGCATACATACATTCGAGGAATTGCCGACGGGTTGTTACGGTCACACCAATCCTGGACGGTTTATCGCGGGGGATAACGCCGGATCCATCTGAGATACTACTCCACGAACCATATCATCCCATCATCTCGTGCAGCATCACCGGTTCCGGCTATGGTAACAGCTTGAGCCGATTCTGCTCGACCTTCGCCTTGAACGCTTCATAGCGGTCGCGATACGTACTGTTTTGCGGGGCGAGCTCGATTGCGCGCCGGTACGCTTCCGCGGCGGCGGCGAAGCGGTACTGACCTTCTTCGGCAACGGCGAGGTGATAGTAGGCGTCCGAGGCGGTCGGGTCGGAGTTGACGATCGAGCGGAAATAGTATGCCGCGCGGTCGAAGCTTCGGTCCTGGAGGTGGAGATGCGCGAGGCGGTTGAGCGCTTCGGGCGATGCGGGGCGGTAATCCAACGCTTTGGCCAGCGCCTGCTTGGCCCTGTCGCGAAAGCCCAATTTCTGGGCAGCCTCCGCCAGCGCTATATATAAAGGATACGGCTCCCGGCCGTTCGCCCCGGCCAAAGCATCTTCGGCTGCTTCGAGCGCCGCTTCGCTCCGCTGGCCCTCTCCGGCAATTTTCATCCCTTCAGCGCGCGCCAGGTAAAGATCGAACGCGGGCGCGCCACTCTTGGCGCCGGCGGTAATAATCTCGTCGATCTCTCTGATTCTCTTTTCCGGCCCGTAGATTTCGGACGCAAGCAATCTGTACGGCCGCGCGTCGTCCGGGACGAGCGCGATCGCTTTGCGCAGCAGCTCCTCGGCGCGCTTCGATTCGCCGGCTTTGAGGTAGCTCATCGCCGATCTGAACGCAAAATCCGCGCGGGTCGCGGGATCGCCCGGGCGCTCGGCCGCCTTCGCCAGAAGCTCAGCCTGCTCGGCGAAGCGTCCCGTCTTGGCATAAAATGCCGCCAGCCCGGCGACCGCGCCTTCGAAATCGGCCGCCAGCGCTTTCTCAAACCCGTCTTGCACGACGTCCTTCTCTTCCTCCGAGAGATACGGCAGGAACCGATCGGAGAGATACACGTGCTCGGAGAGCGACGGCGAAAGCTGGACCGAGTAGGCGATCTGCTCGAGGCCTTCTTTTCTCTTGCCAGCGGCGAGCAGCGCGCCGGCATAGAGATCGCGGAGGTGCGGGTTCGTCGGATCGAGCCGGAGCGCGGCTTCAAGCTCTCGCATCTCCCATTCGGCCGGCGCTTCTTTCTCCATGAGGCTCAGCAGATAGAGGCGAGGCGTAGGCAACGCAGGATGGGCGAGGATCATTTCCCGCGCTTCATTGGCCGTGGCAGGCATCCGGAGGTTGTATGGGTAGGGAGTCATCTCCTGAGCGATAGCGGCGAAGAACAGCAATAGCGAAACTGCACACGCCGCTATCGGCATAGACCGCGAAGCATGGAGCATGGAGCCGGACAATTGCGAATTGCGTTCTGAAAATTGCGGATTGTGCGAAAGACCCTCGCGCCAAGAGCGCCAAGGACGCGAAGAGAATAAATAGAATATTCTCTTGGCGAGCTTTGCGTTCCCTTCGGCTCCGCTCAGGGCATGCTTTGCGGGAGACTCTCTGAACCTTTCGTCGTGAACTTCGTGATCTCTGTGCGGCGCGCCGCTTTGCGCGTCAAGCGCGGCGCGCAAAGCGAGCGAGAACAGCACGGTGAACAGAAACGCGTTCGCCGGGATCTGCAGGCTAAAGTCGAAGAACTCGTGGAACGCCATGGCACCGAGCGCGGCCACTAGCATCGCGAGGATCGCCTTTGCCGTCGGATCCGCCGGCTCGCGGAGAAAACTCCAGAGCCTCTTGCCGCCGACCCAGAAAAACCACCCGAGCAGCGCCGCGCCGATGATTCCGGTTTCCGCGAGCAGCTCGAGGTAGTCGTTGTGCGCCTCGCGGTAGAAAGCCGGTGTCCATGGCGGGCGCTCGTAGCGTTGGAAAAGCTCCTGCCAGGAACCCAGACCGACGCCCAACACGGGGAAATCGCGCACCATCTTCAACGTATCGCGCCAGATTGAAGTCCGGCCCCAGAGCCCCGCGTCCTGCGTGATCGTTTCGCCCACCCGGAGATCCACCTGCTCGCGTCCTTTCTCTCCGACGAAGAACAAGCTCACGATCAGCAAAACCGAAATGACGATGACGGCAAGGCGGAAAGAGAATTGCGGGTTGTATGAATGACCGGAGACGGGGGACCGGGGACGGTAATCTCCCTCGCGCCAAGAGCGCCAAGGACGCAAAGAGAACAGATAGAATATTCTCTTGCCGAGCTTTGCGTTCCCTTCGGCTCCGCTCAGGGCATGCTTTGCGGGAGACTCTCTGAATCTTTCTTCGTGACCTTCGTGATCTCTGTGGTGGCTGTGTCTGTATTCGACGTCTGACTTCTGACCTCTCACGTCTGACATCCGATATCCTGCTCTTTGCTCGCTGGGTGCGAGCCAGAGGAGCAGCGTCGTGCCGAAAAGCGTTGCGATCCAGGCGCTTCGGGAGAGGCTCAGGAGGATCCCGGTGAAGATCACAAAGGCCGCGAGCCCCGCCAGGATCCGCATCGCCGGAGCCAGCTCGCCGCGGAAGAGATACCGGCTATACATCGCCGCGCCGGCGGCCAAAGGAAAGATCATCGCAAGGTAGTTGGCGAAATGGTCGGGGTTGACGAAAGGACCGGACGCCCGCGGATCGCCCCCGGGACTCGGCGCGCCCGAGTCGTACGGCACGAAGAACCACAGGATCATCCCGTTCCAGGTGAAGCGCTGGACGATGCCGAGCAGCGCAATGGCGAAGCCGGCGGTGATGATCGCGGCAACAAGAGCTAAGGGCAAAGGGCTAAGCGCAAAGCAGGAAGATTCACGAGATTGCGGATTGTGTGAATGACCGGAGACGGGGGAGCGGGGACGGGCGAAGGGATACAGGAGGACGATGAAAAACACCGCGGCATAGGCGGCAAGCTTCAGCAGATCGCTTGTCGTCTGCGACGGTGAGAGCGAAAGCGGAAGCCAGGTCGCGCGAGCCGACTCGGGGAATTGCGGATTGCGCGAGGCTTCGCCGACCGGGGACCGGGGATCGGTGACGGACGGGCTCTCCGTCTCTTCGCTCTTTACTTCCTTCGTGTCCTCTGTGGTGAAGCTCCCCGGGGTCGCGCCCGGAGACCGGGGACCGGAGACGGATTCAGGTATCATGTCTGACGTTTCACGCCGCGCCGGTGTGTCGAACTCCGGCACCTTAGCGCCGCGTTTGATGTCGTCCAGGGTGGGAAGGAGGGTGGGGAATTGCGGATTTCGAATTGGGGATTGCGGATTGGGTGCGGCTTCGCCGCGCTGATCGGACAATTCGAAGTTCGCAATTCGAAATTCGAAATTTGCGCGCCCGTAGGGCGCGGTTTCCGGCCAGGCGGCGAGTGTCCGGCTGTAAAGCTCGTAGGTCGAAGGCGACAAAACCCGCAGCAACCCCGGCGGCAACGGCAGCAGCTGAAACAGACAGAGCGCGGCGAAAAGCGCGAGCGGAACGCCGAGGCGCCGGGCGAGGATTGCGGATTGGGCGAGCTTTGCGTTCTTTGCGGGAGACTTTCTGAATCTTTCTTCGTGAACTTCGTATTCTCGTTCTGCGCTTTGCGGCTCCGCCGCCGTGCGCAGCGCGAGGCGCGCCATCCAGACCGCCAGCAAGAGAAACACGGCGGCCTCCATGGTCGCGAATGCCGGGGGATGAACGGAACCGAACGCGAGGGGGGTTAGGAAGAGGAGAAGAACGAGGGCGGAGAGCATTAGGGAATTGCGGAGTCAATGACCAAAGACCGGAATGACTGACCGGGGACCGGAGGCCGGCCAGAATAAGGCCGACGAGGGACGTAAAAACCGCGAAGGCAAGTCAGTCAACCTCTAATTCCGGGTTTTTTGATTCTGGGATTTTCAACGAACGACGGAAAGCCTGTAATTTAACGAGCACTCGATGACCCTTGCGACGTGTAGCAGCGAGCATATCTGATTCGACATAGCGTCGGCGCTGGATCAAATCCAAGCAGGCCACCGTCTCAATGTACGAGCGTATGGCCATGCCAAGAAACCGGTTCTGTTCTAAGTTACTGACCCGTTGACCCTTCAGCTCTATTCAAGACAATCGACGTTGATGCTCGAACTATCTGAGAACTGAGGTCGAAACGTTGCAACTCCGGAAGCCTATCGACGATCTCGTAGATACTATCAACTAACTCGATCGCCAACTGATAAACCTCAAGCTTTTGAAACTTGTATTCTGGAGTTCGAGGGCCTTCGTCTTCACTCACTGTCCCTTGTCTCCCGTCGGTTTTAGATTAGCTCCGGTCGCCGGTCTCCAGTCCCCCGTCTGCGCCTCAAAGCTCCTTCGGCTCGTTCGCGTAGTAATCCTGATAGTACCCATAATACTTCGCGTAGGAGCCTTCGCGCGTGTCCACGCGGTTGAGCAGCGTGCCGAGCATCTTGATGCGCGGCGAGCTGAGCCGAGAGCGCGCTTCCTTGACGATCCGCCGCGGGGTTTGCTGCCCGTCCACCACGAACAACACGCCGTCCACCATCGTTGCCATCAGAATCGCGTCGCTCACGGCGAGAATCGGCGAGGAATCGATGAAGACGTACTCGTATTCCTCGCGCAGAGCCTGCAGTGTCTGCAACATCTTGGTCGAGCCCAAAAGCTCGGAAGGGTTCGGCGGGCAAGTGCCCGCGGGAATGAGAAAGAGGCCGTCCACTTTGGTGCGCCGCGTCGCCCGTTTGACATCGATCTGACCCGCGAGCACTTCCGTCAAACCGACGTCGTTCTCGATCCCGAGGAGCTTGTGACAACGCGGCCGGCGGAGATCGCCGTCGATGATCAGAACCTTCCCTCCCATCTGCGCGAACGCCGCCGCGGTGTTCACCACGGTCGTAGTCTTTCCCTCTCCGCGGGAAGCGCTGACCAACAGCACGGTGCGCGGCGGCTCGCCCGCTCGCGAGAGAAGCAGCGCGGAACGCAACGTCCGGTAGGCTTCGGAGACAACCGAAAGCGGGTGGCGCGCAAGTACGAGCTCGCGGCCCTCATCGCCTGCGCCGTCGGCGCCGCGGCTGGGCGGCGCGCCGTTAGCCTTGGGAGGCCGTAACCGCTTCAAGCCATAACCGTAGCCCTGGTTTTTGCCGTTGAGCAGCACGAAATCCGGCACCGCCGCCAGGCTCGGCAGCATCGTGTAGCGCTCCAAGTCTTCGCCGCTCTTGAACGTACTGTCGAGACGCTCGAGAAAAAATGCCGCGGCCACGCCTCCCGAAAGACCGAGCAGCAGCGCGAAAAGCAAAGTTCGCTTCTTGTTCGGATAGGACGGGATGTTCGGCCTGAACGCCTTTTCGATCACGTAAACATTGCTCGCGCGCACGTCCGCGGCCACGCCCATTTCTTTAATGCGTTGGAGCACCCCGTCATAGAGTTGCTTGTTGGTTTCCACTTCGCGCGCGAGAATCGCGTACTGGACCGCGGAGTCTTTGAGGTCCAGAGCGGCCTTCTTCTGCTCATTCATCGCGGCCTTCAACTCGGCCTCTTTTGTTACGGCGGAACGGTACGCTGCTTCAATCGTCTTGATCTCGGACTTTACCTCCTGCAGATAACGCCCGCGTATATCATCGATTTGGGCCCGCACCTTGTCGAGCTGGGGGAAACCCGGCTTGAACTCGTTGGCCAGCTGCGCGTGTTCGCTCTCGAGCTTGGACATTTCTTTCTTCAGATTCTGAATCGTCAGGCTGTTGGCGATCGCCGGAATCGTATCGTAATTCCCGCTCCGGATCGTTCGCACCTGCGCTTCGAGGGCGATCCGTTCCGCCTCAGCTTCCGTGAGCCGCTTGTTGAGGTCGGCGAGCCGGTCCACCACGATGTTTTCTTTGTCGTTCAGGGAAATGATCCCGGCATCGCGCCGGTAGGCGTTGAGCGCCGCCTCGGAGGTCTCCACGCGCGTTTTCAAATCGAGGAGTTTTTTCTCCAGAAACGCCAACGCTTCGTCGTTGGTCTTCGAGCGTAGGTCGAGGCCGTGGCGCACATAGGCGTCGGCGTGGAGGTTCGCAAGCCGCGCCGAAACCGTAGGATCGGGCGTGGTGAACGATACCTGAACCAGAGCGGTGCCCCGAATCGGCTTGACGTTGAGGATATCGAGATACGCGGCGATCAGCGCGGGATCGACGTCGGCGGGACCAGCCGCAGCCTCTTTTTCGGCGCCGCCAAAAAGGCTCGCTTTGGTGTCGCTCCAGATACCGCGCACAGTCGCGATCAGCCCGGATTTCTCTTCGGCGCTCTTACCTCTGAGGAAAGCGCCGAGGTTTTCCTGCTTGATCACGGCGGCGGCAAGCGGCCGGCTCTTGAGGATCTCGTACTGCGTTTTGTAGTATTCCGCGCGCTCGATCGACTGCGACAGCGCGTCCTGGATCTTGAGCACCTGCGGCGGCTTGGGCTCGATCATGATCGTCGCCTGCGCGGTGTAAAGCGGCGTGCGCGTCAAGACGTACAGGCCGGCGCAGAGGACGACGACCGCCGCGCACGCGGCGATCAG
>DATMBL010000287.1:0-8273 GCA_035559295.1 Candidatus Eiseniibacteriota bacterium
CAAGAGCGAAATTCAGGAAATCAAGGTGCTCGGGAACTGGGCATTTATGTGGGCCAAGCTCACCGTCGTCGTCACTCCGCCCGCCGGCGGTAAGCCAACGACACGCGCCGGCTTCACGCTGTCGATTCTCAAAAAACAAAACGGAAAATGGTTGTTAGCGCGCGATGCCAACATGCTCTCGCCGGTTGCGTCAGGCGGCGAGCAAACAGAGCACGTCAGCTCACGATAGATCGTGCCTTTTACGCGAGCCCGCAAGCGTAGAGGCGCCAGAGCGCCAGGAGAGATTGACAACGGCGAAACCCAAAAGCAATCAGATCTCGCGGTCGGACGGGAGCGTCCGCAACAGCGGGCTGCGAAGAGGCGGCGTCCAAAAAAACGTTAGCTTCTCGATCAAACGCCGGAGCAGCCTCCGGGGGTCATGCGGCGTGGGGGCTTAGGAAAGTCATCGAGCGCTGCCATGCATTCGAAGACCATGGCGTTGCGAGTGGCGAGCGATGAACGAACCGTAACGGCGAATTTCCGACTCACGATGAGCAACATTCGACTGAAACGGGTTTACGATCCTGCCGATGCGGACGACGGCTTTCGTGTGCTCGTCGACGGTGTGTGGCCGCGTGGGATGACGAAAGAGCAGGTTGGAGCCGGTCTATGGTTGAAAGAGGCTGCGCCGAGCACGAAGTTGAGAAAATGGTTCGGTCACGACCGATCCAAGTGGGAAGCATTTAAGCGTCGTTACTTCTCGGAGCTCGATGCCAAGCCGCAGGCTGTGGCAAAGCTGCGTGACAAGGCAGCCAAAGGACGCGTGACGCTTTTGTTTTCAGCTCGCGATGCCGAGTGCAACCAGGCGGTAGCGCTGAGGGAATACCTTGTGTCGCGGTGCGGAAAAAGGCCAAGGCATCGGAGAAGTAGGCCTGCGTAGTTCCGCGGTGTGCTGGCGCAACAGAGCCGCGACCGAGATAGGCGGGAGATCTCCCGCACCGCTCGTGAAGAATCGCCAAGTCAAAAGATTCATTGACTTGCGCTTGGCGCGAGAAAGTATGATGTTTTCAAGATCTGGCAGTATGGAATTTCACCGCAGCTAGCGAACCATTTAGTACATCGTAGCGTTATGAAGCCGGCTGCGTTCGAATACTTTGCGCCCGCGACAGTGGACGAGACGATCGAGTTGCTTTCCGCCCACGGCGAAGATGCAAAAATCCTTGCGGGCGGCCAGAGCCTCATGCCGCTGATGAATTTGCGCCTCGCCCGCCCGCGTGTCGTCATCGACATCAACCCGGTTTCGGCGCTCGACTACGTTCGCATCGGCCCGCGCAATGAACTTTGCATCGGCGCGTTAACCCGGCAGCGCTCGCTCGAACAATCGGCGCTCGTCAAAGAACGAAATCCCTTGCTGGCCGCGGCGATGCCGCTCATCGGCCACTTTCAAATCCGAAACCGCGGCACGATCGGAGGCAGCGTTGTCCATGCGGATCCCGCGGCCGAGCTGCCCGCGGTCACGCTGGCTCTGGGCGCGGAGTTCGTCGCTAAAAGCGCGGCCGCCGAGCGGGTGATCCCTGCGGCAGGATTTTTCCTGGAGTATATGACAACGGCCCTTCGGCCCACGGAACTCCTGACCGAAATCCGCCTGCTTCCGTTGCGAGCGGGTTGCGGTTGGGCTATCGAGGAGGTCGCGAGACGCCGGGGCGATTTTGCCATCGTCGGAGTAGTTGCCTTACTCCAAGTCGGCGAAGCCGGACTGTGCGAAGACGCGCGACTGGCGCTGTTCGGGGTGAGCGAAAGACCGGTGCGGGCGGAGCGCGGCGAACAGGTCCTACTCGGCAACGGTCCCGAACCGAAAGCCTTCGCCGCTGCGGCGCAAGCCGTTGTCGATGAATTGGACCCGGTATCGGATGTTCACGCCTCCGGAGAGTATCGGAGGGAGGCGGCGGCGTTCCTGATGAAAAAGGCGCTGCACGCCGCGCTCGCACGAGCGCGGGGGGAGCGAGTCGATGAGCGCTAAGCGCCTCGTGCAGTTAACCGTCAATGGAAAGTCGTACGAACGCTTCGTCGAAGCGAGACTGACGCTCGCCGATTTTCTGCGCAACGAGCTTGACCTCACCGGAACGCACTTGGGCTGTGAACACGGTGTATGCGGCGCCTGCACGATCCTGTTCAACGGCAATGCGGTGCGCTCGTGTCTGTTGCTGGCGGTTCAGGCGAACGGGGCAGACATCATGACGGTCGAGGGGCTTGCGCGAAACGGAGAGCTTCATCCGCTCCAGAGAGCCTTTCAAGACCAGCATGCGCTTCAATGCGGTTTTTGCACGCCGGGCTTCTTGATGACCGCATTCGCGTTTTTGAAGGAATTTCCCCATCCTACCGAAGACCAGGCGCGCGAGGCGATCTCGGGGAATATCTGTCGCTGCACGGGCTACCAGCCCATTGTTGAAGCAGTGCTTCAAGCGTCCGAGAAAACGGCTTCGGAGAGAAAGTAAGTTAGCCGGCGTTGACCCTGAAGATTATGGCGCAGACGTACATCGGCACTCCGATCAAAAGGCGCGAAGACGTTCGATTCGTTACCGGCCGAGGGACTTACGCCGACGATGTGAAGTTGCCGGGAATGCTGCATGCGGCGATCCTTCGGAGCCCGTACGCGCACGCTCGTATCCGCTCTATCGATACGGCTGCCGCCGCGGCTTCACCCGGGGTAGCTTGGGTCTTCACGTTGCGGGATATCGGCGAGGCGGCGATGCCCGTCCCGATGCGGATGTACAAGATCGCCGGTTTGGAGCGTTACCTTCAGCCGCTTCTGGCGCAAAACAAGGTTCGCTACGTCGGGGAGCCGGTCGCCGTCGCCGTGGCGGAAAGCAGGTACCTTGCCGAGGACGCGCTCGACGCGATCGAAGTCGAATATGAAGAGCTGCCCGCGGTGATCGATGTTGCCGCTGCGCTGCGCGACGATGTCCTCGTGCACGAGGAAGCCGGCACGAATCTCGCAGCCGTTCACGAGATTCACATCGGCGATGCGGCAACGGCTTTCGCGGGGGCCGACTATACGCGCAGAGAAGTGTTTCGCGTTCATCGTCATACCGGGAACCCGATGGAAACGCGCGGGCTCGTGGCGCATTTCGACGCCGGCAAGCGCGAGCTGACCGTTTACGGCATGACCAAGCTGCTGCACTACAATCGCCAGGTCATCGCCGGCTTTCTCAGGCTTCCCGAGCACAAACTGCACTTCATCGAGAACGATGTCGGCGGCGGTTTTGGAATTCGCGGCGAGTTGTATCCCGAGGATTTTCTGATTCCGTTCGCGTCGTTTCGGCTCGGCGCGCCGGTCAAGTGGATCGAGGACCGCCGCGAGCATCTCATGGCGGCAAATCACTCGCGCGAGATCACGTGCGAGCTGGAGATCGCAGCGCGGCGCGACGGCACGCTTCTGGCCCTGCGCGCGAAAATCTACGGAAACATGGGGGCGTATGTGCGCACTCACGGCGGCCTGGTGCCGTGCTCGACCGCCGCGCTTCTGACCGGGCCTTACCGGATTCGCAATTACGAGTGCAGAATCCACTGCGTCGTCACGAACAAAACCGGGATGGGAACTTATCGGGCGCCGGGCCGGTATGAGTCCTGCTTTTTTCGCGAGCGCATGCTGGACATGGTTGCGGCGGATTTGACGATCGATCCGGTGGAGCTCAGACGGAGAAATCTGATCCAGCCGGAGGAGATCCCCTACGAGATCGGCGTCACCCGGCCCGGCGGCAGTCCGACCGTTCTCGACAGCGCAAACTTTCCGAGCGCGCTCAACCGAGCGTTGAAAGAATTCGATTACGAGGGACTGAAGTCGCGCCAGGGCCGGCTCGAAAACGGCCGTTACCACGGTATCGGATTGGCGTACTTCGTGAAGAACACGGGCGGGCTCGAGCCGTATGAAGGTGCGCGCATTGTGATCGGAGAGGGTCCGAGCGTGGCCGTCTACATCAGCATCAACGTTCTGGGTCAAGGGCACGAAACTGCCATGGCGCAGATATGCGCCGACGCCTTGGGCGTGCCGCTCGAATGGATCTCGGTGTTTCACGGCAACACCGATCTCGTGCCGTTCGGTTGGGGGACGTTCGCAAGCCGGGGGACGGTCATGTGCGGCAACGCCGTTCATCTGGCGGCCCTGAAATTGAAAGAGAAACTTTTAAGGCTTGCGGGCGAACAGCTGAACTGTGATCCAGCCCAGCTAGAGCTCCAGGGCGGAGCCGTTTATCGAAAGGGGAGCGCGGCCGCTTTGCTCGACATGGAAGAGTTGGTTGTAAGGGCTCGCGAGGCGGTAAGGCAATCCGTCGGGCGGCCCGAGCTCGAAGAAACCGCTTACTTTAACTGCAGCCAGTTGACGCATTCTTATGGCGTCCACCTCGCGCACGTCGCCGTCGAGGTCGAAACCGGTACCGTCGAAATACTTCGTTACATGGTCGTGGAGGATGTCGGGCGCTGCATCAACCCGCTCCTGGTGCACGGCCAGGCGGTGGGCGCTGCCGCGCAAGGAATCGGGGGCACCCTCCTGGAAGAGCTGGTTTATGACGAAAACGGACAGCTCCTCACGACGACGTTCCGCGACTACGTTTTACCCGCTAGTACGGACGTTCCGCGGATCGAGAGCGTGGTTTTGGAAGAAGCGCCTTCGCCGTTGAACCCGCTTGGCGTAAAGGGCGCCGGCGAAGGCGGCATCGTCGGCACCGGGGCGGTGCTGGCCAACGCGCTCAGTCACGCGCTCTCGGGAATGGGACTTCAGGTGACGGCATTGCCGCTATCGCCCGAAAACGTAAGAAAATTGATTCGAAACCGCGCCGCGCGCGCCATGTTTTGAAACGAGCTTTCGTTGAAGGCCGCCGAACCTGTTCCACTAAAGCACGCCTAGTCTTGTGCGGATCTGCTTGACGTAGGAAACGAACTGCGGCTCGTCGCGAATCGCCGTGGCACGCGGCCGGGGAAGATCGATTTTCACGATCTCCGCCACCTTCCCGGGCCGCGGCGTCATGACTACGACTCGGTCTCCCAGGAACACCGCTTCGGGTATGCTGTGCGTAATGAACAAGACCGTTTTTTTCGCTTCCTGCCAGATGCGGAGAAGCTCGAGGTTCATTTCGTCGCGCGTGATCGCGTCGAGCGCGCCAAACGGTTCGTCCATGAGCAAGAGCGGCGGGTCGTGGATCAGAGCGCGGCTGATGGAAACTCTCTGCTGCATGCCTCCGGATAATTCGCCGGGATACTTGTGCTCGAAGCCTTTGAGCCCGGTCAACTCAAACAGCCGTTGCGCCTTTTCTCTGTAATCGTCGACGTTCAGCTTGCGCGCTTCGATCTGAAGAAGAACGTTGTCGAGCGCTTTACGCCAGGCCAGGAGGACAGGCGATTGGAAGACGATGCCGATGTTGGTGAGCGGGCCGAGGACCCGAGCGCCGGCAACGCGAACCGACCCACCCGAGGCGCTCAGAAGCCCGGCGGTGATTTTGAGCAGCGTGCTCTTGCCGCATCCGCTGCGCCCGACGACGGTGACGAATTCCCCTGCGGCCACATCGAACGAGACCTCATCGAGGGCGAGCAGTTCATCCTTACCTGTACGATAAACCTTGCGGACTTTGTCGTACTCGATCAGGTTTGCCAAAGCGACCCTACAGCGCGGGGTTTTTTCGGATGAACTGATTCGTGTAGATCGTCTTGTAATCTACGGCGGGCGAGAGGCCGAAGTACTTGTTCGCGATCGCCACAGACTTTTGCATCATCGCGTCCTTCATGTATCCGAGACCGCGATCTTTGGTCTCGGGGTCGACGACGTCATCAAGGCCCGCTTCCATTTGAGCCAAGCTGATGTCGCGGTCTTTTTGCGGGTTCGCTTTCATGAAAATCTCGAACGCCTCTTTTCGGTTCTTGAGCGCCCACGTCCAGGCGTCAAACACGGCGGAGACGAACCGTTGCACCTGGTCCGGATTGTTTTTGATCCGATCTTCTCGGGTTTGCAGCACATGGCCGTATGTCTCGAGGCCCATGTCCTTGAAGAATAGATAGCCGACACTTTTCGCTTGCCGTTTCGCGAGAATCGCCATCCTCTGGATGCTCGAACCGTTCGTTCCCGACATGAAGTCGATCTTGCCCTCGAAAAGCGCCGGCGTTCTGACCGCCGGCTCCATCGTCTTGACGACGACCTTCTTGTGATCGAAACCCGCCGCCGCCGCCAAAGCCGGGAGCAAGGTATAGGCGAAATCGCCCGGGTTGGTGCCGAAGTTCTTTCCTTCGAGATCCTTGGGTGTCTTGATGCCGGCGCCTTCACGGTAGATAAAACCGCCCCCGTTGAACACCATGCCGACCCCGATCGCGCGGGTCCTCGCGCCCTTGGACATCACCTCGACGGCGGTGAGCAGGTCGCCGTAGCTGTAGTCGGCTTGCCCGGCGTCGACAAAAGTCGCGGAGTTGGCCGAGCCTTTCCCTTCTATCAGGGTCACATCGAGACCGTTTTTTTCAAAAAAGCCCCTATCGCGCGCCACGAAAAAGGGCACATGCTTTCCTTCGATGATCCAATCGAGGAGAAATCGTATCTTGTCAGCCGCGCCGGCCGTGGCGCCCGTACAGAGGAGCAGGACGCCGGTCGTCAAAAGCGCAACCGTGAACGGGCGAACTTTCAGCTTCATGGCTTTCCTCCTTAGGATTCGGCGGACTCTTGAATCCGGCACGCGTCAGAGCTCCGTGGGGTGGATGCCACGGCGCCACGGCATCAACAGTTTTTCCAAACCCACGATCAGTCCGAACAGACCCAACGACATGGCGGAGAGGATGGTGATCGAAGCGAAGATCAGAGCGGCGTTGAGATCGTTGTTGCCGATGATGATCAGGTAGCCGAGGCCCTGTTGCCCCGAGACAAACTCCGCGACCACCGCGCCGATCACGGCGAGGGCGATGGAGGCTTTGAATCCGGCAAACAAGTAAGGCACCGAATTGGGCAGGCGAATCTTCCGGAATTCGGTCCAGGGCTTCATTCCCATCGTCTTGGCCAGGTCCAGCATGTCCGGGTCAATCTGAGACAAGCCCACGACCGAGTTCACCACCATGGGAAAAAACGCAACGAGAAATACAATCGTCACCTTGGACCAGATCGTATCGATACCGAGCCAAATCAAAATCAGCGGCGCCACGGCGATGCGCGGAATCGATCCGATGACCACCAGCGACGGATATATCGTAAGCCACAGGATTCTCGAATAGACGATTCCCAGACCCGAAAGGATGCCGACCAAAGCTCCGATCAGAAAACCCAAGATCGTCTCGTAAAAGGTCGGGACGAAATTGGTTAGGATGAACCCGCCTCTTTTCTGAAACTCTTCGACGATCGCCCACGGCGTGGGCAGGAGGTAAGACGGAATACCGAAAAACGGGACGAGGACTTGCCACGCGATCAAGACACCGATGAAGAAAAGAATCGACCAGTTGATCGACGGCGCGCCTGCTTGTGCATCCTTCTTCATCTTCCCGGGTCTTCCTTCAAAAACGAACGATACCCGAGGCTTAGGGTCAGGTCAGTCCTGTGCGCAGCGCGTTGGAAACTGGCTCCTGATTATCCGAGTGCCGGTATCCCTGTCAAGGCACACAACGGCGAAGAGGGATCGGAGCACGGTCTTCTCCCCGGCGATCTTTGCGCGCTTCGCGCGAGCCCCTCCATTCTTTGGGTTGCGGCGTTGCCATGGTGTGTTATTTAGGGGCGGAAACCCGATGGCGTCTTTAACTCCGTTGCGACTGATTCAATTTCGCGCCGGCTACAATCTACCCGTCCACGCAGCCGTCGAGTACGGCATTTTCGCCAAACACGGGCTCCAAATCGAAGTTTCCTATACTCCGGGT
Source organism: Candidatus Eiseniibacteriota bacterium (assembly GCA_035559295.1). Taxonomy (GTDB): domain Bacteria; phylum Desulfobacterota; class Binatia; order UBA9968; family UBA9968; genus DATMBL01. The sequence goes on from DATMBL010000287.1 coordinate 7,852, forward strand.
TCGGATTACCTCATCCAAGGACTCCAAAACGATCAGTTTCAACTAGCACACCCGGCGGCGGATGACGTCGTGGCCGCGGTCGAGAGCAAACACCATGAATCCGATCCTGAGCGGGACCTGGTTATTTTCATGGGGCTGCACAGCGGGCTTATGAGTTTGATCGCAGCGCCGGCGTTTTCGGATCTCGAGTCGCTTCGCGGCCAAGTTCTCGGAGTCGATTCGAAAGTGACCGGATTCGTGTTGTTGCTGGAACGATTTCTCAGGTCCAAAGGCTTTTCGCCGAGCGCCTATCAGCTGATTGAAATCGGCGGCTGGGAACACCGCTACCGGGCTTTGCTGGACCACAAGATCGCAGCGGCCCTGCTGACTCCGCCTTACACAGACGATGCGCTCGCGGCGGGGTGCCACCTGTTGGCCGGCGG
>DATMBL010000288.1:0-2149 GCA_035559295.1 Candidatus Eiseniibacteriota bacterium
ACGCGGTTTAAACGCCGCGGTTCACAAACGTCGTAGGCGATCAGATAGAGCCGCCGCATCGCGCCCTCGGGTCAAGCTGATTCCTCGATTTTTGGAAAGCTCGGCCCCGGTTCAATCTCCAATATCTCGCGCACGAGCGAGCTGAGCGTATCGTAGGTTTCGTCTTGGCACGGCGTCAGCCCGTGCGCCAGCCAGGAGTGATTTCTCGCAAACTGCACTTTTTTGAATTCGCCCGCGCGCGAAGCATATCGTTTGCCTGCTGGATCATCGAGCGCCTCCAGCAGCCGATACGTCGCCTCCAAGGGTAATTGCACGAAGTCAGGGCTATCCCGATGATCGTACTTTCGTTGGTATTCATCGCGCAGCGACGCCGGCAATCTCACCACCGGGACTCTATCCGTGCCGCAGCCGAGCGCCTGATCGAGGGCCATCTGACCGCCCAGCTCGAGCGCCCGATAAAGCCGGACCATGGCGTCGTCGAATTTTCCCTGCTCGGCGCACTCGAGAGCCTTCGCATAGCAGCTTTCTATATCCTCCGGATCGCCGACCATGACATTTCGGTTCGTCAGATAAATCTGCTGCGCCTCAAGGCGAACCTTAATGGAGCCGATCGACTCGATGCTCTCCTCAGACGCAAAGAACACCACAAAGGAGGGCCGATGCTCCGCGATGCGGGCGACGATCGGTTCCGGGCTTTTCCCGACAGAGATGATCAAAGCCTGGGTCAAAGCAGCATTACCTCCATTACACCATTACATTTCCTCACGGCTTCATTCGAACCCTATTTTAAGCGCGACGACTCGAAGGATACACTACCGCGCCGGGGAACGCCGCGGTTAGCGGCGATGGAAATATTTCCATTTTTGAGCGCGCCGCTCGGTTTGGCGCATCACCCACGAATATTGCAATGCCACGGAATCGTATCGTAAAACGTTTGGCATGAACGCCGCGTTTCAGCCCCGCCGTTTCAGCGCCGATGAATTTCATCGGATGATCGCCGCCGGGATCTTTGGCGAAGACGACCGCCTTGAGTTATTCGAAGGAGAAATCATCAAAATGACGCCCATCGGCCCGCGCCATGCTGGCTGCGTTACCCGCTTGACGACCGTATTGGGAAAAGCCATAGGCGATCGCGCGCTCCTGAGCGTTCAAAATCCGCTTCTGCTCGATGATCAAACGGAACTTTACCCGATATCGTATTGCTCAAACCTCGCGCCGACGGCTACAGCCGCTCTTTGCCTCGGCCGGAGGATGTCTTGTTGCTGATCGAAGTTGCCGATGCGACTTTGAAAATCGATCGCTCGGTGAAAGTTCCCCAATACAGCCGCGCCGGCATCGCCGAAGTCTGGTGGTTCGATCTCGACGGCAAACAGGTTTACGTGCATACCGATCCGAGCCCTTCCGGCTATCGCGCCGTCCGGCAAATCGGCGCGGGCGAACTGCAAGCGAGACAGCTTCCGGTGCGAATCAAAGTTGACGCGGTCATCTGACCAAGATCGTTCCTCTTCGCAAATTCGCATGGTAGCGTTACTCGTCTTTTTTCCGCGCAGTAGGGCACTGCGCGTGAGCGGATCTCTCGGCTGCCTGGGCCAACTGTCCTCACGCGGAATAGCCGCGGCAACCGTGGAAACACTTCTGCGAGCGTATCGGCTGGATGAATCAGCGATCAGACCGCGAAGCTGACCTCTCCGGGACAACGTCTCCCAATCGCTGACGATCCCCCATACTACCTTCCCTCTCCGTCGAACGGATCGTGATCGAAAACAACCACCTTTCCGTAACCGGCGAAGAGTAGAGGAGGCGCCGTGCCTTGCCGTGGAGCGCATGCGCAATCCTCAGGTACATCCAGATCGGTGCTTGACCAGTAAGAACGACACTCCGAGCGGCTCGTTCGATGCCCGAACCGTAGCACACCAGGTAATTGTACCGTTCGATCAGGCCAACGAAAGCGTGCTTGGTGGTGCGCCTGAACCCTACGTTAATAATCCAGTTCGGGTTCCTGAAGTCTCCGCAAAATATCGTGCACCGCAAAAAACATGACGATTTGTCTTTTCCTCGGCGTCGTCGCCGTGTTGCCTGTGCTGTGGAGCGACTCGCTCTGGGGGCTGTGGTTTTTCGCCGGCCTTTACACGGTGCTCGACGCGTCGAT
>DATMBL010000289.1:0-2006 GCA_035559295.1 Candidatus Eiseniibacteriota bacterium
CTTGCGCAAATTTTCATCGAGGACCTGCTTGGCCGCGCAACGGAGCTTTTCGTCGCCGATTCGAAGCTCCACCGCCGGGTTCTTGAGCATGTTCTGGCACCAGTGCTTGCCCTCCACTCGGCTTGAGGAGGCGTAGAAGCATCCCTGAAAGTAAACGAAGCGAAGCTCCACGGTTCGAGGAAGCCCGCTCTTTCGGCCGAGGGTGGTGAGATCCGCGACCACGCTGGATCCATCTGTGAGATTCACGGGTGCAATATAGTTCGCGGTTCAGAACGAGGCAAGCGATCGCTTGGCTTGACCGGTTCTCTTTCGCCGGGATAAGCTTGGCGCGTCTCGCTTCACGGATCGACGTTATCATTTCTGAAATAGACTTCGCGGGGGCTGGAGCGAGGACAGAATCGTTTGTCGCTACGAAAGCGGTTGCTCGAGCCGATACGATTTCAGCAAAAACATGCGGCTCGAGCAGGGAGGCTCTCGTCATGATTGCCATAACGCGGGGTGGAAAGGGTCCGGCGCGGGCGGCTTGGCTCGTCGCTTTCACGTTCGCCGTTTGTCTCGTGGCTCCACGACCAGCTAGCGCGGAGCGCATCGCCATCGCCACGCCGAGCCGCGGCTTGTTCGAATTTCCCGTTGTCGTCGCCATGCGCAAGGGCTTTTTCAAGAGCGAGGGTCTGGAGGTGGATAAGATTCAGATGCAGCCGGCGCTCGGCGTCAAGGCGTTGATCACGGGCGACGTCGATTATCTGCTCGCGTGGGGCTCGGCGCTGCGCGCCGCGGTCACGGGCGTTCCTATCAAAGCCGTGGTCGGTCTGGCGGGCCGGCCGCTGCACGTGCTCGTCGCCCGCCCGGAGATCAAGACGCCGAGGGACCTCAAGGGCAAAATCATCGGCGTCGATTCGGTCGCGGGAACCGTTGACTACCTCTCGCGCGTAGCGGCGCGCCATTTTGGCCTCGAGCCGGACAAGGATGTTAAGATCATGGTCACGGGAGAAAGTCCGACGCGCCTCGCCGCGCTGCGCGCCGGCTCGATCGACGCCACGCCGATCGACGTGGCGTTCGCCGTCAAAGCGGAAGATGAAGGCTTTAGCCGGCTGGTCTATTTGGGCGATCTGATCGAGCTGCCGCTCTCCGGCATCGCGGTGATGGAGCAGAAGCTGCAGACGCGGCGGGAGCAGGTGAAGCGAGTCGTCCGCGCCTGCGTGCGCGGCACGCGCTCTATGAAACAGAACCGCGCCGAGACGGTGCAGATGCTCGCCGATTATTTAAAGATCACTCCGGCGCAGTCCGCCCGCGCCTACGACGCCTCGATCGGCTCCTTCAGCGACGACGGCACGATCTCCGACAAAGGCGTGCAGCTCGACGTGCAACTCACCAAGGAGCGGCTCAAACTCACCAAGGAGATTCCGCTGAGCCAGTTGGTGGATTGGAGTTTGGTGAAGGAGATCCGATAAAGCCAGTGGCCGCGCGCAGAACCGGCGCAGGAGAAGCCGCAACGACGTTCTCAACCTTGAAACTGCCGCGATCTTTTTACGAGCAATCGACCGTCGACGTTGCCAAACAACTGTTGGGAAAGTTTTTGGTGCGAAAGCATCCGCAAGGCGCCACCGTCGGGCGCATCGTCGAAACCGAAGCCTACGTGGGACCGCAGGATTTGGCGTGCCATGCGTCGAAGGGACGCACCGCCCGCACCGAAGTGATGTTCGGGCCGGCGGGGCACGCGTACGTCTATTTCATCTACGGCTTCTACCATATGCTGAATCTGGTGACGGAGGCCGAGGATTATCCCGCCGCCGTGCTCATCCGAGCGGTGGAGCCGGTGGAGGGGATCGAGTTCATGCGGCGCCGGCGCAATAACGCCGAGCTGCGCAACCTGGCGAGCGGACCGGGAAAGCTCTGCCAGGCCTTCGATATCGATCGCGCGCTCAACGGCGCCGATCTTTGCGGCGATGTGATCTTTGTCGAAGATCGGGGCGATCCTGCGCCAAAATTTTTAGCCACCCCCAGAA
>DATMBL010000290.1:0-8218 GCA_035559295.1 Candidatus Eiseniibacteriota bacterium
CGGATACCCCGCTCCTCATTCGCGACCTCGAGTTTGCCGCAAACCTCACGCTCGGCGAGCCCGAGATCGAGGCGATTCTCGACCGCGTGGACCAACAGATCTCGCCCTCTTCGGATTTTCGCGGCTCGGAGTGGTACAAGCGAAGGATCGCGCGGGTTTTGGTCCGGCGCGCGCTTGCTCAAGTGCAACAGAGGGTCTAATGGCGAGTTTGTCAGTCGTCGGCCAGTCGGTACCGCGAAAAGACGCCGCTCAGAAAGTGACCGGGCGCGTGCTCCACGTCGGGCAGATCGAGCTGCCCCGGATGCTGCACGTCGCGGTCTTACGGAGCCCGCACCCGCACGCGCGCATCGTGCGGATCGAAAAGGCGAGGGCCGAAGCGCTCGAAGGGGTGGCCGTCGTTCTGACCGGACGAGAACTCGGCGAGAAACTGCCCGGCATCGATCCCGCTTTTGGTCCGGCTTTCCGCGACCAGCCGATTCTGGCGATCGACAAGGCCTGTTTCGCCGGCGACCCGGTCGTGGCAGTGGCCGCCGAGAGCCGACGGATCGCCGAGGATGCCCTCGATCTCGTCGAAGTCGATTACGAGCCGCTGCCGGCGGTTTTCGACGTGCTCGAGGCGGTCAAACCCGACGCGCCGCTGGTACACGAGCAGCACCGGCCGGCCAAAGCGTTTGCCGATCTCGCCCACGTCAAAGCGGGACAGCGATCGAACATCTGCTATCACTTCAAACTCCGAAGAGGGGACGTCGAGAAAGCGTTCGCCGAAGCGGATCGTGTTTTCGAGGACACCTTCAGCTCGCCCCCCGCCCAGCACGTGCCGATGGAGCCGCACGTGACGCTCGTTTACCTGGACGAGAACGAGCGGGTGAACATCTGGACCGCGAGCCAGACGCCGTCTTACGTGCGCACCGAGATCTCGGCCACTTTCGGCATTCCGATGAACCGAATACGCGTGCGCGTGCCCTATCTCGGCGGCGGTTACGGCGCCAAGCTCTACGCCAAGCTCGAACCTCTGGTCACGGCGCTGGCCCTGATTACCAAGCGACCGGTGCGCTACGCGCTCACGCGCGAAGAGGAATTCTTGATGATCACCAAACACAAGGTGATTACCAAGATCAAAACTGCCGTGCGCGCGGGACAGATCACGGCGCGCAAGTGCGAAATCTACTGGGATACGGGTGCGTACGCCGAGATCGGCCCGCGGGTCGTGCACAAGTCCGGGTACACTTCTGCCGGACCCTATCGCATTCCCAACGTCTGGATCGATTCCTACTGTGTTTACACCAACCACGTGCCCGCCGGAGCGTTCCGCGGCTTCGGCGTGCCGCAGGTCATCTGGGCGTACGATTCACAGATGGATACCATCGCGCGGGCGATCGGCGCCGACCCGCTCGAGTTTCGTTTGCGGCACGCGTTGGACGAGGGCGAGACCTTCGCCACCGGAACCCCGGTCCGTTCATTCGGCGTGAAGCAGTCGCTCGCCGAGGCGGCGCGCGCGATCGGCTGGGGCGAGCCGTCCCCCCGATCTTCGGGGACGAAGCTCAGGGGCAAGGGGATCGCGTGCGGCGTCAAGGCGGTTTTGACACCCTCGATCTCGGGCGCGATCGTGATCATGAACGCCGACGGCACGGTCAACGTTCTCAGCAGCACCGTGGAAATGGGGCAGGGCGCCGAGACGATGATGGCCCAGATCGTTGCCGAAGAGTTGGGCGTGTCGTTCGATCAGGTCCACATCGTGCAGCCCGACACCGACATCACGCCATACGATACGATTACGGCGGGAAGCCGCTCGACCTACCATATGGGGAACGCCGTCCGGCTCGCCGCCGGCAAAGTGAAGGCGGAGTTGTTTTCCGTGGTGGCGAAGAAGCTGGAAGTCGATCCCGGCGATCTGGTGGCGGCGCGGGGACGCATCTTCGTGCGCGGCACCGAGGAGCGCGGGATGTCGATCAGCGAGGCGTTTCTCGCGCGCTTCGGGAGTCTCGGCACCACGCTCACCGGAGAGGCGATCTGCCAACCCGAAGCGATTCCGATGGACCCGGAAACCGGCCAGTCGGAAAAGTGCACCGAGTACTGGTTTCCATCGGCGACTTCGGTGGAGGTGGAGGTCGATACCGAAACCGGGCAGGTAAAGCTGCTCCAGTTCTATAGCGTCGGCGACGCCGGAACCGCGATAAATCCCAAGCACTGCGAACAGCAGCTTTTGGGCTCGGCGATCACCCACCTGGGGTTGACGCTTTTTGAGCAGATGATTTTTGAAGAGGGCCGGTTGGTGAACGGCTCGTTGCTCGACTACCAGATCGCTTCGATCCGGGATCTGCCCGAGCACGTGCGGCCGATCGTGGTTGAAGTGCCGCATGAAACCGGACCTTTTGGCGCCAAAGGTGTGGGCGAGACCGGAACTCTCACGGTCTCGGCTGCGATTGCCAATGCGATCGAGGCGGCAACCGGCGTGCGCCTTCGGGACCTGCCGATCACGCCGGAAAAAGTTCTTCTCGGGCTGGAGCAGCTCAGGTCCGGGGCGAACAGAAAGGCGCCAACGGCATAGCGCGGCTAAACCGCAACAGAAAAGCCAACGGGAAGTCTCGCGCACAGCGTGCCGGAGCGAAGTCGAAGGGCTCAAAAGGAGGGCCGGGTAAAAATCCGAAATCCGAATAGCGCAATCCGACGTGCTTGGCGCGAGACGATCTCGCTCTTCGAGAGTTTGGACCGGAATAATCTGCGTGAGTCGCGAAAATTGTCAGACAGCTTAGGATGAAGCGAAACATCAGCCTTCGAGTCAACGGGCGGGAGCAACGCGTCGAAATCGACGACGCCGACACGCTGCTCGAAACGCTCCGCGATCGGCTGAAGCTCTGGAGCGTGCGCGAAGGGTGCGGCGTCGGGGCCTGCGGTACGTGTACCGTGCTCCTCGACGGGAAACCCGTGAGCGCGTGCCTGTTGCTTGCGGCGCGCTCGGCCGGGCGCGAAATCTTGACCGTGGAAGGTCTCGGCACGGGTAACGAGCTCCATCCCGTGCAGGAGGCCTTTCTGAGCGAGCGGGCGCTACAGTGCGCCTATTGCACGCCCGGGTTTGTCCTCTCGGTCAAAGCCCTACTCGACGAAAACCCGGACGCCAGCGAAGCGGACATTCGTGAGTACCTTGCGGGAAACCTCTGCCGCTGCGCCGGTTATCTCGATATCATTAAGGCCGCCCGCCTCGCTCAGGAAAAACTCAAGCGCGCGCGCGATCAGGTGGGGACATCCGAATAAGCGCGCCCTGCGCGCCGCAGGTAACACTTGACCCAGAAGTCATAGATCTGGTCGTGGCGATAGAGGTCGAGCTGGCGCTTTCCTGCCGGCGTTTCCACCACCACCCCGATCGACAGAGGCTGCCAAGAAACCGCAAGCAGTCTCTGCCGCCTTTGGACAATCAACGTGCCGAGGGTGCGCATGAGCTGCGAGAGCGCATGACCGTCGGTGATCGTTCCGCCGGGCTGCCGCCGGGCCTTTCCTGCCCGATCGATGCGATCGATGTCGCTCCCGCCAAAGCGTTGCGGCGCTTTGGGAGGGGGGGATCCCGCGCCGGGGGCCCCGGCGTCCATCCCGCTTCTGATCCGTTTCCAGAGCGCTCTTAACGGGTTGTCTTTCGGCGCCGCCTCGTCGGCCGGCGATTTCGTTTCCTGCGGCCACACGGTGTAGCAGACGCCCGAGCATTCGAGGTTGAAACGGGCGACTCTCATCGCTTCGAGTTCCTGGCCGATGGCGCGGAGATCGACGGCATAGTCGCGATGCCCGGCAGGGATCGCCGGCTCAGGATCGGGCTGTGATTCCGGATCCGTTTTTTCCCGGCGCGACGGCTTGCCGACCGCGCGCAGTGAAACACCACCGATCCTTCGGGCCCGTCTTTTTCTTCCGACCACGAGCGCCTGCATCGGCAGCCTGTAGCCGCAGTTCAAACAGACACCGTTGACGGGAAATTTTTCGCTCGAGGAGCCGCGCCGGCCGACCGTAAATCCCACGTAGTAGCTGCAGTTGGGACACGGGCGGGCGCGGTAGGTGGGCATAAAGCTCAGCCGGAGCTTTGCTCTTCTGTTCGAGATTCCGGACGCGAGTTGTAACTATTGCGCTCCAGCGCGAAAGTCAAGCAATGGAGGCTCTTTAAGCCCGAGCTTTTCGACTATTCCGGCGAGGCGGGGAAAACCAGCGACTTGATCACAACCGGCACCGAGCCCGAGGACGGAATCAAAGCGCCGATGTCGATGTAATCGAAGTCGTTCAACGCAATGCCGTCGATCGAGATGATCGGATTTTCCAGCCGGAGCTCCTCTTGAAAATGGAGCCCGACGATGCCGCCGATGTCGCCGTCGTTCACCAGCACGAGGGGATGACCCTTGTCGAGGATCGGTCTTAGACCCTCGACCAGTCCTTGCGAAAACGATTGCAATCGCAAGAAGGTCGCGGAGCCTTCCCAGTGAAAGGCGATCGCCACCGGCTGGCGCGCGCTTAGCAGGTCGAGGCGGCGAAGCGCGGCGAGCGTGGACTCCCGGATTTCTTCCTTTTCGAACCGCTCGAGCGCCAGCGGAAATTCCGGTGCGACGACCGGCACGTTGCGCACCGGGACCGCGTCCTGCGGAGCGATGAAAATCGTGTTGCCGCTCACCTGGACGGTGTACTGCGAAGCGCCGATCACGGTCGCGCGGATTCTCGCGATCGGCTCCATCACGAGCACTCCGAGCTCCGCCGCGCGCCGGCGAATCTCTTCGGCGAGCAACGGGCCGAGATCGCCGAAGCCGCTTTTCTCGCGACGGTAGATGAATTCGGAAACGCCGCCCGAGAACATGATCGAATCGAACTCGCCGCGATACTTGAGGGGCGGAAGCCGGAGCAGGCTCTCGGCTGCCTTGGGCAGGCTTGCGCTCCCGAGCATGGCCCAGAGCTTGTCCACCATTCCCGAAGCGATCGCGCGCAAGTTGTCGGATTCGATTTTTTGCCCCAGCTCGAGCTCGAGGCCCGCCCAGGCGGCATGCTTCCGTCCCGCATCTTCGATGCGGACCAGCGCTCCGTCGGCGCCGAAGGCGAGCAGCCGCGCGCCGACGTCGATCGCCGAGACCTCTTCCACCTTGCCGTTGCTGCAAACCGCGAATTTGCTCGTGCCGCCGCCGATGTCGATATTCAGAACCACCCCCCCGGTCTTCGCCGAGTGCGCCACCGCGCCCGACCCGTGCGCCGCCATCATCGCTTCGAGGGCATCGCCGGCGCTTACCGCGACGAATTTCCCCGCTTCCCGCGCGAAGAGTTCGGCGATCGCGCGGGCATTGCGCCGCCGGACGGCAACGCCGGTGAGGATCAGGGCGCCGGTATCCACGTCGTCGCGCCGGATGCCGGCTTTCCTGTACTGCTCGTCGATGAAGGCTTCGAGCGCTTCGACGTCGATGCGGGTGTCGTCCAGGTAGGGCGTGAGAAGGATATCGGACTCCGCGAGGATCTCGCGGCGCTTGACCACGTAGCGGGTGCCTTCCAGCTCGAGCTCGAGGCGCGAAAAAACCAGATGGGACGTCGAAGAGCCGATATCGACGCCGACGCTCGTGAGCCGGATTTCCTCCTCTTCGGAGATGTGGCGATTCGCGTTGGTAAACGAACCCTTGCTCGTGTCGCTGGCCATGGCCAAAGCCTACTTCTCGTAGAGCGAGGGCTCCATTCGGGACTTCGCGCCTTCTTTAGCCAGGGTTTCCTCGAACTCCTTTCGCAGGAAAGGGTCCTCTTCGTTGTAGGGGATCGCGGTGCCGCCGTCTTTGATGTCGATCGCGCCGTAGTCGATCGCTTGCTCGCCGGGCCGGCCGCGCTCGCGTCCGGGAGCGTTGGGTCCGAACCACGCCGTGAGTCTCAGCGGCTCCTTGCTCGCGCCAAAGTGCGCGTGGAACCAGTTGCCGCTCATGGGCGCCGCGCTCACCATGCCCACGGGCTCGTAGTCTTGCCGCTTCACCAGATGGCCGTGGCCGCTCTCCCAAGGCCGGGTTCCCAAGTTGCTCGGCCAGGTATAGGTATAACCCTTGCCCCTAAGGCAAATCAGGACCGCCGCCGAGCCGTGCGCGTGGGCTTTGGAGTAGCGGCCGGTCTCGTGCTGCCCGATCCAGAGATAAAAGTGGTTGCCGGTCATGTGCGGCTCGATCCGGCGGTAGCCGGGAGAGCGCCGGTTGTCGAGAGGCAATTCGCAATTGATGATATCGGGAATGATGTTGGTCTGGCGCATCGCCAGGCCGCGCACGGGGTCGGGGCTGACATCTTCCTTGTACTTGTAATAGTCGTCGGTGGGATTGAAACGATCGTTGAACTGATAGGGACAGTTGAAAACGAAGTCTTCGTTGCCGAACATGTTCATGACGTTCGGCGCGGTGGTTCCCGCAAGCAGCAGCGCGGGGCTCGACGTGGCATTGACGATCCGGTGCATTGCGTTGATGGGAATCGAAAAGAGCGAACCGCGCTGCCATTCGAACGTGAGCTTTTTGCCGTTGCCTTCGCTCCAAACTTCGGTGGTGCCACGGCCTTCGACCACCAGATAGATCTCCTCGTACATGTGCTTCTCGGCGTGGAGCGCGCCGGCGCCTGGAACCTCGACGACATAGCAGCCCCAGAGCCCTTCGGTTCCGAGGAGCTGGATGAACGTTCCTTGTCCGCCCATACGCTTCCACGGTTTGCGCGGCAGGTCTTGAACCCGGCGCACGCCGATATCGCGATAAATCGGGATCTCTTGAGCCTCCATGAAGAGATCGTAGGGCGTCTTCGGCCGCAAGAATTTACCGTAACCCGCTTTGGTCTTGTTGTCGGACGGCTCCTGCCATGTCGAGGAAGTAGGATGATCCATGTCGCCTCCCTTTCGGTCGCTACGATGTTCGCTTTACGAATGAGCCAAAACCAGGCTTGGTTCGGCGGAATGTCGAAAACAACTTATAGCCTCGAAAACGGACTGTCAAACTCTCCGGGGCTTATTCGGATTTGCTTCGGATTTTCGAATTGGCGGGCGAATTATTCGCCCTCGGCCGCCGGCGGGAGCCCGAAGGTGAGCCGCCGGTAGACCTGCCTGACGGTTTCGACGTCGCGCTTGCAGTATTCGCAGATGTCGGCGAATTTGCCGGCGCGAAAGTAGGGATACACCTTCGAGCCGTCGAGACATGCTTTGGGAGTCGGGATCCCGAGCGCTCGCGCCAGGAGATCGAGCCCGACATGGCCGCGGCCCCATCGGCTCCATTCGTGCATCGTGTCGAAAACGGGAAAGCTCCGGTAGCGGGCGAATGAAATTTCGCGCGACGGCCTGACGCGCTGGATGATCGAGCGCTGCCAGATAAAGCGCAGGTCGAAATCGAGAATGTTGTGGCCGACGAAGAGATCCGCTTCGCTCGCCAGGCGCCAGAAGCCCTCGAGAATGGCGCTTTCTTCGCCCTCGAGGAGTGCGATCGGGCTGTCCGTCGGGGGCTCCAACGCGTAGGCGAGGCAGACGATTTTCGCCGTCGCCGCCGAGAGGCTCAGGCGTTTGACGATTTCCGCTTCGTCAAGCTGCATCTGGGCTCCGAGCAGGCCGTTCTCCTGCAAGAACTGCTCGGTCGGAACGGTTTCGATGTCAAGGAAGAGAATCCTCATCGTTGTTCCTCATCGCGCCGGTCGCGCGGCGGCTCGATCTCGACAGCCGCGCCGAGCCGGAGAAAAATCAGCTTGAAGGCCGCCACCTCGCGCCCGAGCCCGAGGCTTACCGCCCGGCGGTAGACTTCCGCCTGACGCCGGTAGGCGCCGCTCGCGGGCGCGAGATTCTCCCGCGCGATCCGGTCGGTCTTGTAATCCGCTATATAGAGCGATCCGTTGCGCTCGTACAACAGGTCGATCACTCCTTCCATGATCTGCCCATCCCAATCGATGAGCAGCGGGACCTCGCGTCCCAGTATTGCCGACGAACGAAGCTCGGCAAAAACCGGCGAAGCAAAAAACGCGCGAAAGATCTCATAAAGCTCGGCAAAAAGCGCCCCGCGATCGGTGCCCGGGGCAAACTCCTGGCGCTCGAGGTAGTCCGCCAGCGCCGGTTCGAGCGGCTCCGGAGCGCCGAAGTCGATCGCTTGGAGAAAGCCGTGCGCCAGCGTCCCGAGTAAAAGCGCATCCGCTTCCGGGCGCGGCGGCGCAGCGCCCGGGCGGAAGCGCTCTGCAAGTTCCCACTCGCGCCGCTTGATCGCCGTCGGGGAGAGAAAGAGCG
>DATMBL010000291.1:0-9418 GCA_035559295.1 Candidatus Eiseniibacteriota bacterium
GAAGGCCAGCGCCGCCCCGGTCCGCGGGTGGGCAAGCGCCAGCCTGTGCGCATGCAACGCTTGCCGGGGAAAGCTCTGGACCAGTCCCATCGCGGAGTTCCCGACTCGTACCAAGCGCCGGCGGCCGTACGTCTTGTCGCCGATTAGCGGGTGACCCAAATCGGCGAGATGAACTCGGAGCTGGTGCGTCCGTCCGGTAAGCGGCCGTAGCCGGAGGAGGCTCAGGGGAATGGCGGAACCGGTCGCGCTGGCGATTGCAAACCGCTCTTCCACGTACCAGTGCGTCACCGCCTCTCTTTTACGCTTGATCGGGTAAGCGCTCGACATCCGCTTCCGGTCCGAGCGATGACGCCCGATTGGCCGATCGATGACACCGGTTTGATCACGTAACGCGCCCCACACCAGCGCGACGTATTCCTTGAGAACTTTCCGTTCTTTAAACTGGCGCGACAGTGCCTGAAAAGCGAAACCGTTCTTCGCCGCAACCATCACTCCCGAAGTGTCCTTGTCGAGCCGGTGTACGATTCCGGGCCGTCGTTCGCCGCCGATATCCCCGAGATCCGGGCAGTGGTACAGTAACGCATTGACCAGCGTGCCGCGTACGCAGCTTGCGGTCGGGTGAACCAGGAGTCCGGCGGGCTTGTTGACTGCGATCAAATCACGATCCTGGTAAAGCACATCGAGCGGCAGCGGCTCGGGCAGGATTACGGTTTGACGGGGTGCCGGAATCTCTATCCGTACCGAGTCCCCGGCCTTGATGCGCGCTCCCGGTTTGGTCCGCCGTCCGTTGAGTAAAACCAGACCGTCGAGGATCATGCGTTTGACCGCCGAGCGCGTGATTCCGGCATCTTCGAGAGCGGCGCCGAAGCGGCGCGTGACGAAGATATCGAGCCGGGTCCCGGCGGACGCCTGCTCCACGGTGCTCTCCCGGTCGGCCATGGTAAATCAGTCCGGAACACCGGATCCCGCGCGGTGCCCCAAACCCTCGAGAACGGTTCGTGCCGTGGACGCGTCCTGCCGCATCTGCGCCACCAAGGCTTCAACCGAAGGGAACTTCCTCTCTTCGCGGATCCGCTTGACGAAGAAGAGCTTCACGCTTTCGCCGTAGAGGTCGCCCTCGAAGTCGAAGATGAACGTCTCGACGGTTCGCTTTCCGCCGCCGGGAAAGGTGGGATTGAAACCGATGCTGCTGACGCTCGGCCACTGCCTTCGCCGCACTTCGAAAAGCGTCGCATAGATGCCGTCGAGCGGCACCACTTCGGTGCGGGGCGAAAGATTCGCTGTCGGAAAACCGAGATCGCGTCCTCGTTGGTTGCCGCTCACCACCGTGCCCGACACGAAGTGGTGTCTTCCGAGCATCGGCCGCACCTCATCGACCCGGCCTTGTTCGATCATGCGACGGATTTCCGAACTGCTGATGCGGGCTCCGTTCACCAGGATCGGCTCGATGATTCCTACTTCGTAATCGTACAGAGCACCCCAACGCACGAGGTCCGGAACGCTGCCCCGGCGTTCGCGGCCGAAGCGAAGGTCGCGGCCCACCCAGATCTTTTTGGTTTTCAGCCGGCCCGCCAGGTAACGGCGCACGAACGCTTGCGCTTCGATCGCGGCAAACTCCCGATCGAAGCGTTGAGCCACGACCAGATCGACGCCGAAAGACGCGAGCAACTCCATCTTGTCTTCGGGAGCGAGCAGCATCCGCGGCGCCCGCTCCGGCGCCAAGACCTTGAGCGGATGCGGCTCGAACGTCACCACCACCGCCGGCAGCCCACGGCGCTGCGCTTCTTCGACCGCGCTCCGCACCAGCGCCTGATGACCGAGGTGGATGCCGTCGAAATTACCGATCGTAACGACCGACCCCGGCGCCCCGGGCTGCGCATGCTCTAAATCATGAACGATTTCCATACAGGCCGATTGATGTTCGGCTTTGAAGCTCCCACACGACACCGGCGCGGGAGAACCGATCCGCTCGTCGCGCAGGACTGGCGGGAGGCACGGCTAGGATTCGATGGACTTGAGCTTCTGTTTGGCGCGGGCCGCTTCGGGAGACTGAGGGTATTTCTCCACCACCTCCTGGAGGATCAGGCGCGCATTGACTTTTTCGCCCAGCTCGGCGAACGCAAACCCCTGCTTGAGCAGCGCAGCCGACACTTTATCTCCCTTCGGATATTTTCGCCGTACGGTGTCGAACTCCAGGATCGCCTGATCGAATTCTCTGAGAGCGTAATGGCACTCACCGATCCAATACTGGGCATTGCCGGCGAGCTTGCTCTTCGGATGTTTGCTGATGAACTCTTTGAATCGGCTGATCGCGGTCCGGTAATCCTTTTTCTCGAGCGCGCGCCACGCCGCATCGTAGTCCCGCTTCACCGCATCGGACTCGGCGGCCAGCGCTTCACTAGCGGCATCGGGCGCCGTTGCCGGCTCTCTTGGGACGGCCAGGGCGGTGTCGCGGAGCTGCTTGAGCTCTTCTTCACGCGCCTTGAGCGCTTCTCCCTGGGCTGCGAGCGCGTCCCTCTGAGCCTTGAGATCCTCTTCCAGCTTCGCCAGCTTCGCTTCCAGAGTCCGCACTCGCTGGTCACCTTCTCGGCTGCTCTTTCCGATCTGCCTGCCAACCTGCACGCGAATTTCGTCGAGTCTTTCCCTGACGGCGCTCATCTCCCTTTGCAGCTGCTCGACGTTCGCCTGCGTGTCCGCCACGTTCGCGCGCACCGCCTCGACATCGGCCTGCACCGTGCTGAAATCACGCCGCAATCGGCGCTGCTCGCGCTCGATCAGATCCATCTGCTGCGTCGGGACGCACGCCGAAAGCGCCAAAAACAGGACCGCGACACCGACGCTGGGCGGCGCGAACGCGAGGAGTTGTCGTGCTCTATCGGTCATTGCGCTGTGCCGTTGAGCGTCACGACGCCGGGCGGCCGGGAACGACGACGAAACGGGCGCGGCGGTTTTTCGCCCGGCACTCTTCGGTCGGCTCCTTGCACACCGGAATCTCTTCGCCGTAGCTGATCGTCGACAATCTATCGGTCGCGATCCCCAGGGTCACCAGATACTCTTTCACCGCCTGTGATCGCTTTGCGCCAAGCGCGAGGTTGTATTCGTTGGTGCCGCGGTCGTCGCAGTGCCCTTCGATTTCCACCCGGGCCGAGGGGTTCTTCTTCAGCCAATCGGCGTTCGCTTTGAGGATATCGCGCGCGTCGGGCCGTAAATCGTAGCGATCAAAGTCGAAAAAAACATCTTTTAGCGGGCTCGATGCCGGGGTGACCGGAGGCTTGCCTTCGCGCAATTGATCGAGACTCCCCGATGCCGTCGCATCCGACTCGCGCGCCCCGCCCCGCGCTCCCTCGCCGGCCCCTTGCCCGCTCTTGGGACCGGAAGCGCCCGCCTTGGTCGACTCCTCGGGCTTCGGCGCTGTCGCTGGAGCACACGCGACTAACGACACCGAAAGCACCGCCCCCGCCAAATAGCACAGCATTCTACAATGCTCCACCATGAAGAACTCCTTCCGACAAACTAGACGTTACGGCATTGATTGGGAAGAGTTAATCTAAACGCGGGGACCAGCTCGGTTTTGTATCATCTCCACCCGACCCTGTCAATCGACGCTGGTTTTCACCGGTTGCTTGCATGATGTAGAGGTGGTAGCGACCGGCGCGGTTCGATGAAAAAACCAGAAAACGCCCATCGGGAGACCACGCGGGATCCTCGTTGTCGGCGGAGTTGTTGGTCAACCGCGTCGGCTCTCCGCCTTCGGTAGAGATCGAAAAGATCGAAAACCGGCCCCCGACTCGACTGATGTAAGCGATTCTGTCGCCCTTGGGCGACCACTCGGGCGAGGTATTGTAGCCGCCGGTGTAAGTGAGCCGGCGCGTGCGCCCGCTGCTGACGTCGAGGATATACAACTGCGGCGAGCCGCTCCGGTCGGAAACGAAGACCAGCTGCCGGCCGTCCGGAGACCACGACGGCGAAACGTCGATCGCCGCATCTTCGGTCAGCCGCCGCACCACGTTGCCGTTTCGATCCAAAAGATAGATATCGCTGTTGCCGCCGCGTTCGAGCGAGACGGCAACGGTTTGCCCGTCGGGCGACCATTTGCCGCCGAGGTTCAGGCCGGTGCGCGAAGAGAATTTCACATCCTTCCCGCTGTAGAGTTCAAACAGATAGAGGCTGGGATTGCGGTCTTTGTAGGAGGTATAGAGAATCGACTTTCCATCCGGCGTCCAGGAAGGCGACAAATTGATGGTACGGTTGTTCGTCACTTGGTATTTTTCGCTTCCATCGAGGTGTGAAACGTGGATTTCTTTGAAGCGGCCGCCGCTCGTCGAAACATAGGCGATCCGGGTGTTAAAGATCCCCGGCACGCCGGTGAATTGGTTGATGATCTCGTCCGCGAACTTGTGCGCGATTCGCCGGTAATCTTTTGCCGCCGCGACGTAGCGTTTGCCCACGACCTCCTTGGACTGACTTACATCGAAGAGTCTGAGCTCGACGGTCAGTTCTTCTCCCTGGACGGAAAATCGCCCCTTGACGAGCCCGACGGCTCCGATCGTCGACCAGTCCCTAAAATCGAACGTCCCCAGCGTATCCCCGGTGCGTTGCGGGTGCTCGATATAAGTTGACCGGTCGATCACCCGAAACCAGCCGGTCAGGTCGAGATCGTAGACGATCGTATCGGCGATTGCCTCGGAAAGGCGCCCCTGGTCGGCGCCTCCCGCGTTACGAAGCGGCGATACCGCAATCGGATATTTGGGCATCCCGGGGCCGACAATATCGCCTCTCACTTGCGCGCCGGCGCCGGCCGGAAAGCCAACCGAGAATAGCAGTGCCAGGACCAAGACGATCAGCATAGGTTTATTTCCCCGCGTTAGGGGGCAAAAAGTTGAGCTCGACGTCGGCAAAATCGGCGCGATAGCTCTCGGGCGGCGGCGGCAGCGGGTTGGATTTCCGCACCGCTCGCAGCACCGACTCATCGTACGACGAATCCCCCGACGGTTGCACCACTTTCAAACCCGTAATTTCGCCGTTTTCCCGAATACCAAATCGAACGGTCACCTTGAGGTCGCTTCTCTGCCCGGGCCACGCCCAATTACTCTGGATGATCGAAAAGATCTTGTTCCGATAACTAATGAATTCAATCCCCTTGGGAACCCCGCCGCCGCGGCCGCCTTCGCCGAGCGCTGCGGCGCCCTCCCCCTGCCCGGTGCCGGCGCTGATCGTCTCTCCCGCGGGCGCCGTCTTCTGCGCCGATTCGGTTCTGCTCCTGACCCGTTCCAGGGCGGATTGAATCAAGCGCTCGCGCACCCGATCCAAAGATTCCCGGGTCGCGCTTTGCGGCTCTTTGGCCGCTTCTTTAGCCGCGTTTTCTTTCTTTTCCGCCACCGGCTCCTTTTCTCTCGTCGGCAGCTCGCTTTTCGGCGGCTCCTTGACCGGTGCCTTTTCCTCGACCGCGCTCCTTTCCTGAGTTTTGGCCTTTTCCGGTTTGGGCGGTTTCTCCTTTTCGACTTTTTCTCGCTTCGGTTCCTGTTTCACCTCGGGAGCTTTGGTCTCCGGGGCCGGCGCAGGCTCGGGAGCGGTCTTGGGATTTGCTCTGGGCTCCGGCGCGGGGGTGAGCTGAGTTCCCAAGTTCGTTGCGCCGATTTTTTCGCCGCCGACGAGATCAACCGTGTACACCGGCGCCGGGGGCGCGCTCGGCAACGGCAAATGAGGCATCAGAAATAAGCCAACAATGAAGGCGCAGTGGACTGCAAGCGAGACAAAGAGCCAGGTCGTGAGCTTTTCTTCGCCGCGTCCTGAGGGGACAATCCGCCCTTTCAACGCGGCCGCCGGAGCGGACCGGTTGGCCGGGCCTGACACTAACGACCCTCCGCCGGCGGCCTGGTCACCATCCCCAATCTCTCGATGCCCGCTTGTTTGATCTGCGCAATCGCTCTCATGACGATGCCATAACGGACATCCTGGTCGGCCCGCAAGTAGACCGCCTTGTCCGGCTGGGCCCTGCGGATCGCGCTGAGCTTCTGGCCCAACTCCGCCTCGGAGACCGCGTTGTCATTGAGATAGATCGTGCCGTTTTTACCGATTGTTACGATCAGCGGCTCTTCGGTCCCGGGAATCGCGCCGGCTTTCGCCTGAGGCAGATTGACCTGCACGCCTTGCTGAATGATCGGGGCGGTCACCATGAAAATCACCAGCAGGACCAGCATCACGTCGACGAGCGGGGTAACGTTGATTTGCGAAATCGTGGTCCCGTCCCGTTGGGAAGATGCATCTACGGCCATTCCAACCTCGTAATGGGTTCAGATGAGCTTACTTAAAAAAATGGCGTTCGGCGATATTCAAAAATTCGTGCGAGAAATTGTCCATCTCGGCGGCCAAAACCTTGATCTGGTGCACGAAATGGTTGTACGCCATGAGCGCGGGAATCGCGGCCGCCAAACCGACGGCGGTGGCGATCAGCGCCTCGGCGATGCCGGGCGCAACGGCTTGAATGCTCGATGAATGGGTTACACTGAGGCCACGAAACGCGTTCATGATTCCCCAGACGGTCCCAAACAGGCCGATGAACGGCGCGGCGCTCGCGGTCGTGGCGAGAAACGTCAGCGATTTTTCCAACTTGGTTGTTTCCACGCTTGCCGCCCGCTTCATCGCGCGCGTGACGTTATCGACGCCGCTCAGATCGGTCGTGAGGGGTTCCCCGGTCGATCCCTCTTTTTTGATCCGTGACACGCGGATGAGTTCCTCGTAACCCGCACGGAACACCTGCGCGACCGGACCCGCTTTCAAGTCACGGCTGGCTTCGTGTATCGAAGACAAATTGCGCCGTTCCCAGAAGATCTCGATGAACTGCTCCGACTCGCGCTTCGCTCGACGGATCTGGCGATACTTATAAAAAATGATACCCCAACTCACGACCGAGAACAAAATCAACATGTACAGAATCGACTGGACAACCGGGCCCGACCCCCGAACTAGATCCAGGACCCCGTGGGGTTGGGGCGTGGCGATACCGTTCTGCGCTGCTAGCTGAAGCGGTGAGCCGTAAGACATCAGGATTCCGGAGAATTGACTGCAAAAGTAATATAAGCTCTATACTTAGTCAATTGAAAACCCAATTGTCACCCGTTGGCGCGGGCTTTCGCTGCGTCGGAAGGGAAAGCTTTATGATCCGTGAAGTCGGAGAGTTGGCGCTCGAGGGAAAGACGGTATTTTTGCGCGTCGATTTCAACGTGCCGATCGCTGGCGGAAAAGTGGCCGAGGCGCACCGGATCGAGAGCGCTCTGCCGACGATCCGCTTGATCCTTGCGCGCGCGCGCAAACTCGTGCTTGCGTCGCATCTCGGGCGGCCGGATGGGAAAGTGGTGGCGAAGTACAGCCTTGCTCCCGTGCGTGATCATCTCGAAGCTCTGCTCGGGGAATCCGTGGCTCTGGCGCCGGCGGCCGTCGGAGCCGAAGCGGAAGCGATGGTCCGGCGTCCCGACCTTCGGGTCGTATTGCTCGAAAACCTGCGTTTTCACGAAGGCGAAGAGGCGAACGATCCTGCTTTCGCGCGGGCACTGGCCGCGCTCGCCGACGTTTACGTCAACGACGCCTTCGGCGCCGCCCACCGGGCGCACGCTTCGATTGCAGCGATTACCGCCTTTTTTCGCGAGAAAGCCGCCGGGCTGCTGATGCACAAAGAACTCACCTACCTTTCGCGC
Organism: Candidatus Eiseniibacteriota bacterium; assembly: GCA_035559295.1. GTDB lineage: Bacteria > Desulfobacterota > Binatia > UBA9968 > UBA9968 > DATMBL01. The sequence goes on from DATMBL010000291.1 coordinate 7,695, forward strand.
GTGATTTCCGGACCCGAAAAGCCGTTCGTTTTGATACTGGGCGGCGCGAAGGTCTCCGACAAGATCGGCGTTATCAAGAACCTGCTGCCTAAAGTGAACTCGCTGCTGATCGGCGGCGGGATGGCATACACGTTCTTGAAAGCGCGCGGAGTCGAGGTCGGCATGTCCCTGTTGGAGGAGGACAAGATCGGTCTCGCGCGAGAGCTTATGCTCCAGGCCGCGCGCGCCGGCGCCAACCTGGCCCTGCCGGAAGATCATGTAACCGGCGACTCGGAAAACCGTCACCCGCAGATTTCGGGACCGGCGATCGCGGCAGACCGGCGCGGTCTCGACATCGGACCAAAGACGATTGCAACGTTCAGCCGTGAAATCGAAAAAGCGCGCACCGTGCTCTGGAACGGCCCGGTCGGATTGTTCGAGCTCGAGCCGTACGATCGCGGCACGAGCGCGCTCGCGCGCGTTCTCGCGGACAACCATCCGCGCCTCGTCAGCGTGATCGCCGGCGGCGACACCGTTGCCGCCGTGTCGAAGGCCGGCGTCGAAGACCGTATCACCCATCTGTCGACCGGGGGCGGCGCAACGCTCGAATATCTCGAAGGGCGAGAGCTTCCGGGCATCGCCGCTCTCGAGGAGCGGCGATGACGCCGGCGCTGGTTGTGGGTAACTGGAAAATGCACGGGACCCAGGCGGAAGGTCTCGCGCTCGTCCGCAACCTCGCCGCCGCGCTCGGGGCGCAGCCGCCGCGCGCAACCGTTGCCGTGGCGCCGCCGTTCACCTCCCTTGCGGCAATCGGCGCCGCCCTGAGCGCTACCCCGATTCTCCTGGCGGCGCAAAATTGCCACTGGGAGGAATCGGGCGCGTTCACCGGAGAAGTGAGTCCATTGATGCTTCGCGACGTGGGCTGTCGTTTCGTGATCGTCGGCCATTCCGAGCGGCGCCACGTTTTTCGTGAGGATGACCATGCGGTCGCGCGCAAAGTATCGGCCGCGCTCCGCCACGGCTTACGGCCGATTTTGTGCGTTGGCGAGACCCTCGCCGAGCGGCGTTCGCGCCGGACGTTCAACGTCATCGCGCGCCAACTCCGCGCCGCGTTGAAGGAGCTGGACGAAAGTGCTATACGACAGATTGAAATCGCCTATGAGCCGGTTTGGGCGATCGGCACCGGCCAGAACGCAACTCCTGAGCAAATCTCCGAGGTTCATCAACGTATCCGCCGTTTGCTCGCCGATCGATTCGGCCCTCACGGCGGCGCGGCGGTGCGTATCCTCTACGGTGGGAGCGTGAAACCGGAAAACGCTCCGGAGCTGGCGGGCGCCGGAGACGTCAATGGTTTTCTCGTCGGCGGGGCGAGCTTAAAAGCGGAAACGTTTGTTCCCATCGCCCGGTGCTTTTGAGGCAATATCCGAGATGCTGATCGTCATTACAATCGTTCATGTGCTGGTATGCATCGGCCTGATCCTGGTGGTGTTGCTGCAGACCGGTAAGGGCGCCGAGGTGGGCGCTGTGTTCGGCGGCTCCAGCTCGACAATCTTCGGCAGCAGCGGAGCGGGAAATTTTTTGACGCGGCTCACGACCGGAATGGCGATCGTGTTCATGATCACCTCTCTCACTTTGGGCTACTTCTCGAGCCGGCCGGGCGCGAGCATTTTCGACAACCGCGCCGCGCCCGCGGGCCCTGTGGGAGGGCCGGCGGCTCCGGCCAGAGAAGGCGCTGATGGCGGCTC
>DATMBL010000292.1:0-16458 GCA_035559295.1 Candidatus Eiseniibacteriota bacterium
ACGCACCTCGACGCGCAGATGCTGTGGGATCCCTACGGCACATGCGAGCCGCAGCACGGCATCACCACGGTCATCATGGGGAACTGCGGGCTCACGCTCGCGCCGGTCAAGCCCGGCGACGAAGACGCGCTGGTGAAGAGCTTCGTGCGCGTCGAAGCGATTCCGAGATTCGCTCTCGAGCAAGGGGTTCGATGGAACTGGCGGACCTACGGCGAATACCTGGACAATTTCGAGGGCAAGGTCGGCGTCAACGTCGGCGGGCTCGTGGGCCATATTGCGCTGCGGCATCATGTGATGGGTGAGGAGGCGGTGGAGCGAAAGGCGACCGCCAGGGAGATCCAGCAGATGCGGGGGCTGGTGGCCGATGCTCTGGAGGGAGGGGCGCTGGGGATTTCCACGAACCGCAACGAGCGTCACATGCGCGAAGACGGCAAGCCGGTTGCGAGTCGGCTCGCCGATGACGAGGAGCTGTTCGCGCTGTGCGACGTGCTCGCCGAGCGGAACAGCGGCGTGATCGAAACGATCCTGGGGCGCAACAAGATCGAACATTTCGAGTTTTACCACGAGCTTGCGCGGAGAACCCAGCGGCCCGTGCTGTGGCAGAGCCTGCAGCATCGCTGGGCCGAGCCGAATCTCTGGCGCGAGCAACTCGACGCGGTGGAGCCGATCTTTCGCGCGGGTTACCAGGCGTACGGCCTTTCGCACACGGTGCCGCTCGTGCGGCATTTTCAACTCAAGAACTGCCAGGTTTTCGACGAATTCCCAACCTGGAAAAACCTGATGTTCCTGCCCGAAATCGTGCGGAAGCAAGCGTTTGGCGATCCGGATACCCGGCAAAAACTCCGCGCCGACCTTGCCGATCCGCGTCCGACCAATTTTCATCGGCGATGGGACATCGTTCGCGTAGAGAAAACGCTCAAACCGGAAAACGCGATTTACAACGGCAAAACCATCGCCGAACTCGCGGCGATGCGCAATCAGGATCCGCTCGACGCGTTTCTCGATCTATCACTCGAGGAGGATCTGGGCACGACCTTCTGGAACGCCAACAACGGCGGCGATGCCCACGCCATGGGAGAAATCCTCCGCAGTCCGTACGTCCTCGTCGGGACGTCCGATGCCGGAGCGCATGTCCAGTTCGGCGCGGACTTCGGCTACGGAACCACGCTGTTGGGTCTCTGGGTGCGTGAGCGGCAGGTAATGACGCTCGAGCAGGCGGTTCATAAGTTGACCTTCCACGTAGCGTCCATTTTCGGCCTTCGGGGGCGCGGTTTGCTCCGTCCGGGATACGCTGCGGATTTTGCGATTTTCGATCCCAAGACCGTGCGTGCTCACGAGCCGGAGTGGGCGAACGATTATCCGGCCGGGAGCAAGCGACTTATCCAGCGATGCGAAGGCATGCATTACACGATCGTCAACGGCACGGTTGTCCAGCAGGACGGGCGTGTGAGCGGTGAGTTGCCCGGACAGGTGCTGCGGAGCGCTCTCTACGCCGAGCGCAGGGCAGCGGCCTGAGCGCATGGGGCTGAGTTACGTACCCGTTGCCCGTGCTGGCGAGCTGGCACCGGGCTCGATCAAGGAGGTTGATCTTGGCGGTCGCCCGGTGCTCGTGACGTTGGTTGACGGGCGTTACTTTGCATTCACCAAGGAGTGCCCGCATGAAGGAGCGGACTTGAAAGCGGGCGGGCAATTGCTTGGCGGGTCGAAAATCCGCTGTAACAACCACGGCTACTGCTTCGACTTGCAGTCCGGAGCTTGCGTGCTGCCTCAGGGCGGACCGCCTTTGACCGTGCTTCCCGTCGAACAAAAAGGCGACGAGATCTGTATCCGTCTCGAATGGTAAACAACGCGGCCGGGGAAGGGGACAGGCGCCGTTCGGGCGGGCTGTTCCCTTTTTCGCAAATCGGGTCGCGCCCCACGGCGACGCTGCCGAGCAGCAGCGGGCTCGATGAAAGAACCGCCGCCTCGGGGCCCAGAGTGGGGCGCGTTTTACTATTCATATTTGGCCTGGCGCTGGCAACCACGGCCCCGGCGACCCGGCTCGAGGCGAAAAGTCTTCTCTGGCGGGCGCGTTCCGATCAGGGGACGCTCTACGTTCTCGGGTCGATTCATCTCCTGAGAAAGGAAGATTACCCGCTCAGCCCGGCGATAGAAGCCGCGTTTGCAGAGGCTCGAACCGTGGCATTCGAAGTCGATTTCGGCGCGACGGAACCGCTCAAGCTGCAAACGCTCATGGCGCAACGCGGCGTGTACCGAGACGGTAGGACACTGCCGCAGGCGATTTCCGAGGGCACGTACGCCATGGCTGCAGAACGCGCGAAACAGCTCGGCATCGACATCAAAACCTTGCATCCGTTTAAACCGTGGATGGTTGCGTTGACCCTGACTTCGGCGCAGCTGCAGAAACTCGGCTTCGATCCGAAATACGGCGTGGACCGGCATCTCTTCGAGCGTGCGCGCGCCGCCGAAAAAGCGGTCATCGGTCTCGAGACCCCGGAAGAACAGTTCAGCCTGCTCGACGCGATGCCGCCGAAGCAACAGGAAGCCATGCTGCTGCAGACGATGAAGGACTTGGAGCGGATCGAACACAGCGTGCACCGTCTAATTGCAGCCTGGAAGGCCGGGGACCAAAGCGTCATGGAAGACCTCGTTCTCGCCGGGTTCAAGGAGTATCCCGATCTCTATCAGCGCGTGATGCTGGATAGGAACCGCCGGTGGCTGGCGCGCTTGGAAGCGTTTTTGACCCAAAGCGAAACGACGCTGGTCGTCATCGGAGCGGGACACGTCGTCGGGAAGGGGAACGTTATCGAGCTGCTGCGAGAAAGGGGTTACAGGATGGAGCAACTGCGATGAAAGCTTTAAAAAGAGAATCAAACCCGATTCGGGTATCGGACTGGATGGCGACAAAGGTGCTGACGGTCGACATCGTCGAAAGCCTCACGACGGCGCGCCGTTTGATGGCGAAGCACCGCGTCAATCAACTGCCCGTGATGGACAACGGCAAAATGGTCGGTATCGTGACCGACCGTGACATCCGGGATGCCTATCCCACGAGCATGCTGATCGGTCGGCCCAAGGAGATCGATCGCTTCGCCGATGCTTTCACGGTCGAGGAAGCGATGACGCATAACGTTTTCACGGTTCGGCCCGAGACGCCGCTTCTGACCGCCGTTGCGCTCCTGCGCCGTCACCGCATCGGCTCCCTGCCGGTGCTGAAGGACGGCAAACTCGTTGGCATCATCACGCGCAGCGACGTCCTGGATTTCGTTTTGAGCGGCGGCGCGTCGACCGCGGCGGCGAAACGCGTACGAAAAGGAGCATGGAAGGCGGGGCCGCGCCGCTCGGCGCAAGCCCGTAACGCGTGAGCACAGGGTCCGGAGCGAAAAGATGCCTTCTTTTGATGTCGTGAGCCGCGTCGATCTCCAGGAGGTCGACAACGCGGTCAATATCACAAAAAAGGCGATTCTGGCACGCTACGATTTTCGCGGTTCGAAAACCGAAATCAACCTGGACAAGAAGGAGAGGGTCATTCGCGTCACCACCGAAGACGAGATGAAGATGCGAGCGATCCAGGAAGCCCTGGTGGAAAATCTCGCGCGCCGTAAAGTCGATCGAAAGTGTCTCGATCCGAAGGAAAGCCAGATGGCTGCCCGGGGCATGATTCAGCGGGAGATTGCGATCCGGGAAGGGATCGACTCGGAAAACGCGCGCGCCATCGTCAAAATGATCAAGGACCAGAAACTCAAAGTCCAGGCGGCGGTTCAGGAAAACCAGGTGCGCGTCAGCGGCAAAAAGATCGACGACTTGCAGTCGGTGATCCAGATGCTGCGCTCGGCGAATCTGCCGATTCCTCTACAGTTCGTCAATATGCAGCGCTGAACGGCCGCTGCGGCGCAGCGAAGCGGAAACGAACACTCATCACCAAGCGTGACGTGAGCTTAGCTCGCCCGGAGGGGATGAAAAAACCCTCAGACAAACGTGTGGTCATGAAGCCCTTTCGAGCCGGCGTCCATGGGCCTGTGCCTCGAAACGTCCTTCGAACCGTCGATTGACGGCGGACGGCCGAAGGCGCAATGCACGCGTCGGGCCAAGCATGACGGAACTCGTTGGTGCTTCACGCGTCTCCAAGAGACTTGTATTGTCCTACGGACACTGGAACTTATATCAGAGCTCGACGATGCGGAGAGACAGAGGGCAAGCAATGAAAGAAAAAATCATCAAGTCGGATGACGAATGGCGGGCGGAGCTGACGCCCGAGCAGTATGCAATTTGCCGCAAAAAGGGTACGGAGCGGGCCTTTACGGGACGGTACTGGGATTGGCACGAAAAAGGCGTTTACCGCTGCGCCTGTTGCGGCAACGAACTCTTCAGCTCGGAGACCAAGTTCGACTCCGGCACCGGCTGGCCGAGCTTTTGGGCGCCGATTGCGCAGGAGAGCGTGAGCACCGAAGAGGACCGGAGCTTCTTCATGCAACGGACCGAAGTGCTGTGCAGCCGGTGCGACGCCCATTTGGGGCATGTCTTTGACGATGGGCCCGCGCCGACGCACTTGCGGTATTGCATCAACTCGGCGGCCCTCAAGTTCGACAAAACCGACTAAAGCAGCTGCGCCACAGCGAAATAGAGACAGACACTCGCCACAGAGTGTGACGTGAGCTTACGCTCGCTTCCAGAAGATGAAAATAGAGGGGAACCGCGGTAATTAAGGAGGCGGCGCCCCAGAGAAGAGATCGATAAATGATGGCCTTCGTGAAGACGTGGGCACCTCGGAAGGTTTAATTGAATGGACTACACGGTACTCGGTCGCACCGGCATGAAGGTCAGCGTCGCGGGCCTGGGTTGCGGCGGGCCGAGCCGGCTCGGGCTCGGTGACCGTGCGTCCTCCGAACGGCAGGCGATCGTGCTTGTCAGGGAGGCGATCGGCCTGGGGATCAACTTCATCGACACGGCGGAATCGTACGGCACGGAAGGCGTGGTTGGGAAAGCGATCGCCGGAGTAGAACGCGATCGGCTGATCCTCTCGACGAAAAAGACGCTTCCCGCTCAGGATCATCCAAATCCCGCCAAGGAGGTTCGCAGCGGGCTCGAGAGGAGTCTCAGGAAGCTAGGCACGGATTATATCGACGTTTACCATCTGCATGGGGTCGAGCCCAAGGATTATCGTTTCGCCAGGGAACGTCTACTCCCACCGATGCTGCGGTTGCGCGAGCAAGGAAAGATCCGATTCATCGGCGTTACGGAAGCATTCGTACCCGACCCGGCCCACGAGATGTTGCAGCGGGCGCTCGAGGATTCATCATGGGACGTTTTTATGGTCGGCTTCAACCTGCTGAATCCTTCGGCGCGAAAAACCGTTTTCCCGTTGACGCGCGTGAAATCCATAGGGACGCTAAACATGTTCGCGGTCCGGAGGGCGCTGAGCCGTCCCGAGCGCTTCGTGTCCCTGTGCAACGATCTGGTTCAAAGGAATGCAATCGACCGCGATGTCTTCGACGGCGCTTCGCCGCTGGATGTGATCCTGCGCGAGAGCGGCGCGGCAACGCTCGCGGAGGCGGCCTACCGTTTTTGCCGCCATGAACCCGGGATCGATGTCGTGCTTACCGGAACGGGCAATCTCGAACACCTCAAGGCGAACGTCGAGGCGATGCTCAAGCCGCCACTTCCGCGCGCCGCGCTCGAGCGGCTGGAGAGAATTTTCGGCGCCCTCGATTATCTCACCGGAAACTAGAAAAGCGCGTGTAGCGCGGGTCCAACCGTTCCCATCGTTCAATGCGTCGCAGCCGAAATAGGCCGTACGGCGGGTTGAGGCGTTCGTAGGCCGAGACCATCGGAATTCGGCGCGTTCGAGCCGCTCAAACGGTCAAAGCTTCTAACAGTTCCTCGCGCCAAGCACGGCCAGTCGCAATCCATCTTCTCCTTGGCGCCCTTTGCGAGCTTTGCGCGAGATTTCCCTTTTTTGTTTCGGCGTGGCGCCGGGCTATTACGTTTCGGCGGTCCGAAAAAGCCTGGAGTATTGCTCCCAACTCGAGGGCGCAACCCGGGCGGTCCTCAAATTCTCCTCGACGTGGACGCGCTCCTTCATGCCGACGAGCGCGGTGGTAACCCCAGGCGTTGAGCGCACAAACTGAATGGCCCGTTGGCTGTCGGTTTCCAGGTTCGGGAATGCTTCTGCAATGAGCGACGGCAGATTGCGCGAGAGTTGCCCCTGAAGGATCGACGCGCTGCACATGACGGTGAGACCGAGCGCCTCGGCTGCTTGAAGCGTTGTGGCCGGTTTGCCGTTAATCTCCTGGTTCGGCAGCGTCAGCGCTTCGGTCATTCCGAGGTTGACCGGCAGTTGGATGACCTTGAAGTGATGATCGCGCCCTCCCGCTTGAGCCGCGAGTTTGACGACTTCGGCCAAGGAGAGGTAGCCCTGGGAAGAGCGGGCGGTGCGGTAACCGTCCCAGGTGGCGGTGCCGTACATGCTGATTTTTCCCGCGGCGGCGGCTTCCTCGAGCGCTTCAAATGCCTTTAACAACCGCCGATTAAATTCCTCGCGCGAAACCGCGCCTAATTGGGTTTCAGGGTTGTGGACGAAATAAATGTCGATGCGCTCGAGATCGAGATTGCGCAGGCTGCAATCGAGTTGGTGCAAAAGATAACCGGGGGTCATACAGTGGCAGCCGGCGACTACATCGGATAGCGTTGCGACTCCGGGACGAGCGAAAGTCTGCTCGAAGTAACTGCGCGGATCGCTGGGCGGGACGCCGTCGTAAGGGATAAACCCGCCTTTCGTAGCGATCACCAGCTCGTCGCGACCGAAACCCTTGGCAGCCAGTTCGTTGAGCGCCCTAGCGACAGAGCGCTCGCTCCGCTGCAGGCGATAATTGACGGCGGTATCGATGACGTTGCAGCCCGACTCTACGGCGGCAACGATCGCTTCCTCGTATCGCCGGTCGGTCGCGTCATCGTAGTCGCCCAGGTAGGTTCCGAGCCCGATCGACGAAAGCCAGAGAGTTTGCGATTGCCGGAAGTGTTCGTGCGGCAGTACCCGCGCGAACCGGCGCCGGTAACGATCCGTGCCCGTTGCGGTTGCCGACCCGCCGAGTCTCATCGCCAAGCCTCCTTCCCGCCAAGCTCGATGGTTTGCCGGACTATTTCACGAGTTCGAACGGAAAACTCCCAGCGCCCCGGCTAGAACTGATCTTTGAGCTTTCGCACACGCGCGAAGATCGACACCGGGTTCATCGGCAGCTCGGGATCGTCGCGCTTCAAAGTCTCTTTTAGCTCCCTGCTGTCCCAGCGTAAAAACGGATTCGTTTCCTTTTCTTCGGCGATGGTCGATGGCACGGTCGGCGCGCCGCGCGATCTTAATCCCTGGACCTTTTCGTACTTCGCGGCGGTCTTGTAGTTTTTGGGCTCCAGGCTGAGCGCAAAGCGCAAATTGGTTTCGGTGTACTCGTGCCCGCAGTACACTTTTGTATCATCGGGAAGCGCCATGAGTTTGGCGAGGGACGCGTGCATCTGCTCCGCGGTGCCTTCGAAAAGCCGGCCGCAACCGGCGACAAAGAGCGTATCGCCGCAAAACAACGCGTTGCCGAAGAGGTAGGCGACGTGTCCCGTGGTGTGGCCCGGGATAAACAACACCCTGCCCGTGAGCGCGCCGATTTTCACCTCGTCGCCTTCGTCGACGCCCCGCGTGAACCCCGGAATCCGTTCGGCATCGCTCTTGTGACCGTAGACCTCATCGAACTTGTGGTTCCGCAACAGTTCCTCGTTGCCTCCCGTGTGATCGCGGTGGTGGTGCGTGTTCAAGATCGCCTGCAGCTCGACTTTTTCCTGCTCGAGGCGCTTGAGGACCGGCTCGCTCTCCGAGGGATCGATTATGGCGGCCCTGTTCGTCTTGGGGCAAACGACCAGGTAGGCGTAGTTGTCGCGTAAAAGCGGTATTTGCACGATTTTCATAAGCTCGTTACCGGGGGGGATTTGTCGGTCAAATCTATAAAATTTCCAGAGTTCCTTCAACGGAAAAAGTTCGTCGGCGGGCATGCGGACAGAGGTGCCCGGGACGCACCGAATTCCGCACCGCACGACCTCGCTTCGCCGGGCAATTTTTTGTCAGCGCGGGTTTGAATCGAGACCAAGCTCTTGCTGGGCACGCCGGAGATAACTGAGGTCGAGATATTTTTCCGGACCGGGATAGGGCCGCTGCTTGAAGAGCCTCTCACCCATCAGATCGATCAGGCGCTGGAAACCCTCCCGGTTCACGGACCCGTCGCGGCTGATGATTCCCTGCGAGAGATACTCCTCGACGGTCGCGCGCGTGTACTTGAGCGGGATTCCCGTGTGCTTGGTAACCAACTCCGCGGCTTCTTGTTTGTTCGCGTGGACCCACTGCATCGCGCGCACCATCGCTTTAAGATAGCGGATTGTGAGTTCGCGGTTGGCTTCTGCCCACCGGCTATCAACGATGAGGCTATGGAATTGGAGGTTCGGAATGTAATCGTGCAGCCGGGCAATCTCGACGAAACCAAGCTCGCGCGCGCGCGGCAAATCACCGCCCAGGACCATCGTCGCCGAGGTGTTACAGTTCTTCAAACTGGCAAGCCGCTGCGTAGTCGGGCCGCCTTGGACGATGGTGTAATCGCGATTAAGTTCCAGACCTTCCTTCTTGAGCATCTCACGTAGGAAGATCGTGCTGCCGGAGACCAGGCTCACAACACCGATGGTCGTTCCCTTGAGTTCTCTGATCGACTTGTATTTGGGACAGCCGACGAGGGTGTAGGCGGCGATCGGCACCGTGCCTCCGATGATCTTCAAGGCGGCTCCTCTTTCGGTCGCGTTGATCGCCGCCGAAGGATCGACGATCGCGACATGAACCTGGCCGGCGATGAGCGCCTGAATCAAGGTATCGGTCGAACCGATTAACACGACGTCGCCCTGGATTCCTTCACGGGCGAAAAAGCTTTTGTCGGCCGCGGCATAGTTAGGGAGCTGCTCGACGGTTCGCGACACGTTGCCGATAATGATCCGGTCGGCCCCCGGCGAGATCGAGGGGACGAATGCGACGATTCCGAGGATCAGCAAGCGCGCGGGCGCCGGCCGCCATGTTCCTAAGCGCATCGCGGGCCTCCGCCTTCAAGGTTTCCGATAATGGTTGGCGTAAAAATAGTCGGCGATTTCGCTTCCGGTCGTCTTCCAAACGCCTTCCCGAGCGAGAATATACCCAAGCGCCTCGTCGAGGTATCTAATGCGAAATGCAAGGCCGATGACAAACGGGTGCAGCGGGATGGTCATGACGCGCGCGTGAGTCGCGCCTTCCGCGTACAGCGTATCGAACTGGTCGCGGACCATCTGTAACCAATCCGCCGGCGACTGCCCGCCGTGAAACATGACGCGGATATCGTTTAAACCCTGCTGGTACGGGATCGCGATCATGCGTCCTGATTTCACGCGCAGCGCAATCGGCTGATCGTCGCAGCCCCAATCAAACACGTAATCGAAACCCTCGGCCGCGAGGTGGTCCAGGGTGTCGGGGCTTTCGTCTCCGCCGCCCGGTCCGAGCCAGCCGCGGGGCGGTTTTCCGGTTGCCGCGGCAATCGTGTCGCGCACTTGCCGGATCGCCGCGCGCTCCTCGTCCGGCGGATACTGGTTCATCCGGATGTTGTTGGTAATGCCGTGGCCAAGCCACTCCCACTGACGTTTGTTGCCTTCTTCGATGATCGCCGGGTGGTGCGCGCAGACGTCCGCGTTGAGGAGAACCGAGGCCCGAACACCGTGTTTGTCCAATACCTCCATCATGCGGAAAACACCGATACGCGAGCCGTAGTCGCGGAGCGTGTACCCTGTGACATCCGGCAACTGCGAACTCGCGGCTCCGGGAATCACCTTGTCGATGTGAAAGAATTCGATATTGGGCGCTACCACGAGCGCAACCCTCGCATTCCCGGGCCATTTGAACGGCTTTCGACGGATGATCGGGGAGTAGGGGTAACGATCGGTTTCCATCGCGTGCTCCTCTGCCGGCGTCGATCGAGAAACGAAACTATGACACAGCCCGGCGGAGGTCAAGGCTTACACCTGCGCGGGAGAATCGGCAGCTCGGCGCTCTACCGCAGCCGCGACGCCCTTGACCTGAAGAGCGAATCCGCCTATGTCTCTGATCGCGACAATTTCCTCGCTACGAGGAGGTCTTTCTATGCCACAGCTGAAAATGACGTCCGCGCGTACGATGGGATGGCTGATGGTCCTCCCAACGGCGCTGGGCGTGTTTTGCGCCCCGGCTCTGTCTCAGACTCCCTTTTATCAAGGCAAAACGATCACGCTCGTCGTCGGTTCGGGACCCGGCGGCATGGGCGACTTGCGCGCCAGAGCGCTTGCATCGACTCTGGTCAAGCATATTCCGGGAAATCCGACGATTACGTTTCAATACATGCCCGGCGGCGGCGGCCGGAAGGCGGCGAACCATCTCTACAACAACGCGCGGCCCGACGGCCTGACGCTTTACCGCATTTCCAGCAGCATCGTACCTTATGCCGTCCTCGGCGAAACCGGCGTCCAATACGATATCGATAAGCTCATTTACCTCGGAACGACCGAGCACGTGCTCTACTATGTGTTTGTCACGCGCAAGGAGTTGGGTCTGAGCGGGCTGGCGAAGCTTCGCGCCACGCCCGGCGTGCGGATCGGCAGCGCCCCCGTAGGCCACACCGGGTATATCCATAGCCGCGTCAGCGCCTATTTGCTCGATCTGAAAGACCCCAGGATCATCCCGGGCTACGAGAACGAAGACCTGGACGCCGCTTTCGCCCGGGGCGAGGTCGATGCGCAGGTTGCTTCCACCGGCACGGTCATCGAGCAGGGCTTCTTGGACAAGAAAACGGTCGATTTTCACGCCGCGATCGAGATTCCAAAAGGGCGGAAAGACCCGCGCTTCTCGCATCTCAACCTGCCCGACGTCGAGAGTTTCGCCAAATCCGATGCCGAACGGAAACTTTTGACGATGATGCGCGCCTTCAGGTCGATCGGCACGATCCTGTTGCTTCCGCCCAATACGCCGAGCGATCGGGTGCAGATTTTGAAGGACGCCGTGCGCAAAACGCATACCGACCCTGCATTCATTGCCGAGTACCGTAAGCTCACCGGTGGCGATGAACCGACGCCGCTCATGCCCGACGAGCAGGCGAAAATCGTCAAAGAGATTCCGCGCGACGCGGAAACCATCGAGCTGTTCAAAAAATTCGCCGGGACCGGCCCGCTACCGTCGCGTTGAAAGGCACGGCCGGACGGGAGATTCCGGGCTTGAACCAGAACGATCGGCCGCGCGAGCGAGCTTCAGCCAAGAATTCGCTGTACAACCGAAAGCAAAGCATCGAGCGCAACCGGTTTCTCCACGACTTCGACGAAGGATGAAAGCGACTCCGCCGTCGCCGCGGACAAATAACCCGTCAACAGTATGATCGAAGTATGCGGCGACACAGAACGAAGATACTCGACCAACTGTATTCCGTCTAGTTTCGGCATGGCCACGTCGGAAATCACGAGATCGAAGCGGCGTCGCTTGATTATCTCGACGGCCTGAGCCCCATCCCTGGCTTCGCTCACGTCATAGCCCTCTTGCCGCAGGAGCTCACACAGACCCTTGCGCGTGATGATCTCATCTTCGACGATGAGAATTTTTTCCGTCATCGTTTTACCCGTTAGCCGATTGTGCACCCACAGCTTGCCCAGTTCGATCGCGTGACTTTCGGCCTCGCTTCGGCTGGTGAACGACCCGGGGGCGTGCAGCGTCAACTCCTGGCGCCCGGTGCTCCACGATATGCGGCACACGGAGTTCCACGAACCGCTCGCGCTCTCAACTGCGGCAGGCGCCAAAACATAACCGTGATACATAACTTCATTCGTGCTCATGACGATTTCCCTTCAATCGGAACGGCCATTGAATCGAAAAGCGCTCACCTATTCGTCACCAAGACCACGTCACCGCTCTCGGCGACCGTTTTGACGGGCGTCACGCCCTCTTGGCTCAAGCGCTCAAGGTCTTTACTTCTGATTAAGACAAGGATCCGCTCGCGCGACTCCCTCCATAACCTCGAAAATTGCTCGTATGTAAAAAGCACTTGTTCATGCCGTACCGCAGATAGGGGAAGTTTGGCGCCGACGTAGCGGCTTCCCAGGACGGGGCCTCTTTTGCCTGACCAGACAACCCAGAGCGGCCTCTCAATTTGCAGGTAAAAGGGAAGGCTCGAGGGGTAGGCATGAAAAACAACGAGTCGGTCTTCCGAATCGATCAAAGGCGCGATGTGTTCCGCCAGAGCCTTGGATGTGCGGGTTCGCGAAGCTTCGGCGACAACTCGATGGGCAATGAGAAAAGACAGGAAAAATCCGAGGCAGTACGAAAGGTAGAGCATGGCCGGCCGTTTCCAGAACATAGGCCAGTGAACGGAAGCAAGCAGGATCGGGATAAGAAATCCGACCCATAGAACGGGAAACGAAACGGCCGTGCCGAACTGGCCAACCCGATCGACAATAGGGTGGGGCAACGCGTCCGGCTTTAACAGGGCCACCAGGAACACCAGGAACGCAGCGGCCAGCGTGACCCAAGGAAGAGACAAGACCCAGCCTCTCGTTGCCCGCGGATCCCGCAGGATGCGATGCAAGGACCTTCCCGCTATGATCGATAGCGGCGGGTACACAGGTAAGACGTAATGCGGCAACTTCGAGTTCGACAGAGAGAAGAACAACAGGGGCACGACCACCCAGTTCGCGAGGAAAACCGTTGCGTCGTCGAGCGGGCGCTCCCAGCAGTCCCGGACGACCAACGTCAGCAGTAAAGTCCACGGCAAAAAGCCGATCGACAGGACAGCGAAAAAATAATACCCGGGTTGGCTATGGCCTACGTCGGCCGTCAGGAATCTTAGGATGTTCTCCTCGAGGAAGAAGTAGCGCAGATAGCCCGGGTTTTTCATCTCGGCCCAAAGATACCAGGAACTCGCGAGTACGAGCGAAAGCGCAGCGCCGCTGATCAAATGCATTTCGTTCAACAAGAACCATTTCCTCGTATGGAAGCCATATGAAAGGATCACTAAGGCCGGCAGGATGATTCCGATCGGCCCCTTTAGCAGGGCGGCGACTCCTATTGCCAGGTACATGAGGAGGTACAGGCGCCGTTTAGGCAATGCGCGACTGCGAGTCGCCGCCCAATAAAATGCGCACAGCGCCAAGGTCAAAAAAAACGCCAACGTCATATCTAAAATGACGGTCCGCGCCAAAACGAAGAATTCCACGCCGGTCGTCAAAATAAGTCCGCTCCACAGAGCTTCCCAAAATCCGAAAATCGTGAGAGCCAACGCTGAAGTAAGAAGCACGCAAGCCAGCGCTGCAACGGCAGACGGAAAACGAGCGGACCATTCGGAAACTCCGAAAAGCTTGTAACAAAGCGCTACCGCCCAGTAGTAGGGAATCGGCTTGTCCAACCGCGGAACAAAGTCGTAATGGGGAGTGACCCAATCCCCGGTCGCGAGGATTTCTCTTGCGACTTCGGCATTTCTGCCTTCGTCCGGTTCAAATAGCGCCGCACCTCCGAGATTGTGGAAAAAGACGAAAAGAACGAGAAGCAGCAGTGCCGAGCTCAAACCGAACTCGTAAAGGCCCGGGCGGGGCCGGAAAACGGTGGTAAGATCGCTCGTCGGAGCGATTCGGTTGTGGGTGCCCATCCCTTGATCCCTCGGCGCCTGAACGACAAGCCGACCGAACGGTGGCCCGTGGTCCCGTGCACTGGCGGTCGCAAACGCGGCATCGTCGGTGGTAACGCTCGCGCTAAAGCTCGAGAGGAATCAAATGAGGAATGCGTGTCGGAACTTATAGATATCGAAGGGCGACTTTGAAGGCCTTTGGCTTTTGATCAAGTTCGTTTCAGCACAGTCGATCGGGAGAGATGGCGGGCGCAGCAGGTTCGCCGCCGGCGCATCATCCGGTGGCTGGATCTCATCGGACAATCCCATCACCGCGCCCGCAGCGACATTACAGTAGGAGCCGAAGCCGCACCCGAAGTGAAGAATGACAAGTCCGATTCCCATGGCAAGTATGATCGATGCCGCCGCCTTTCGCGCCATGAAACCACTATAGTGTCGCTCCCGAGAACTGTCAATTATCGAACTCCCAGGTGCCGAGCTCGGTCGTGTGTGTGAAAAACGCTGTGCGCGAAGCTCACCCGCGCCGGTAGAAAGCGATCTCCAAGGCGCGGGCCGCAGGCCGTGGCTTGGGACTCGCGGGCGGTGCGTCAGGAGGCTCAACTTCGTTTACGGCGGTTGTAGCGGATCGAATCCAGGAAGGCAACGGCGATGAAGGCTGCTCCGATGAGCCCGGTCAGCACCTCAGGGATGTGTCTCACCGTATTCACAAACATGATCACCGCGAGCGCGATAATGGCGTAGAACGCGCCGTGCTCCAGGTACGGGTACGAGGCCAGCGTTTCCTGTTCGACCAACATGATCGTCAGGCTTCGCACGAACATGGCCCCCACGCCGAGGCCTATGGCGATGATGAACAGGTTATTCGAAAGCGCAAATGCGCCGATCACGCCATCGAAGCTGAAGCTCGCATCGAGTACTTCGAGATAAAGGAAGGCGGCCGCGCCCGATCGCGCCACTTCACCCGTGATCGTCGAGCCAGTGCTGAGCAGCGTCGACACGCCATCCACCGCAATGTAAGTCAGCAGACCGAAGATCCCAACCGTAAGGAACTCCAGCCGTTCATGTCCCGAAAGCGCCGTCGAGACTGCATAAAGAAGCAATAGCACGAGCCCCAATTCGACCGCCTTGACGCGGCCAAGACGCGTGAGGGGCCGTTCGATGATTGCGATCCAGTGCACGTCTTTTTCTTGATCCAAGAAGTGGTTGAGCCCCACCATCGCGAGAAACGCGCCGCCGAAAGCCGAAACCGAGACGTGCGCGCTCGTGAGCAGACGCGAGTAGCGATCGGGATCCGTGGCGGCCAGAACGAGCGCCGAGAAAGGATCGATCCGCGCAATGATCGCAACCATGATGAGCGGGAACACGATGCGCATGCCGAAGACCGCGATGGCGATTCCCCAGGTAATGAAACGCCGTCGCCACACCGGCGTCATCTCCTTCAGCACCGTCGCGTTCACGACAGCGTTATCGAACGACAGCGAAATTTCGAGCGTCGCGAGCACGGCGACGATGAACAGCGTGGAGAAAGCGCCCAATACCGTTCCCGTGGCGTGCCAGCCGAGCAAGCCCCCGAGGCTGAGTCCGGCGATCGTTGCCAAGAAGGAGTTGCGGAAATATCCGGCGGCGGTTAGCACTTCTGCGGTTCGACGCCCCGAGAGCACAGCCAGCCGGCGGCGGCCGCTCGATCAACTGCCCTCGAAGCACGGAGCACAGTTATCAGAGAGTTTGGAAGCGCACAAGCGGTTGCGTGCGAGGCTAATACGGCGAACTCGTGAAGTTTCTACAACCCGCGGCGCTCAGCGGCGTTTTGGTCGGGTGAATTTGAAGCTCCCAGATGCGCCGGCGCTCTTCCACCCCGGGCATCTCGAAAAGCACGTGGTTGCGGATGCGGCGTTCGAAAGCCGGATCGAAGTTCGCCGCGAGGTTGGCGGCGAAGATCACAATCCCGTTGAAGGCCTCCAATTCGCGGAGAAGAACGTTGATCGCTGGCTCCCTGCTCCCTGCTCCGTGCCACTTCTCCGACCGCTCGCGGCGTGCTTGTCATGCGATCGCGATCGTTTCGATGAGCTTGGCTTCTTCGGCCGAGAGCGGGAGGGTTTCCGCCTCGAGGTCTTCTTTCATGTGCTGTTGGCTCGTCGTTCCGGTGAGCGGCAGCATGCCGACGTGCATGGCGAAACGAAAGATGACCTGCGCCGGTGTGGCGCCGAGGCACCGCGCTATGCGAATGACCTCGCGATCGGCGAGAACTTGCGGGTTGGCGGTCAGCAGTGAAAATCCTTGATAAATGATCCCGTTCGCCTTGCAGATCTCCCTGACTTCCAGGTCCCAACCCGTGACCGCAAAGCAACGATTTTGCACGGCCATCGGCTTGACCTTCGCCTCTTCACACAGCTGTATCAGTTGACGGCCGGTAATGTTGCTGACGCCGATCGTCCTGGTTTTTCCAGCCCGATAGAGATCCTCCATCGCGCTCCAGACCTCCCAATCCGCGGGGGCCAAACCGCGACGTGAATAGGGCGCGTGGAGGATGTAGGAATCCACGTAGTCGGTGCGCAGGTGGCGCAACGAGCTGTCGAATGATTGCCGTACTTGTGTCGTGAGATCGGCCCGGGGATCATACGGCGCTTGCCCGCCCTGGCCTGCGATCGGCGTGAACTTGGTTTGGAGAAACAGACTCTCGCGCTTTATGCCTTTAGCCTCGAGCGTCTGAAGCGCCTCACCCACGGACGCTTCGTGATAATGGATCAGTTGATTCGCCGTGTCGATTGCCCGAAATCCCGTC
>DATMBL010000293.1:0-3846 GCA_035559295.1 Candidatus Eiseniibacteriota bacterium
TGCCGCCGGCAACTCGAAGCATTCCGCGCAGGAGGTTTACAGTTGCCCGTGCTGCTCCCGATGGGAACGCAAGCGGCGCGAAAACGGTTGCTACAGTCGGTGCGCGAAATGACCGGCTGACCGGCCGGCATTCATCGGCCCAAGCCGGATCTCGACGGCGCTCCGCGCACTCGGCCATCGATGCGCAAAGGCTCTTGACTTCAAGCACTTGCGCCTATAGTTAGAAGTTGGTTTTAAGCTTCGAGAAGGAGGGGCCGTGAAGAAAATGAGAGCACTTTTGACGCTGATCTGGGGCACGATCGCCGCTTTGGGATTGGCGAGCGACGCGTTTGGGCAGGCGGCCAACGTCGAAGCCGGAAAGCAGGAAGGACGCGTCGTGGTCTATGGGTCCGTGGTGCCGCAGGCGATGGAGGGACTCCATAAGGCGTTCGAAGCGAAATACGGCATCAAGGTGGAGTATTGGCGCGGGTCGTCGACGCAGGTTTCGGAGCGCGCCCTTTCGGAGTGGCGCGCCGGCAGGCCCGGGTTCGATGTGGTCGAGGGCAACCGCGGCGTTCAGCTGATCATGAAGAAGGAGGGTTTGTTCGCTAAGTATATTCCGCCGGCTTCGGAAAAGTTTCCCGATCGGTTCAAGGAGAAAGACGGCTTGATCACGCCATGGCGGGTGTTGCCGATCAGCATTCTCTATAATACCGACATGGTCAAGCCCGCGGAGGCGCCAAAAACATTCGACGACCTGCTGCTCCCGAAGTGGACCGGGAAGATCACCATACCGGATCCCACGCGCCATACGACGACCGCGCAGTTCCTGCGCAACCTGGAAATCATCAAAGGGGAAAAATGGCTCGATTACGTCAAGGCGCTGGCGAAACAGAAACCGCTGCTCGTCGAATCGCTCGCGCCGGTGACGACGACGATCATCAAAGGAGAAGCACCCGTCGGTATCACGTACATCAAGTACGTCAAGCAGTACAAAGGCCCGGTGGATTACGTCCGGATGGACCGCTACCTCGCCGATCCGAACTATCTCGCGTTGAGCGCCAAGAGCGCGCGCCCCAACGCGGCCAAGCTGTACATCGATTTCGCCTGCACCGCGCAGGGGCAGAAAGAGATCGCCGAGGACGGGGAGTTCGTGCTCGCGCCGGGAGTTTTCCCGCCCATCAAAGACGCGGAAAAGGTCGCGCCCAAAATGGTGTTCATGGAAAACCCATCGCAGGAGGAGTTCAAAAAGCTCATGGCCGGCACCTTCCGGGAAATCTTCTTCTCGAATTAGGTTTCGGAGCGAGCCGCGTAGAAGAGACGCCACTTCGACGGGGCCGGCCGACGCGAGCGGCCGGCCCTTTTTTGTCTCCGACAAGCCTGACGCGGCAGAGCCGCAAGCAAGAAAGAACAAGAATATCTCGCGCAGAGAACGTAAGCGACGCCAGGTCAAAATCCGGAATCCGAATAGCGAAATCCGAAGCAAAGGTTGGGGCGAATAATCTGAGATCGGAAAAATCCAAAACACAGATTGTTTCGAATCTCGGATTTCACGGTTCGATTGATAGTGTTGATTTGGCGCGCCTGGCGCGAGGAAATCGGGTTTTCTCCGCAGGTCACAATCAAGTTCCGAGCGTAAGCTCCTGAAAAAACCGTGGAGGCATAGCGAGCTGTGTTCGCTCGACTGGTAGGCGCCTTTCGGCGCGAGCCGCAACTCGGTGTTGTGGCGTTCGTCGGTATCGTCATCGCGTACTTGAGCCTCTCGCCCACGGCGATGCTGTTCTACGGGAGCTTTCGCAGCACGCCTCTGGGCGTTCCCGGCGACTTTACGCTGGCGAATTACATCGGCGCCTACACCGATCCGCTCACGTACCGGCTCCTGTTCAACTCGTTTGTCTTTGCCGCCGGCTCGGCCCTGCTCGCGACCATTCTGGCGATGACACTGGCGTGGGTGGCGATTCGCACCAACGCTCCATTCCGCAGGGTGTTCGAGTTGACCGCGATTGTTCCCAACATCTTCCCGCCGGTCATGCTGGCGGTTTCCTGGACGGTGCTTCTGAGCCCGCGCACCGGTTTGATCAACCGCGTGCTTATGGAGTGGTTCGGTTTTGAGACGGCGCCGTTCAATCTTTACTCCCTGGGCGGCATGGTTTTCGTCGAGGCTCTGATTACCACGCCGTTGGCTTTCCTGATCATCTCCGCGGCGCTCTACTCGATGGACCCCGCGCTCGAGGAGTCGGCTCGCGTCGCGGGCTCGAGCAATCTTCAGGTTGCGTGGCGGATTACGTTTCCGATCGTCCGTCCGGCGCTTTTGGCCTCCGCCATGCTCAATTTCGTCCGGGCGATCGAAAGCTTCGATACGCCGGCAATCATCGCGCTGCCGGCGCGCATCGAAGTTTTCACCACCAAGATCTACCGCGAGGCGGTCGGAGCGTTTCCGCCGAACCAAAACCTCGCGGCGACCTACGGCGTGTCGCTCCTGCTGATCACGATGGCGTTTGTTTACTTCTACCGACTCATGACCGCGCGCTCCGAGCGTTACGTGACGGTGAGCGGCAGGGGGTTTCGTCCGGCGATCATCGATCTCGGGCGGTGGCGCTACCTGGCATCGGCGGTTGCGGGCCTGATTTTGGTTTTGATCGTGGTCTTGCCGTTCGTGGTGCTCCTCTACGTCTCGTTCGTGAGCTACGTTCACGTTCCGGGCGCAAGAACCTGGGAACTGCTGACGCTCGACCACTATCAGGGAAACCTGAGCGATACGCGCACGTACCGCGCCTTGAAGAACAGTCTCTTTCTCGCGGTTTCGGGCGCGACCATCTGCATGCTCCTGGCCACGCTCACCGCCTGGGTGACGACCAAGACCAAGACCGTCGGGAGAGGCGCGATCGAAGCGCTGACCTTCATTCCCTGGGCATTTCCCGGTACGGCGCTCGCGATCGGGCTGCTCTGGACCTATGTCTACGTGCCGCTGCCGATCTACGGCACGCTGTGGATCCTGCTGATCGGATACGTCACCCGCTTCATGCCTTACGGACTGCGCGCGATGACGAGCACGATCGTGCAAATCCACGACGAACTGCAGGATGCCTCGATGGCGTGCGGCGCCGGATTCCTTTCGACGTTTCGACGCGTGCTGTTGCCGCTTTTGCGCCCTGGATTCATTGCCGGCTGGATCATTCTGGCGACGATTTACCTGAGAGAGTTCAGCACCTCGGTGTTTTTGTATTCTCCGGGCGCGGAGCCGATCGGCCCGCTCCTCTATCATTTTTACATCGACGGCAACCTGGGGCCGATGTGTTCGCTCGCTTTGATCGTCAGCCTGGTGTCGATCGTCATGATCCTCGTGGCCCGGCGCCTCGGCAAAGTCGGCGGCGAGTTCGAAGGGCATTGAAATAATTGTTCGAAGTTCAACGTTCGAGGTTTGAACTTCTGATGGATATGGACGCGGATACCGCCAAGAAGCTCATCGAGAAAAATCTCAAATACGATGAAGTCAAACGGCTCCTGGTAAAGCTGGTACAGCACGCGAGCCCGCAAACCGAGCTCCTCGAGAAAGAGCCGCGAGTGCTCGCGCTCATTCGAGACGTGATCAAGCCGGAGCTGGAACGCTCGGGCCTCCATCCTTCGATCGACGATATGGGCAATCTGATCGTGCGCATCAAAGGGCGCGGGTCGAGCGATCGGCTGATGCTGGTCGGGTACGCGATGAACGCCGCGCCGGGCACGATGCAAAATCCCTATTCGGGCGAGATCGTGGACGGCGCGCCGTACCAACTCGACGGCGAATGCGTCTGGGGCAGGGGGGCTTGCGAGCAGAAAGGGAGCCTCGCGGCGATGCTGGCGGCGCTGAGTTTCGTCGGCCGGGGG
>DATMBL010000294.1:0-13042 GCA_035559295.1 Candidatus Eiseniibacteriota bacterium
GATCAGGACAACCGATCGATGACGTCGCTGTTGGTAGCGCCGATTTTGATTCCTCTCGTCGGCGGGGCCGTCTCGGTTCTCGCGTGGCGCTCTCGGGTCGCGCAACGGGTCGTGTGCCTGCTCGCCACTTCGGGAGTTCTCGCGTCGGCGCTCGGGTTACTCGCCGTTGTTTCCGAGAACGGTATTCAATCGGTCCAGGTTGGCAACTGGCCGGCGCCCTACGGCATTACGCTCGTTGCCGACGCGTTTAGCGCGATCATGGTCGTGCTTACCGGCTTCATGGGCTTCGCAGTCGCCGTTTACTCTCTGGACGCGATCGATCGCGAGCGCGAATCGTTCGGTTACTATCCTCTCTTTCAGATCCTCTTGATGGGAGTGTGCGGCGCGTTTTTGACCGGCGATCTGTTCAACCTTTACGTCTGGTTCGAAGTCATGCTCATGGCTTCGTTCGTTTTGGTCGGGCTCGGGGGCGAGCGAGCGCAAATGGAAGGCGGGATCAAGTATGTCACGCTGAACTTGATGGCCTCGGCGTTATTTCTGGCCGGGGCGGGCATCCTGTATGGAATCGCGGGGACGCTCAATATGGCCGATCTCGCGGTCAAGTTGAGGACGGCGGAGCAGCAGGATCCGATCCTGCCGGTGGCGCTCCTTTTCCTCGTAGCTTTCGGCATCAAGGCGGGCGCTTTTCCTTTGTTCTTTTGGCTTCCCGCCTCCTACCACACGCCGCCGGTTCCGGTCACGGCGATTTTCTCGGCGTTGTTGACGAAGGTCGGTGTGTACTCGTTGATCCGCGTATTCACGCTGATCTTTACCGCCGACCCGGGCACCACGCACACGTTGATCCTCCTGCTTGCCGGCCTGACGATGGTCACCGGCGTCTTGGGCGCCGTCGCTCAAACCGACCTCCGTCGCTTGCTTTCTTTTCACATCGTGAGCCAAATCGGCTACTTGCTGATGGGCTTGGGATTGTTGACGACCGCGGCGCTCGGCGCTGCAATTTACTTCACGGTGCATGTGGCGCTTTCGAAGGCGGCGCTTTTTCTCGTGAGCGGCATCGTCCATCGGCTTCGGGGAACCTACGGCCTTAAGGAGTTGGGCGGACTTTACGGCCCCCACCCGCTTTTAGCCGTCCTTTTCTTGATTCCGGCGCTCTCGCTCGCAGGTTTGCCGCCGCTCTCGGGGTTCTTTGCGAAACTGGCCTTGCTCCAGGCGGGCCTGGCGGAGGGCCAGCATGCGATTGCCGCAATCGCGCTGGCCGTGAGTATTTTGACGCTGTTTTCGATGATGAAGATTTGGACGGAGGTGTTCTGGAAAGCGGCGGCGCGGCGATCGGTCGAATCGCCGGGAAACCCGCGCCCCGCGTTGCTTCTCTTTGCTCCGACGGCGCTCCTCGCGATCGCGGTTGCCATTCTCGGATTCTCGGCTGAGACGGTATTCTCTTTTGCGAATCGCGCCGGCGAACAATTGATCGATCCTCGACCATACATCGAGTCGGTGCTGGGAGCGCGGCAGTGAGCGGGTTTCTTTGGAATATTCTTTTGGCGCTGGCATGGATGGGGCTGACGGAGGAGTTTACGGCGCGCAGCCTCGCGATCGGTTTCATCCTGGGGATGGCCGTCTTGTTTTTTGCCCGGCCGGTCGTGGGAACGCCGCAATACTTTACGAAGATGGTTCAGCTGATCGAACTGGCATTGTTTCTGGCGTGGGAACTGCTTCTTGCTAATTTGAGGGTGGCTTACGATGTGGTCACGCCCACCCATTACATGAAGCCCGGCGTGATCGGCATCCCGCTGGAGGCGCGCACCGACCTTGAGATTACGCTTCTCGCAAATCTGATCACGTTAACGCCCGGAACGTTGAGTCTGGACGTCTCCGCGGACCGCCGCGTCCTGTACATTCACATCATGTACATCGATTACGACGATCTGGACGAGGTGCGGCGGCAAATCAAAGCGGGTTACGAAAGACGGGTCTTACAGTTGCTGCGATGAATTGGGGGAACCTCGAACTCACGCTCGCGCCGACGACCATCGCGCTGGCGATGCTGACGGCGGCGCTCCTCTTGGCATTCGCGCGCTTGGCGCGCGGGCCGAGCCTGCCGGACCGGGTAGTGGCGCTGGATCTGATTGCCATTCTCTCAGCGGGAATCCTTGCCGTGCAAACCATTGCGACCGGCCAGTCGGTATTTCTGGATGCGGCGATCGTGTTGGCATTGATCGCCTTCTTGGGGACGATCGCTTACGCTCGCTATCTGGAGAGGAGGGCTCGCGGTGAATGAGTTCCTGGCTTCACTGCTCATGATCGTTGGCGGCGTCTTCCTGTTGCTGGCCGCCGTCGGGATCGTCAAGATGCCCGATTTGTTTACCAGGATGCAAGCGGCGACCAAAGCGGCCACTTTGGGCATTAGCTGTATGCTCTTGGCTGTCGCGTTGCACATGGACGATCTGGGTCTATCCATTCGCGCGCTGCTGACAATCGTCTTCTTTCTGTTAACCGCTCCGGTCGCCGCACACATGATCGGTCGCGCGGCCTATTTCGTGGGAGTGCCGCTCTGGCAACGAACGATCACGGATGAGCTGAAAGGCCAGTACGACCTCCGAACTCACGCCTTGGTCGCGGATCGCTCCTCGAACGCGCGACCGACCGATAAGCCTTAATGGCACTTTGATTTGTTTGCCGGGGCCTTTTCCTCCGGAGCGCCCACGGAGCGTCTCATCGCGGAACGCAAAACTTTGCTACGGGACCACGGTGTGATTTCCATTGAGCACATACTCATCGCGGTGGCCGTCGTCGTTCTTCTGAGCGTTTTCGCCAGCAGGGCGTCGGAGAAGTATGGTGTTCCTGCTTTGCTGCTCTTTCTTTTCCTCGGCATGCTGGCAGGCTCCGAAGGACCTGGCGGAATTCACTTCGACAACCCGTGGCTCGCCCAGGCGCTGGGAGTGACGGCGCTGTCGTTTATCCTGTTTTCAGGCGGTTTGGACACCCAGTGGTCTGAAGTGCGGTCCGTTAGTGCCCGCAGTTTCGTGCTTTCCACCGTCGGCGTAGCCGTCACTGCCGGCATAATCGGCCTGTTCGCCTTTCATCTGCTCGGCTTTTCGGTCTTAGAGGGCCTTCTCTTGGGATCGATCATTTCATCAACCGACGCGGCCGCCGTCTTCTCTGTATTGCGTTCTCGTAATATCGGCTTGCCTGACCGGGTGAAGAATCTTTTGGAGTTGGAATCTGGCAGCAACGATCCGATGGCCGTATTTCTCACCGTAGCCGTCATCAACCTGCTCATGCAGGAAGCGAATCCTTACGTTCTCTTCATACAAATGTTCGTCATGCAGATGACGCTCGGAGCCCTTCTCGGCTTTGTTCTTGGCCGGCTCCTCGTCTGGGTTATAAATCATATCCGACTGGAGTCTGAAGGTCTCTATCCGGTTCTGACGCTCGCGTCGGTTCTGTTCATCTACGGCGGCGTTGCTTTTGTTGGCGGAAACGGTTTCCTGGGAATCTATGTTGCTGGGCTCGTGGTGGGGAATAAAAGCGTCGTACACAAAAAAAGCTTGCTTCGGTTTCACGACGCGCTAGCCTGGTTAATGCAGATCGTCATGTTTCTCATCCTCGGCCTCCAGGTGTTTCCGTCCGAGCTCATACCGGTGGCCGGGTCGGGACTCCTTCTTTCGGCCGTCTTGATGCTGCTTGCCCGACCGGTTGCAGTGTTTCTGTGTTTGTCGCAGAGTGCATTCAGTCTCAAAGAGAAAACGCTGGTCGCCTGGGTAGGTCTGAGGGGGGCTGTGCCGATTATTCTGGCGACCTTTCCGCTGCTCGCGGAACTTGACGGTGCCGCTCGTATTTTCAATCTGGTCTTCTTCATCGTGATCACGTCTGTGTTATTTCAAGGTACTTTTATCCCGGCCGTTGTTCGATTGCTGGGCCTGGCCATCCCTCGTTCTTCCAAGCCCAAATATCCGCTCGAGTTTGAGGAGGGAGGTGCAACGGACGCGACGCTGATGGACTTTGTCGTTCCCTACAACGCCGCCGTCATCGGGAAGTCGATCGTGGAGCTGGGATTACCCGAGGAGACTGTAATCACGCTCATCGTCCGCGGAGATAAATACGTCCTGCCCACCGGGACGACGACTCTCGAATCGGGAGATGTGTTATTGGTGCTCCTGAGAAAAGCTTCGATAGCGCAAGTCGCTACCATTCTGACCGCGTCGAATCCTTGAGCACAGATCATGAGAAGTGAGCGTTGCAAGTGTTCGAGGCGTAGGTAGGGATGGAGCCTCTTTTGTCAGGGTGCGGAGTTCGTTTGGACGCCGGGCGTGTTACTTGAGCGATCGCTCTGTTCGGGGCGGGAAAGTGAGCGAATTCTGAAGCCTCGCCAGTGAGCCGTCGCATTGCCCGGTGTGTGTGCTGATGTTGAGAAGCGATGGTACTTGCGTTGCCAATCTGTGAGTGGCATGGCCATACCCGCAGGCCGGAGGTTGTTTGCAGTTAGCGTGGTCCTGTTCAGTTTATCGCTGAGCGGGTCAGCGTTCGCTCGAAAACCTCCAGTGGTTTTCATCGCGCCCGTCGAAGGCATGATCGACCTCGGCCTCGCGCCTTTCGTCGAGCGCGTTTTAACGGAAGCCGCCGAAGCCGGTGCGGGGGCGGTTGTCTTTGAGATCAATACCTTCGGCGGCCGCGTCGATGCCGCCGTGCTTATTCGTGATGCTTTGCTGAATAGTCCGGTTCGAACCGTCGCCTTCATTGACAAAAGAGCGATCTCCGCGGGCGCGCTGATCAGCCTGGCGACCAAGGAGATTGTGATGGCCGGCGGGGCAACGATCGGCGCAGCAACCCCCGTGCAAATGGGACAGCCGGGCGAGCCGGCTCAGCCGGTGGAAGAAAAAACCGTTTCTTACATGCGCAAAGAGTTTCGCTCGACCGCGGAAAGCCGCGGCCGCCCGCCTTTGATCGCAGAGGCGATGGTGGATCCCGACGTAGAAATACCCGGCCTCATTGAGAAAGGAAAGTTATTAACGCTGACGACTGAAGAAGCCCTGAAACACCGTGTCGCAGATTTCCATGCAGATAGCATCGAGGGTGTGTTGGAGAAATTGGGTGTTAGCGGTGCTGACCTGAGGCGGACAGCTCCCAATTGGGCGGAGAACTTGGTTCGGTTTCTTACACACCCAATCGTAGGTTCTCTACTCATCACCGTGGGCATGCTTGGCATCATACTAGAAATCCGAACGCCAGGTTTCGGAGTGCCGGGCGCTCTCGGACTTACCAGCCTGGCGCTGTTCTTCTGGGGCCACTGGCTGGTTCAGTTGGCGGGTTGGGAAGAGCTCCTTTTATTTGGAGCCGGAATTGTGCTCTTGCTTGTAGAGCTCCTTATCATTCCCGGATTCGGGCTCGCGGGGATTTTGGGGATCGGCGCGCTCTTTGCGGGGCTGAGCCTCAGCTTCGTCGGCGCTGGCGCGAGTTGGGAATTTATCATGAGAGCCGTAGCGCGTGTGGTTTTTTCACTCTTGGCAGCTTTGCTCGGAAGCTTGATCCTCTTGCGTTTTCTACCGCGCCTGCCTTTCGGACGCCGGCTGATCCTGGAAACGGGACTTTTGACCAACGAAGGCTACGCCTCCGCGCCGGAAAGCGACCGGACACGGCTCGGGAAGAAGGGCACGGCCGTCTCGCCGCTGCGGCCGGCCGGCATTGCAGATATTGAAGGTGAGCGAGTGGATGTCGTGTCTGCCGGCGAGTTCATCGAATCGGGAGCGCCAATCGTTGTGACGCGCGTGGATGGTAACCGTATCGTCGTCCGGCGTTCACATTGAAACGGATCAGGAGGTATCTATGCTCGACTTCGGGACGGGAATAGCCGGTGGTTTTGTGTTGCTGATTGTATTGGTCATCGGGATACTCATTGTTCTGTATCTGGTGCCAATCCCGCTCTGGATTGCTGCGTGGGCCTCGGGTGCCTACGTGGGGTTGCTCACTCTAATCGGCATGAGATTCCGCCGGGTGCCGCCCGGCACCGTGGTGACGGCGCGGATCAGCGCGGTCAAAGCAGGCCTGGATATTCCGCTGAACGATCTTGAGGCGCACTATCTTGCGGGCGGCAACGTCGTCAGACTGGTAAACGCCATGATCTCCGCGGACAAAGCGAATATTCCTCTGCCGTTCAAGCGCGCCGCCGCCATAGATCTCGCCGGGCGCGATGTGCTCGAAGCGGTTAAAATGTCGGTTATTCCGAAAGTCATCGAGACGCCGAAGATCGCAGCTGTCGCGAAGGATGGAATCCAGCTGATCGCTGTCTCGCGCGTGACTGTTCGCACCAATATCGACCGGCTGGTGGGCGGCGCGGGAGAGGAGACGGTGATTGCGCGCGTTGGCGAGGGGATGGTGAGCACGATCGGTTCTGCGGACTCGCACAAAGCTGTGCTCGAGAACCCCGATCATATTTCCAAGAATATTCTCAGCAGAGGATTGGATGCCGGAACGGCTTACGAGATCCTTTCCATCGACATCGCCGATGTCGATGTCGGTCAGAACATCGGCGCCAAGCTCCAGATCGATCAAGCCAATGCCGACAAACAGATCGCTCAAGCGAAAGCCGAGGAGCGCCGGGCCATGGCGGTCGCGCTAGAGCAGGAAATGCGCGCTCGTGTCGTCGAAGCGGAAGCAGACGTCCCGCGCGCCATGGCCGAGGCGTTTCGCCAGGGAAACCTGGGTATCATGGACTACTACAAGATGAAAAACGTCCAGGCCGATACGGAGATGCGCAGCGCGATCGCCGAAACCGGAGAAGAACCGTCGGCAAGCCCGAGGAGATAAGGAGTCGTAATGGAGAATGCACCGCTTGGTCAGCTTCTTCTCCTGCTCGCTTTCATTTTACTTCCGCTTTTGAACCTTTTTTTCCAGCGCATGCGACGCCGCGTGGAAACGCCAATCCCTCGGCATGAGCCCACCCGGCAGGTGCCGTCTCGCATACGACCGCTTCCGGCGTCACCGGAGGCAGCCTCTGCTCTCGCGCAACGAGTCCAACCGGCCGAGTTGAAGGACGTCATGCCGGTTCGAAGGAGCTTAACCCTCAAGAGACCACTTTTCACGAACCGTCGTGATCTGCGACGCGCTATAGTCTTGATGACGATCCTCGCATCTCCCCGCGCTTTCGAGCGACCCGAAATGTGACGCCAATCGTGGAAACAAGTCCGGTTATGCCGGGCTCCCGCTATGTCGGAAGATTTGCCATTAGCGGAGCATCGCCTCGAACGGGCCGACCCAGCCGCGGCTGAGGTAGTCGGAAACCGTCAGGACGATCATGATACCGAGCCAAAAAAGCGCGGCGCCGGCGAACAGCACCGTGAGACGGCTGCTGTAGCGCAGGTGCATGAAGAAGAGGGCCACGAGGAGCATCTTGACCACGGCGATCGTGACGGCGGTGATGACATTGAACGGGCCCCCGAGATCGACGAATGAGACCGCGGTTGTGACTGCGGTCAGGACCAGCAGGGCGAAAAACACCGCGACGTAAACCCTGGTCGGTATCATGAGTGTCGCCCGAGCAAGTAGAATAACGGGAATAGGAAAATCCAAACAATATCGACGAAGTGCCAGTACAGCCCCGCCAGTTCGACCGGCGTGTAATAGACCGCCGAATACCTCCCCTTCCACGCGGCGACGCCGAGCACGAGAAACATGCCGATTCCAATGATCATGTGGAGCGCGTGCATCCCCGTCATGGCAAAGTAAAACGAAAAGAAGATCGCGGCATGATGGGCGTTCCCCTCGGGGTACTGAAACCTCCAACCCGGAATCAAGTTCTCCTCGTACTTATGGTAGTACTCGGTGAACTTGATGCCGAGAAACACCAGGCCGAGAACGACGGTGAGCGCAAGGAAAAACAAGAGCGCCCTGCGCTTGCTTTCCTGGGCCGCGTGCACCGCCAGCGCAACGGTGAGGCTGCTGGCGATCAAAACCGCGGTGTTGACCGTGCCGAGAACGATGTCGAGATGGTTGCTCGCGTGGCCGAATACTTCGGCATAAGCGCTCCGGTAGATCGCGTACCCGAGGAACATCCCGCCAAAGAACATGATCTCGGTAACGAGAAACGTCCACATGCCGAGCGTGGACGCCTCGTGCTGCTGGGCGAAATCGTCGAACTGATGCGCCACCGCTCCGGGTGTTTCAGCCACGGCCTCTCTCTCCGTAATCATACACGTCGCGGGTAACGGTCGGCGTCCTTTCGAAGTTATCCGTCGGCGGGGGCGAAGGCGTTTGCCACTCGAGTCCCGGCGAGTCCCACGGATTGGGCCCGGCCGCTTTGCCGTAGCGCATCGACCAAATGAGATAGATCATAGGAATGATGTAACCGACGCCAAGAATCGATGCGCCCGCCGACGACATCACGTTCAAGACCTGAAACTCATCGGGGTAGGCGTGATAGCGGCGCGGCATGCCCAAATAGCCGAGAACGAATTGGGGGAAGAACGTCAGGTTGAAGCCGATGAAAACCACGAGCGCGGCGAATTTGGCCCAACCCTCGGGATAAACTTTGCCCGATATCTTGGGCCACCAGTAATGGAGCCCGCCCAGATAACCCATCAAAGCGCCGCCGACCATGATGTAGTGGAAGTGCGCGACCACGAAATAGGTGTCGTGCACGTGGACGTCGAGCCCCAGGCTCGCGAGGAATATTCCCGTGAGGCCGCCGATCGTAAACAGCCCGATGAAGCCAAGCCCGTAGAGCAGCGGGGTTTGATAAATGACGGAACCCTTGTAGAGCGTGGCGGTCCAGTTGAAGACTTTTACCGCCGACGGAATGGCCACGAGCATGCTCAGCAACGAGAAGATCATACTGGCGTACACCGACTGGCCGCTGACGAACATGTGATGGCCCCAGACGAGAAAACCGAGAACGGCGATTGCGACGCTCGCGAACGCGACGAATCGATAGCTAAAAATCCTTTTTCGGGAGAAGCACGTCACCACTTCGCTGATCACGCCCATCGCCGGCAAGATCATGATGTAAACCGCGGGATGGGAGTAAAACCAAAAAAGGTGCTGGAAAAGTATCGGATCGCCGCCGAGCGCCGGATTGAAAATGCCGAGGCGGAAAACGCGCTCCAACACGACCAGGGTAAGCGTGATCGCCACGACCGGAGTGCCGAGGATGATGATCAGACTCGTGGCATAATGGGCCCAGATAAACAGCGGCAAGCGAAACCAGGTGAGGCCTGGCGCCCGCATCGTGTGGATCGTGACAATGAAGTTCAACGCCGTGAGTATGCTCGAAAACCCGGCGATGAAAACGCCGACGATCGTCGCCACCACGAACGTGTTGCTATAGACGCTGCTGTAGGGCGTGTAGAACGTCCATCCCGTGTCGACCCCGCCGGCGAGAATCGCCCCGAGGGTGAACAACGCGCCGGCCACGAAAAGATACCAGCTCGCCAGGTTGAGCCGCGGGAACGCCAAATCGCGCGCGCCGATCATCATGGGCACCAGGAAGTTCCCGAGCGTGGCGGGGATGGAGGGGATCAAAAAGAAGAAAACCATGACGATCCCGTGAAGGCTGAAGAGCTTGTTATACGTCTCTGAAATGACCAGATCCCCCGGAGGGGTCATCAATTCGAGCCGGAACAGGACGGCCGCGGCTCCCCCGATGAAGAACATGAAGGTGATCGACCCGAGGTACAAGAGCGCGATACGCTTGTGATCGGTGGTGAGCAACCACGACTTGATGCCGTAATTGACGTTCAGGTAATGGATGCGCGGTTGAAGCGGAATGTCTAGTTTTTCTGCTTTCATGGCATTGTGCCGTTCAAACTGTCCAAGCCGGTTCGGATCGGAGTTGGAACCGTTCGAACGGAGCGAAGCGGTCGAGCCGAGCGCAGCAATTGAACTGGTTGAACCGAGTTTCAGTTGGTCTTTTGTCCTCCAAGCGATTTTATGTATGCAATCAGCTGAATCATCTCGTCTTCGTTGATCCGGCCCTGAAACGGCGGCATCAGCGGCTGAAAGCCGGCGGTGATTTTCGCCTGGGGGTTGAGGATCGATTCACGAATGTAGTTTTCGTCGGCTGTCACCGTCTCGCCGCTCTGCAGCCGCACCTTCGTTCCGAAAAGCCCCGTGAGCACGGGCCCGATGCCCTGCCGCTCCATCTGGTGACAAACCTCGCATCCCAGGGATTGAAAGAGTTGTTGGCCCCTTGCGGCCGGCGATCCCGTAGCGGCGTCGGCGGGTTTTCCGAGTGCTGCCGTCGCCGGCGGGCCCGCCGTCAATCCGCCAAGCCACGCCTCGTACTGGTCGGGTTCGAGAACGACCACCCGGCCGATCATCCCGGAATGCTGCGTGCCGCAATATTCGGCGCAAAAAAGATGAAAGGAGCCGGTTTTCGTGGCTTCGAACCAGACGGTCGTGTAAATGCCGGGGATAACATCGTGCTTCACGCGGAACGCGGGAACAAAAAAACTGTGGATCACATCCTCGCTGGCGAGCGTCAGCTTGACCGGCCGCCCACGCGGGACGTGCAACTCGTTGATCTCGCGTTGCCCGTCCGGGTGTTGAAACTTCCACATCCACTGGCGGCCAACGACGAAAACTTCGAGGGCATCATCGGGCGGGCGGGCCATCGCATAGTAGACGCGCGCGCCCCAGAAAAACGCGATCAGCGCGAGCGCGAGCGGGATAACGATCCAGATGATCTCCAGGGCCAGGCTGTCCGGAATCAACGGCGGCGGAGGCTCGTTCTCCGAACGCCGGCGGTACTTGACGGCAAAGTAAATGACGAGCGTGAAAATAAGAGCCGAAAAAAAGACGCTGATGGCGACGAGATAAAAGTAAAGCGCATCGACCCGCGGCGCGATCGTCGAAGCCTGTTCGGGGAACAGTTGGAAAAGGGCGTCCACTATCGCGACCTCCCCCCGGACGGGACGCGAACGCGCCCGGCATGGCGCTCACGGCGGACCATAAGCACGACCAGCGCCGCCAGCCCGAGCGCCGTTGCCGCGCCCGAGGCTCGGAGAAGATTGAGGATCGAGAGCGTATATTTTCCCTGCGCGGGATCGTATTGGTAGCAAAGCAGCAGGAGCTGATCGACCGGCGAACCGATCCGGCTACCGGACGCTTCGATGAGCGCGAGGCGAAGGTCGCGCGGGGGGTAGTCGAAACCGTAGAGATAGCGGGAAACCTTGCCCTCCGGAGTCAGCACGATTGCGCCGCTCGCGTGAATGTAGCGATCCCGTTCCGCTTTGCTGTTCGCGAGGTAACGAAATCCCACGGTTTGCGCCACGGCGTCGATCGCCGCTCGATCTCCGGTTAAAAAATGCCAACCGGCCGGTTCGAGGTGTGATCGCGCCATGAGGCTTTGCTTTTTGCTGCGGGCGAGATCCGCCGTTTCATCGGGATCGATACTGATCGCCACCACGCGATAATCGGCGCCGGCCTTTAAAGCGAGCGGGCGAAGGCTCCTCGCCAGGCCGTCGAGAACCATCGGGCAGAGCTGCGGGCAATCGAAGTAAACGAGCGCGAGCAACACAGGCTTGCCGTCGAAGTAGCGACCCAAGGTCACCGGCTGACCGGTTTCATCGGTAAAGGTGAGGTCCGGCGGAACCTCGGCGTTGAGGCGCTGCTCGATCGCGACATTGTCGGCGATCTCCGCGGCGCTCGGCGGGCTCGACGGTTCTTGATCGTGCGCGGTGGCGGCCGGCGCCGGCGCCAGAATCCAAAACAACAAAAGCAACGTCCACTGCATCGCAGTAGGTTCAACGAAGATGCCGATCTTATCTGCTTTCGCCTTGCAACTGTCCCCCTGCTTTAACGCCGCCGGCGTCCTTGCGCGCCGGCAAGCCCCGTTCAGCGAGCAGCTGCATCGCCCGGTCGATCGGGATCCGGACGACCTGCTTGTCTCGATCCACCCAACCATAGGTCTCTAGCTCCTTCTCTTCTGCAGCCCGCATCCGAGCCAGATCGGCTCGGGGCGCAACCTGGAGCCGCGGCTCCGGAGGAGGCTCGTCGAGCGGAGCGGGAGCGCTCGCCGCGGCCGGAGCTCGCCCGGCCCCACGATTGTAGTATTCGAGCAGTCCATAAAGCGCGATGTGGACCACGAGCGCCACGGCCAGGAGAGCACCGCCGAAGACGAGAACCAGCTGGATGTTGACGTCGCTCCGCTCGTGAGCGACTTCCGGATTGTCGCGCGGCGGAACGTGATCATGCTCGGACATGTTCCGGGACCTCGCGCTCGTACGGAGCATGCAGCGGCAACAACGGAACTCGACGCAGCTCGCGCAGAAAGGCGGCCGCCCAGATGCCGCCGATACCTGCCGGTGCCAGGATATCCATCCAATGAATCGTAAAGGCGCCGGGGTGAAACGCCGGAGCGACATACCAGAAAACATCGATCAATCGCATCATGACCACCCCGCCGGCTACCGCGGCGAGAAACGCCGGTCGGCGCTTGGTGGCGCGCGAAAGCAAGAGGAGAAAAGGCAGAAAGAAATTGAACACGATCAGCGCTCGGGCCACCCATTCCCAGCCGCCGCTGTTTCTGCGTGTGTACCAGAGGATCTCTTCGGGTAGGTTTCCCGACCAGATGATCAGCCACTGGGAGAAGGAGAAATAAGCCCAGAGCATGACAAACGCCAGAAGAAGATTGCCGAGATCGAACAAACGCGCGGTCGTGACAACCCCCGAAAGCGGCTCTCGCCGCGCGAGAATGCCCGCGAACAATATGGCGAACGCGAATGCCGAGAGCGCATGGCCGCCGAGGAAATGCACGCCGTAAATCGTCGAGTACCAGCGCGGCTCGAGCGACATGAGCCAGTCGATCGAGGCGAACGTGATCGTGAGAACGTAGACGACCAGCCCCGGCCCGCTAAGCAAGCGCAGGCGGTTAATCCATCGTTGATCGCCGGTCGCATCATGGCGGTCGGACCACCGACTCATGAGCCATGCGGGCCCGATCCATAAGGCAAAGTACAGGGCGGCTCGGACCAAGAAGAACGGAACGTTCAGGTAAGCGGCCTTGTGCCGCAGGACCGGCTCGTCGAGCCCGTTCGGGCGAGCCCACTCG
>DATMBL010000295.1:0-8383 GCA_035559295.1 Candidatus Eiseniibacteriota bacterium
AGGTGACGGGTCGCTGTTCAAGCGCGTGAAGCGATTTTTGTTGACTCTGTGGCAGTGCGGAGCTAAGTTGAGTCGGTTTTTCCACCGACCGTTTTTCCGCCGGTTTCAGTGTGAACGTGGAGGTTTCATGTCGGTCAACAAGGTCATTTTAATCGGAAATCTGGGTAAAGACCCCGAGGTGCGTTTTACCAATAGCGGTCGTGCCGTAGCGCGGTTTCCGATTGCCACATCCGAAGTCTGGACGGATATGGATGGGAACCGGCAGGAGCGCACCGAATGGCACAACATCATCGTGTGGGGCAAGCAAGGCGAGACCTGCGGCCAGTATCTGGCCAAAGGACGGCAGGTCTTTGTCGAGGGCAGCATCCGTAGCCGTAGCTACGATGATAAGAACGGCAATAAACGCTACGTCACCGAGATCGTGGCCCAGAGGATTCGCTTTCTCGGCGGGGGCGGTGGCACCCGGATCGCGCCGGAAGCCGAACCGAGCGCAGCCGAGGACCTGGGGGTCGCCGGCGCGCCGCCGCTCGACGACGACATTCCTTTTTAAATAAAGCGTTCAAGGTTCAAGGGGTTCAAGGTTCAAGGAGGGTAGACGGACATTGAACTGTTGAACTTTGAACGAGCTTTCGCTTTAGACCACCACATTCCGGGGAGTTCCCGCAAAAAAAGCTTCGATGTTGCCGGCGACCTCGTCGAGCAACCGCTCTCTCGATTCGCGCGCGCTCCACGCCGTGTGGGGCGTGACCACGAGATTCTCCAGCTCGCGCGCGGCTTCGATGATCGGGTGGCCGGCCGGCGGCGGCTCGCTCGAAATAACGTCGAGCGCGGCGCCGCCCAACCGGCGCGCGCGCAAAGCGCGGATCAACGCCGCCTCATCGACCAGCGCGCCCCGCGCGGTGTTGATCAAAAACGCGCCCGGTTTCATGAGCGATAGCCGCCGCTCGTCGATGAGGTTTTTCGTCTCCGGCGTGAGCGGGCAATGGAGCGTCACAATATCCGCTGCCGCAAGCAGGCTCTCGAGCGGGACGCGCTCCGGAGGAGGCGGTGCCCCGGCGCGCGCTGCGATCATGATCTCCAGCCCGAGGCTGCGTGCGATCCGCGCAACGATCCGGCCGATATTGCCGTAGCCGACCACGCCGAGTTTCTTACCGCTGAGTTCGATCGTGGGATAATCGAGAACGGTGAAGATCGGACTCTGTTGCCACCTGCCGGAGCGCACGCTCTCGGCATACTTGCCGACCCGAGTGGCCAGTTCCAGCATGAGCGCAATGGTAAACTGCGCGACCGATTGCGCCGCGTATCCCGGGACGTTGCACACCCGCACGCCGAACTCTTTGGCGGCATCCCGGTCGATGATGTCGGTGCCCGTAGCGGCCACGACAATGAGCTTGAGATCGCGCGCCTCGGGCGAAGCGAGCACCGCGCGATCGATGGGCACCTTGTTCGTGATCGCGACCGCCCGGGCTTTCAAACGCGCGCGCAAATCGGCGGGCGCGGTGACTTGATGAATCGCGCAGTTCCAGCGCTCCGCAAAGATCGCAAGCGGCGCGTCGCCGAACGTCGCGGCATCGAGAATGACGATCGGTTGCCGGTTCATGTCTCGATGCCGGTTTCGATCCGCTTCGCTTCCTGCCATAACGTTTCCATCTCCTCGACCGAGGAGGTGGTCGGCGTTTTACCGCGCTCCTGGAGTTTGCTCTCGATATAGCTGAAGCGCGCGAGGAAGCGCTCGATCGTCCGGCTCAGAGCGTCTTCGGCGGAAACGTCGAGGAAACGGGCGAGATTCACGAGCGAAAAAAGGAGATCGCCGATCTCTGCGCGCGCCCGCTCTTGCGACCCGGAAGCGCACGCCCGCTTCAGCTCGCCGAGCTCTTCTTCGACCTTTTCCCACACGGGATCGATCGACGCCCAGTCAAAGCCGACGCGGGAAGCCCGTTCCGCGACCGCTTGGGCGCGCGCCAGAGCGGGCATCGATTTGGGAAGCTGGCCGAGCGCCGATTGCGGTTCGTCCGGTCCCCGCTCCCTGGCCTTGAGTTCGGCCCATCTTTTGATGACGGCGCCCGAGTCCTTCTCGGCGGCCCCGGAAAATACGTGCGGATGGCGCCGGATCATTTTCTCGGTGAGCGCGGCGATCACGTCGGCCGCGTCAAACGCGCCGGCTTCGGCGGCGATCTGGGCGTGAAAGACGATTTGATGCAGGACATCCCCCAGCTCTTCGCGGATCTTGTCGCTGTCTTCCCGATCGATCGCCTCGAGCAGCTCGTAGCTTTCCTCGGTAAGAAACGGCTTGAGCGACCTGTGGGTTTGTTCTCTGTCCCAGGGACAGCCGTTTTCGCCGCGCAAGCGGGCCATCACTTGCAGCAAGTCCTCGAATCGTTCACCCGGAGTTTTTTGCATCATGAAGGCTTCGCGCTCCAATGCGTTCAATGTCTTTTTTCGAATTCCGGACCGTGCTAAATCTTACGTCTCGTTCCGATCCGTGTCCAGCGATCGCGCTTCGCGGTCGCTCGAAGAAAGGAGAACGCGCGATGCCGACCACGACCGTGGCGGGATTGGAGGTCTACTACGAAACCCATGGCTCGGGCCCGCCGCTCCTGATGTTTGCCCCCGGTGGGTTCGACGCGACAATCGAGAAGTGGCGCGTGGCGAGCGCGTGGACCGGCATTAATGCGCTCGAAGCGCTGGCAGCGGAGCACACGCTGATCGTCTACGATCGACGCGAGTCGGGGCGCTCCGGCGGTCGAGTCGAGAAACTCATCTGGCCGCTCTACGCGCGTCAAGGCAAGGAGCTGCTCGATCATCTCGGCATCGGCGCGGCGACGATCATGGGGGGCTGCATGGGATGCTCGGTCGCGCTCGCCTTCGCGGTGGCCTATCCGGAGGCGACGGCGGCGCTCGTTCTCCACTGGCCCGTGGGGGGCTACCGCTGGAAAGCAACGGGCCTCGAGCGGTTCCAGCGGCATTGGGGCTTCGCCAAGGATCATGGTCTCGGCGCCGTGGTGCAGCGAGCGCGCACGGGCAAGAACTTCTGGAGCGACCCCGAAGCCGGGCCGTGGGCTTCGGTGATCGATCGCGACCCGGCCTTTGCCGAGCGCTTCGCAGCCCAAAACCCCGATCGCTATCTCGCGATCGTGATGACCAGCGGCCGCGCCCTGTTCGATCGTGACACCGCCACGGGGGCTGAACCTGAGGAGCTGGCCGGGATTGACGCGCCGGCTTTGATCATTCCAGGCGACGATCCGTCGCATGCCACTTCGGGCGCTCACTACCTGCGCGAGTGTCTCCGGCGCGCCGAGTTCTGGAACGTCATGCCGCCGGAACAGAACACGCAAAAAGTGTGCGATCGCATCCTTGAGTTCTGCCGCGCGCACGCGTGAGCGGCGCTCGCGGAAGATAAGACTTTGTCGCGCCAAGAGCGCCAAGCGCGCAAAGGAGTGGGATTTTGCTCTGAAAACTTGGCGGCCTTTGCGTTCTTTGCGCGAGATATATCGGAGATGGCTGCGCGGCGAAACAAGAACCAAGATCAGGTTACGGTCGGCTTGGTGCAGATGAGCTGCGGCAAAGCGCCCGAAGCGAACCTCGAGAAGGCGATCGAGCGCATCGAGTCGGCTGCGCGAAAAGGGGCGCAGATCGTTTGCCTCCAGGAGCTTTTCCGCTCGCAGTATTTTTGCCAGAGCGAAGATCAACGCCACTTCCGGCTCGCCGAAACGATTCCGGGACCGAGTACCGAAGCGCTCGGAGCGGTGGCGCGGGAAAACGGGATTGTGATCGTCGCCTCGATCTTCGAGAAACGCTCGCCCGGCCTTTACCACAACACCGCGGTGGTGATCGATGCCGACGGCGCGCTCGCGGGAAAGTATCGGAAAATGCACATACCCGACGATCCGCTCTACTACGAAAAGTTCTACTTTACTCCCGGCGACCTCGGTTTTCCGAGTTTTCAGACCCGCTACGCGAAAATCAGCGCGCTCGTGTGCTGGGATCAATGGTTTCCGGAAGGCGCGCGGCTCGCCGCGCTCGCCGGCGCGCAGATCCTCTTTTATCCA
Source organism: Candidatus Eiseniibacteriota bacterium (assembly GCA_035559295.1). Taxonomy (GTDB): domain Bacteria; phylum Desulfobacterota; class Binatia; order UBA9968; family UBA9968; genus DATMBL01. The sequence goes on from DATMBL010000295.1 coordinate 4,050, forward strand.
ACCGCGATCGGATGGATTCCCAACGAACCGCGCGCCGCGGCGGTCCATCAACGGAATGCGTGGGAGCTGATCCAGCGATCGCATGCGGTCGCTAACGGCGTCTACGTGGTCGCGGTCAACCGGGTCGGCGCCGAGGGCAAAATACGATTCTGGGGGCATTCGTTCGTTGCCGGCCCGCTCGGCGAGCTGATCGCGCGCGCGAGCGGGGAGCGGGAGGAAACCGTGATTGCTCGATGCGACCTCGGCAAAATCGACGAAACGCGGCAGAGCTGGCCGTTTCTCAGAGACCGGCGGATCGACGCCTACGAGCCCCTCCAGTCGCGCTTCATCGAAGACAAGGAGCGCGGGTGACTCGGTTTCGCCGAAACGCGCGCGCTCCCGCCGAGCCGGTAACACCGCGCTCGTTGGGTTACGCCATGCCCGCCGAATGGGCGCCACACCGAGCGACCTGGCTTGCCTGGCCCCATAATCGGGAAACCTGGCCGGAGGCGCTCGAGCGCGTGCGCGACGCCTGGCTGGCGATGATCCGCGCGTTGATTCCGGGCGAGGAGGTTTGCCTGCTGGTCAACGACGAGCCGATGCGGCGTGATGTCGAGGCGCGGCTCGTCCATGCCGGCCTCCCGTTGGACCGGATCCCCCTGTTGGTCGTTCCGACGGTGGACGTTTGGACGCGCGATTACGGGCCGACGTTCGTCACGCGCGGCGAGCCGCTCGACCCGGTCGCGCTCAACGACTGGATCTTCAACGGTTGGGGAAACAAGTACCAGGGCTATGACCGCGATGACGGCGTGGCGCGAGCGCTGGCTGCGCTGCTCGGCCTGCCTGTGTTCGAGCACGATGTCGTGCTGGAGGGCGGTTCGATCGACGTCAACGGCGCCGGAATTTGCCTCACGACCGAACAGTGCCTGCTGAATCAAAACCGAAATCCCGCGCTCGACCGCGCGACAATCGAGACTTTCCTCGGAGAGGCGCTCGGCGTCGAGCGGGTCGTGTGGCTTGGACGAGGGATCGCCGGCGACGACACGGACGGACACATCGACGACATTGCCCGGTTTGTCAACCCGACGACGATCGCGTGCGTTGTTACCGAGGATCCCCGAGATGAAAACTACAAGGCGCTTCAAGAAAACTACGAACGCCTGCAAAGCGCGCGCGACGCCGCCGGCGGGCGATTTTCCGTCGTGAAACTGCCCTCGCCCGAGCCGGTCGTCCACGCGGGCGCCGCTCTGCCGGCGAGTTACGCCAATTTTTACATCGCCAACCATGCCGTGCTGGTGCCGACGTTTGACGACGCCGCCGACCGAGAGGCGCTTGGAATCTTGCGCGAGCTGTTTCCCGGGCGGGCCGTGATCGGCATTTCGTGCCGGGCCGTGGTCGCCGGACTGGGCGGGATTCACTGCGTCACGCAGCAGGAGCCAAGCGCCGGCCCGAGCCGCGATTAGGCCTTGACAAGTTGTCGCCGTGCTCTTTATCCTAGCGATTCGTATGGGTCGGCTTATCCAGCTCGAAGAACTGCACCAGGCCAGAAGACGCCGTTCGGAAAAGGTGAGCATAGAAGAGTGTGTGCAGCTGCTGGAATGGAATTTGAAAAAGAGCCTCGACGGCTATTTTTCCTCGCCTCGCCAAGAGCGATCCATTCGAGCGACTCAGATCCGCAAGTTGAGCGAGATCCTCGAGTACGCTTTGAGACTCCTGTAGCCAGTCCGCGGTTTTCCGATACGCCGTCGTGGAAGCTCGCACGTTCGCACTGCTTGCCGCATGTTTTTCTCTGCTCGTCGGGGCGATCCTGTGGCTATTCCTGCGCCGGCTGAACGCGCTCTTTCAGGAAAAAAATCAAGCCGCTTCGCTGCTTTTGATGCAGCAGCAAGTCGATCAGCTCCGGACCCAGCTCCAGCAAGCGCTCGAGAGCCACACGCGGCTCGTCCAGGAACAGCTGAGCCGCTGGCTGGGGCACGTCAACGATCGGCTCAAAGAAAGCGCCGAGGTTCTCCAGAAAACCCAAGCCAATGTCGGCGAGCGCCTGGACAACGCGGCGCGCGTCGTTGCCGGCGTTCAAAAGAGCCTCGGCAGCCTCGAAGAAGCCAACCGCAGGATTTACGAAGTCGGCAAAGACATCGCTTCGCTGCAGGAGATCCTGCGTTCACCCAAGCTCCGCGGCGGCCTGGGCGAGTTCTTTCTCGAGGACCTGCTGGCGCAGATTCTGCCGTCGAGCCACTTTGCGCTCCAGTACGGGTTTCGGAGCGGCGAAAAAGTCGACGCCGTAATTAAGCTTGGAGGGTTGTTGGTGCCGGTGGACGCGAAATTCCCGCTGGATAACTTTCGCCGATTCCGCGATGCCGCTTCGGAAGAAGAAAGATCGCGCGCCCGGCGTCAGTTTGTCGCCGACGTCAAGAGACACATCGACGCGATCGCGGGTAAGTACATTCTCCCCGATGAAGGCACCTACGACTTCGCGCTGATGTACGTCCCGGCCGAGAACGTCTATTACGAGACGATCGTCAAGGACGATGCGGCGGCCGACAAGAACTTGAGCGAATACGCGCTCGGCAAACGGGTGATCCCGGTATCGCCCAACAGTTTTTACGCTTACCTGCAGGCAATCGTGCTGGGGCTGAAAGGCATGAGGATCGAAGATCGCGCCAAAGAGATCGTCCGGCATCTCAGCCGGCTGCAAGGCGATTTTGCGAAGTTCAAGGAGGATTACGCCGTTCTCGGCAAGCACCTGGGCCATGCCCACATGAGTTACGGGATGGCGGAAAAGCGCCTGGAGCAGCTCGGTCAAAAGCTCCTCTCGGCCGTAATGGACGGCGAGGAAAGCGCGGGGGCGGCGCTTTGCGGGCCGAAGGCGGTGTAGCGCCCATACACAGGGGAGGACGCGAATGCGGCTGAGCCTTTTTTCCCGCCTCGTTCTCGGTTACCTCGTTGTTTTCGTCCTTGTCATCGCGGTCAGCGTTTACGTGATCATCGAACTGCGCGAGTTCGACGCGATCACGCGCTCGATTTTGGAATACGACAATCGGGCGCTCGACTATGAAAAGAAACTCGCCGACGCATTGCTGTCGCAGGTGCGCTACGAGCGGAAGTTCACGATCACCAAGGATGAAACGCTGTACAAGCAGTTCCTGCGTTTCAAGGAAGATTTCGAGCGCTATTACCAGCAGGCGCTCGCGGTCGCCGACCCGCAGGCGAAACAGCACCTGGCCGAAATCAAGCGGCGCTACGAACGCTATCTCGACATCTTCGGCAAGGAAGCGGTTCACCTGAGAACCGGCCAGAGTTATCCACAAGCGTGGTACAAAGCCGAAAAGGACAAAATCTCCGACGAGGTTTTGGGCCTGCTCGAGAAGTGGAAGGCCCGGCGGGAGGAAGAAACCTATCGAAAAATCAGGCGGCTCGCCGACTCGGGGACGCTCGCGCAGCGGGAGGCGCTCCGCATCTCGGGCGTGGTGCTCGGGTTCATCCTGTTGTTGTCGTTTCTGATCACGCGCAGCATCACGCGACCGATCTCGGTTCTCAAGAACAAGACGCACGAAATCGCCCAGGGACGCTTCAGCGCCGATCTGCAGATCTCGTCGCCTCCCGAAATCGGTCAACTTGCGGCGGCGTTCAACTCCATGTGCGAAAGGCTCAACAAGCTCGATCGGATGAAGACCGACTTTTACGCTTCGATGTCGCATGAACTGCGCACGCCGCTCACGTCGATCAAGGAGGGAACCGGACTGCTGCTCGACGGCGTCGGCGGCGAAACCACCGAAAAGCAACGCAAGCTGCTCTCGATTCTGGCGGAGGAGAGCAACCGCTTGATCGCGTTGGTCAATTCACTGCTCGACCTTTCCAAGATGGAGGCCGGCATGATGCCCTACAGCTTCGAGAAGACCAGCCTCGCGCCGCTGATCAAGAAAGCGGTCGGCGAGATTACGCCGCTGGTGGAAGCGAAGGGTATCAAACTCGATACGGAAATCGCCGAGGAGCTCCCTCCGGTCAAGGTGGATCCGGAACGGATTCTTCAAGTGCTGCGCAACCTGATCGGTAATGCGGTGAAGTTTACTCCCAAAGCCGGGCAGGTTAAAGTTGCAGCCCGGTCGGTCAATGGCACCGTCGAGGTCGCGGTTCGCGATACGGGTCCCGGCATCCCGCCCGAGAGTCTGCCGACGATTTTCGACAAATTTCGTCAAGGGTCGTCCAACGGAGGCGCATCGGAAAACGGCACCGGGCTCGGACTGGCGATCGCGAAGCATATCGTGACGTTTCATGGCGGCAAAATATGGGCGGAAAACCACGCGGAGCAGGGAAGCTCGTTTATTTTTGTCTTGCCCCGTTAGCTCTGGCCGCCG
>DATMBL010000296.1:0-2681 GCA_035559295.1 Candidatus Eiseniibacteriota bacterium
CCGCGGCAGTGCGGACGATCCACGAGCCGTTATCGAAAGTCGCGAGTTCGTGACCGTAAAATTCGGCGAGCCGAAGTTCCGCATAGCGCGCCTCGAAAAGTTGAAATCCATCCGGCGAGACGCGGAAGTGTTCCTCGACCAGGGAGCCGTAAAGCGAATGATGGAAACTCAACCGGAGCCGATCGTCCGGATGCAAACGGTAGGCCGTCCGGTGCGAGCCCGACGACAGCTCGAGGCAGATCGATGCGCCGCCGGCGGTCGCGACCAGGAGGCTGCACAAAAGAGCTGCCCCGGTCACGGTGCCACACGCCTTCATCGACCTGCTTCGGTTGTCTTTGAGCTATTGGCTGGCGGGTATCTTGATGTTCTTCTCTTTGTAGTACCGCAGCGCGCCGGGATGAAACGGCACCGGCGATCCCTTGACCGCGTTTTGCAGCGAGATCTCCTTGGCGGCCTGGTGAACCGCCACCAAATCGGCGGTGCGTTCGTGCAGCAGTTTCGTGATCTGATAAACCAGGCCTTCATCGACGCGCTCATGGGTGGCGAGAAGATTGGTTGCGGCCGCGACCTGGACGTCCGCTTCCATGCCGCCGTACGTCCCCTTCGGAATTGTGCCGACGAAGTAGAGCGGCCCGTATTTGCCGACCATCTTGGCGACCGCATCGCCGTGCGGGATTAAATGGATATTGATGCCCGGCGTCGCGGCGAGATCCAACACCGCAGCCGTCGGCAAACCGCCGTCCCAAATGAAGGCATCGATCTTTCTATCCTTTAGTGCCGCGGCCGATTCCGTCGCGCCAAGCCGGTCCTGGTTCTTGAGGTCCTTTGGGGTTATCCCATAAGCCTCCAGGACGCGGAGGCCTTTGATTTCCGTTCCGGACCCCGGGGCTCCGGTCGAAACGCGCTTGCCTTTGAGATCCGCCACGGTTTTGATTCCCGTGCCGTCGAGGGCGACGATGTGCATGTAATTCGAGTAGAGCGCGGCGATCGCGCGCACTGCGACCTTTTCCTTCAAACCTTTTAGCTGGCCCTGATACGCTTCTAACGCGCTATCCGGCAGCGTGAACGCAAGCGCCACCCTGTTGGCGTGCAAGAGTTTCATGTTATCGACCGATGCGGTCGTGACTTCTGCGGTTGCTTCAACGCCGGGCAGATGTTTGGAGAGCAACGCCGCGAGCCCGCCGCCCAGCGGGTAGTAAACGCCGCCGGTGCCTCCCGTGGCGATCGAAAGACGGGTTTTTACTTGCGCCGCGCTTGGCGCCGCGATCGACGCAAGCGCGAAAACGAAAAGCCCGATCATCGCCAGACGCTTTCTCGTGATCGACTGCTGCATGATAGATAGGCTCCTACTCGGCATGTCGTAAAATACGTTTGCGAAGACCAGGGTGTCAACAGCTTGCGAGAAACGGGGGTGCCGGGCGTTGGAGTTTGTTTGACTGGACCTGGATGACGTTATAAGACTGATCAGACTGATCGGACCGATCAGACGGATCGACCGAGAAAGGAGGCGGGTCATGTTCGTATGTCTATCGCCTGGCGGACAATCTCTCACCGTAGGAGAATCGGCAAACGACAGGTTGCTGGTCGGCACTGTTGAAGGGATCTTTTCGTTCCTCAAACGGAACGGCTCCTGGGAGCACCAGGCGACGTTCCTGCCTGGAAAACACATCAGCGCGATGATCTTTGAACCATCGAGCCAAACCTTGTTCGCCGGTACCTATGGTTGTGAAATTTTTGCGAGCCCCGATTTAGGCCAGAGCTGGAACCGGCGGGACCAGGGCATCGGTGAACGCGAGATCTACTCGCTGGCAGCCCAAATGGTCAACGGCCGGTCGCGGGTCTACGCCGGGACTCAGCCCGCGCATCTGTTTTACAGCGACGATCTCGGCGGCAGTTGGACGGAGCTTCCAGCGCTGCGCCAGGTCCCGGGAGCCGAGAAATGGACATTTCCCGGCCCGCCGCACCAGGCTCACGTAAAGAGCATTTCGTTCCATCCTCAGAATCCCGATGTCATTTACGTTGCCGTAGAAGTGGGCGGGTTTTTGAAAACGACCGACGGCGGCAAGAGCTGGAAGACGGTCGCGGGCCTGAATCCAGATGCGCACCGCGTGCTTGTGCCGGAGAACCAGCCGGAGCGCGTCTACGGCACGATGCCGACGACGAATTGCGGCCCCGAAGTGACCGCCGGTTTCTGTGTGAGCTCCGACGGCGGAGAAAGCTGGGCGAGCCTGACGCCCCGTGATTTCCGCATCGGCTATGTCGATCCGTTTTTCGTTCATCCAAGTAACCCCGACCTGCTCTTCGTCGCCGGCGCAAAAACCGGTCCCGGGACTTGGAGAAAGCTCCACACCGCGGATGCGCGGATCGCGCGCAGCCGAGACGGCGGTAGGAGCTGGGAAATTTTGAGCGCCGGTCTCCCCGATCATATCCGCGGTAACATCGAAGGTATGGCAATGGATGTGTGGAACGGCGGCTACGCTCTGTTCGCGGGGACAACCGACGGCGAAGTGTTTTACAGCGACGATGAAGGCGAGCACTGGCAAACGATCATCTCGGGCATCGGCCCGATATCGAAGTCCCATCATTACCAAAACCTCGCGCTCGAAGGCCACGAGGCGCGTCATTAAACGCTGCTTAACGCAACGCACACTGTAGGGGCGGGTTTAAAACCCGCCCTACAT
>DATMBL010000297.1:0-7910 GCA_035559295.1 Candidatus Eiseniibacteriota bacterium
AGCCCGAAGGAGTTCCGAACCGTGAGAAAGCGGGATATCGGGCTTACGGCCGCTTTGGGATGCCTACAACGTTTGGGGAAGCAACGCTGCGGCCGCCCATGCCGATGAACGGCTATTCCAAGATTTGCAGCCACGTTAGTAACGTACCTTCCGGAAAGGGCAGATGGAGGAGGTAATCGAACAGGCCATAAAAAATCGCGCCGGCCGCTAGACTCAACGACACGCTGATCGACCATTTCTCCCCGCCCGCGAGGCGAAAGTAGAGGAGACTCATGATCGGCACCGCGAGAATGAAACCCAAGAGCCAGATCGCGAAGAAAAACCCGAGTATCCAGCCCACGATCGACAGAGCGCGTTGCCGGACGATCGACGGATCGAGGGGCGCGGGCTGTTCGGCGGGACCGCCCTTGTTCTCTTCCCGCCGCAACCCGTGAAAAAGTTCCTGGCCGAAGGCCAGGAGCGCCAGGGCCAAGCACGGAATACCGATGACGATCGGAAAGAGAGCCGCCCGTTCTTCCATGGGGCGAATTTCGACATAGGCTTCGCGCAAGACGTAGGCAAAAACCGCCACGAAGAAAAGCGCAAACACCGGCCGGTAGGCCGGATTGGTGAGCATCGTAATCTGGGGTTCCGCGGCCGGCTCGGGCACGGCGGCGGGCTCTTTCTTTTTTTCCCGTCGAATTTGCCGGGCGGAATAGACGATCGCGCCGACAATGAGAAGCGCAATAATGAGCACTCCCGGGTGGAAAAGCCACTCGGTTCCATACGCGCGGGTCGAAATCCAAAAGTTTCTCTCCGTGATCGTGCCCAACACCAGGCCCACCAGGAGCGGCGGCCTCTGCCAGTCGAACTGGACCATCAGCCAACCGAGCGCGCCAAAAATGAGCACCATGATCATGTCGCCGAAGCTGTTTTTGACCGTGAACCCGCCGAGATAGATCAGCAGGAGAAGAAAAGGAATCAGCAGCGCGCCTCTGATGTTGGTGATCTTCGCGAGCTGGTTGAGAAAGAGAAAGCAGATCGCGACCGTGATGATGTTCGCAACGATGATGATCCAGACGAACGAAAACGTCAGCGTCAGGTGTTTGGCCGGATTGAGCATGTCGGGACCGGGGACGATGCCCTGGATCAGGAAAGCGCCGAACAAAATCGCTGTCGAAACGCTGCTCGGAATGCCGAACGCAACCGTAGTGATGAGATCCCCGCCACGGGTGGAGTTGTTGGCCGCTCCGGGTCCAAGCACTCCTTCCACGGCGCCCTTGCCGAAGCGCTCTTTGTTGGGCGAACTCTGAACCGCGTACGCGTACGCCACCCACTGCGCGGTGCCGCCTCCCACGCCCGGGAGTATGCCGACATAGGCGCCGACGGCGCTGCATTTCAGAACCAGCCACCAGTGGCGGAACGTGTCTTTTACCCCTTCCATCACGCCACCGAGTTTTCCGACTTTTTCCCGGGCGATGCTCGTTCCCTTGACGGCGAGGTCGATGATCTCGGGGATGGCGAACAGCCCGATGGTGACGGCGACGAGATCGATACCGTCCCACAGAAAAATCGACGCGCCTTGCCCCAAAACGCCCTCGAACGTGAACCGCGGGATGCCGCGAATCGGATCGAGGCCGACGGTCGAGATGATGAGTCCCAGCCCGCCGGCCGTTAAGCCTTTGACGATGTTGCCGCCGCTTAACGAGCCGACGAACGTAATTCCGAGAAGCGCGAGCATGAAAAACTCGGGAGAGCCGATCGACAGCACGAGCGGGGCGGCGATGGGAATCGCCGCGGCGAGAACAAACGCTCCAAAAATCGCGCCCACGAGCGAACTCATGAGAGCCGCGCCCAAGGCGCGTCCGGCTTCTCCCTTTTTCGCCATCGGGTGGCCGTCGACAATCGTTGAAGCGGTTGTCCCCTCGCCCGGCACGCCGAACAGAATCGAAGTGATGTCTCCCGTGGTTGCGGTAACGGCGTTGGACCCGAGAAGAAAGGCGAACGCCGACGTCGGGTCCATTTTGTAGATGAAGGGAAGCATGAGCGCGAGCGTCGCCGCGCTACCCAGGCCGGGTAGAATACCGACCCAGAAACCAATGAAGATCCCCACCAGCATGAACAAGAACGCCTGCTGGCCTTGGCTGGTGACAGGTAAAATGTTGATCAGGGCAGCATAGAACGCATCGACATATTCCATGGCTCGGGCCGCCTATTTCGCCGGCGTCACCAGGAAGGAGAGAAGCTCTTTCGCCCTGGGAGTCACCGAGAGGATTTTGGCCACATGTTTGTCGATCTCTTCACCCGAGACGTACGTGATTTCCAATTTGGCTTTTTCCGCTTCAGCTCTGAACTCGGGGTCCTTCATCGTGTCGGCGAAGGCTTTGCGCAGGATCTGGAGTCGCTCCTTCGGCGTGCCCGGCGGAACCATAAAAGGACGCTGAAACTCATAAGTTCCCACCCAGGTGTTGTAAGCGGAAATGTTGTCGGCGCCCTTGATGAGATCCGGAATCAGCGGCAGGTCTTTGACTTCCGGGTCCGGCTCCCGACGGTGGATCACGAAAGGAATCAGCTTTTCATCGCCTTCGGCGTCGAGCAGCGCTCTGGCTGTGGTCCGCGCCGACTCCCATCCCCAACAACCGCCGTCGATTTCTTTCCTTCTCATCGCCACGTAAATGGGCCCGCTCCCTTCGTACCCGCTGACGATTTTGAACTTCGTGCCTATCGTCTGGTTCAATACCCGCGGCGTGTCGTCGTAGGTCGAGCCCGGTCCGGTGGAACCCATCTTGATCTCTCGATTCGCGGCGAGCACATCCTTCAGTGTTTTCAACCCGGTGTGGGCCATGATGCTGCAATGCGGCGTGCCCACGGTTGGAGCGCCGATCCAACCGAATTTGCGCGCGTCAAACCGCATGGCCTTGTCCCCGAGCGCCTGACGCAGAACCAGCGCGCTGTTCCATATGCCGACGAACAAGCCGTCCGGTTTCGCGCTGTTGTAGGTGTAGTTTGCAGCCCTCGTGCTCCCCGCGCCGGTCATGTTCTCGACGATGATGTCGGGGTTGCCGGGGATGTGCTTGCCCATGTGGCGCGCCACGGTGCGCGCGGCGAGGTCGTAGCCGCCGCCGGGCGCCAAGCCGACGACGAAGCGGATCGTCTTTCCCTTGTAAAAGTCGTCGGCGGAAGATGGCGCCGGGAACGCGAGGCCACCGCCGATACCGAAGATCGCGGCGGCGATGGCGACAGGCGAGCAACGCTTCGTCTTCATGATACCCTCCTCTCGGCTGGCTATTGCTGCCTGGAGCCCGCGTTCATTTCGCTCCGTCTTTCTTCGGTTGGACCATGAGGAAATCCAAAAGCTCCTTCGCTTTGGGGGTAATCGAGAGGATTTGATTCACATAGTTTTCGATCTCTTCACCCGATACATGGGTTACCTCCAGCTTGACTTTCTCCGCTTCGGCGATAAACGCCGGGTCTTTCATCGTCTCGGCAAAAGCCTTGCGCAGCAGTTGCAGTCTTTCTTTTGGCGTGCCCGGTGGAACCGTGAAGGGCCGTTGAAACTCGTAGGTGCCAACCCATGTTCGATACGCGGAAAGATTGTCCTCTCCTTTGATGATCTCCGGGATGAGCGGCGCGTCCCTCACTTCCGGGTCCGGCTCCCGGCGGTGGATGAGGAACGGAATCAACCTGTCTTCACCGCCGGCATCGAGCATGGGCCTGGCTGTGGTCCGCGCCGATTCCCAGGTCCAACAGCCGCCGTCGATCTCCTTTCTTCGCATCGCTACCAGAATCGGACCGGTACCCTCATAGCCGCTGATGACTTTGAACTTCGTGCCGATGGTCCGGTTGAGAATCTGGGGCAGGTCGTCGTAGGTCGAGCCGGGCCCCGTCGAGCCCATCTTTAGCTCGCGATTGGCGGCGAGGATATCCTTCAACGACTTCAACCCGGTGTGGGCCATGATCGCGCAATAGGGTGTGCCCTTGGTCGGTGCTCCGATCCAACCCAACTTCCTAGGGTCGAAACGCACAGCCTTATCGCCGAGCGCCTGGCGCAGCACGTAGGCGCTGTTCCAAACCCCGACAAACAACCCGTCGGGCTTGGCGCTGTTCGCGGTGTAATTCGCCGCAATGAGACTCCCGGCGCCCGTCATGTTTTCGACTACGATCGTGGGGTTCCCGGGGATGTGCTTGCCCATGTGCCGGGCGACGGTCCGAGCCGCAAGGTCGTATCCTCCGCCGGCCGCAAACCCGACGACGAAACGGATCGTCTTGCCGTTGTAGAAATCGTCGGCGGACGCCCGAGCAGCGAGCATGATAAAAAGCATGAGCCCGATAGGGACGACTCTGGTTTTCATGGTCCTCCTCCTCGCAGGCTCGCGCCCCGCGGCAATTCAAGCAGGACTTCGAGCCCGTGTAGGTTGACGATAGTCGTGTTACGAACGTTGGCCGTGATTTGGCCGATCAGGCCGGCGGTCACGTTTGCGTGATCCATGACGATGACGATTTCCATTGAACCGTTGATGTCGCTTAGGTTGAACAGGGTCTCCAGCAGATCCATCGTTTCGCCCGTCGAAACGATGATCGCGAGGTCGAAGACTTCGCGACGCGCCCTGGAGAGCGCCGCGGCGCCGTCGGCGACCCTGGTCACGGCACAGCCCGCACGGGTGAGCCACCGCGCGACTTCACCGGACCGCTCCGCACCTACAAGCAAGGCCTTCGCAAGTCGACACGCCACGTTCCGAGCACCAGAGACAAACGCCTGTCGCTCCGCTGAGGATGCGGGGAGTCGTAAGCCATCGGTCGGCGCGGGAGCCCAGCAATGGCGCTCCGAGGCAATGCCGATGCCAACCAAGACCGTGTCGCCGAGAAGGGTTAACCCGATGATTTCGCTACCGAAAGCTGGCGGCGGGTTGGACTAAAAGGGACCGAGGTGTGCGGAAAACTACACGCCCTTCGGGGGGGTATACGGTAAACTTCACAGCGGGAGAAAAGCCGCCGTCGACGGCGAGCGCCGCCGGCTTTCTAAACGCAGAGGCCGTGCTTTTTGAGCTTGTCGTACAGGGCGCGGCGGCTGATACCGAGTTTTTCGGCCGCCTCCTTCTTGTTGCCCCGGGTCGCATCAAGCGTCATCAGGATGAATTCTTTTTCCACCGCCTCGAGCGTCATGCCGGGATGAATCGGAAACCGATGCAAAGGCGGGCTGCTCTCCAGGGCGCCGGCGGCTCTAATCCGCATGGGGAGAAGATCCGGGGTGAACTCTTCCCCCTTGGCCATCAGGACGGCGCGTTGAATGACATTTTTTAGCTCCCGCACGTTGCCGGGCCAGGAATAACTCCGCAAGCAGTGCCACGTTTCCGGAGCAACGCTGCGGAGGTTTTTCTTGTAGACGGCATTGAAGTACGGCACGAAGTGATTGGTCAGGAGCGTCACGCCTCCAGGGCGCTCGCGCAGAGCCGGCACGTGGATATGAAAAACCTCGAGCCGGTAGAAGAGATCTTCTCTGAACCTTTTCTGTTGCACCAGCTCTTCGAGGTTCTCGTTGGTCGCCGCGATCACCCGGACATCGGTACAGATGTCCTTTTCGCCGCCGACGCGCCGAAAGGTTTTATTCTCGAGCACTCGGAGCAGACTGACCTGCGTCTTATCATTGATGGTGCTGATTTCGTCGAGGAAGATAGTGCCACCGTGGGCTTCTTCGAAGCGTCCTTTGATGGTCTCTGTGGCGCCGGTGTAGGCGCCTTTTTCATGACCAAAGAGTTCGCTCGCGACCAACTCCGAGGAAATGGCGCCGGTATTGACCGCGACATAGGGACCGTCCTTGCGCCTGCTTCGCCGGTGAATGGCCGAGGCGACCATGTCTTTGCCCGTGCCGGTCTCGCCGGTGATGAGCACGGAGATGTCCTCCGAGGCCGCCTCCAAAACCCGCTGAAAGACTTCTCGCATGGGCAGGCTGACTCCGAGCATGCCCTCCAAAATCAGCGGGATCGCCGAATCCTGGGCAGGCCGCCAAACGGCGCGGGCTATTTGCTGATCCAAAGCCTCGGTGACCACCGCGCAGATCTCGCCTTCATCGACGGGTGGGCTGATGGTGCGATGGGCGAAGGCTCGCAGGCGGTCGAGCGGCAAGGATCCGCCTTGAGCCGTCGCTACAACGATCACATAGGTTCGGTTGGAATCTTTGGTGACGAGGTCGAGGAATTCCAGACCCTTGGTTTGCTCGGTTTTCGATCCGGCGGCGTTCCAGATGAGCACGTCGTACGCGGAGCGGTTGAATTCCTCCATGGCGATTTCGATCTCGGGGACGGCGACGACGAAAGCGCGGTCAGGGGAAAACCGCTCTTTGAGCAGCGATTGGATCGCGCCCGTCCTTTCGATCACTAAGACCTTTGGCATAGAGGGGTCCCGCAACCCTCTTACCAAATCGAATAGGCTTGAGCTAGGGCCGGTTGAGGGCGGCTACTTTTTTGTGCCTTCGATCATGGCGAGGACCTGTTCGGTGGTCCTCACCCGCGCCATCCGGGGAAAGACGGTGTTCATGAAGGCCGCCATGGAATCTTCGTGAGAGTTGCTGCAGGCGTCGCGCACGACGATCACGTTGTAGTCGTGGTCGCGCGCCGAGTAAACGGTGGAGGCCACGCCGATATCCACCGCGCCGCCGGAGATGATGATCGTGTCGATGCCCCGGGAGCGCAGCGCGAGGTCGAAGTAAGTCTGGTGAAAAGTGCTCCAGCGGTATTTAGGAACGATATAGTCTTCGGGGCGCGGCGCGATCTCCTCGATCACTTTTTGCTCCCATGATCCTTCGGTGGCGCCGTGCACCGGCGGATCGCAGTCGTCGTTGGGCCAGGGGCGAAGCCGCATGTCGGTGTCGGTGATGACCCGGCTGCGGCTTTGGCCGTCAGGGCGATGGTTGGCCATGGCGTAGGCGATCATGATTTTTTTCTCGCGCGCCGCCTGCATCAGCCTGACCGCGTTATCGACCACCGGCTTCATGCGCTTTTTGGTTTGTTCCGAGGCGCCGTGGTAGTAGACGTTGAGCAGGTCGAAGAAAAGCAGGCAGGTTTTGCCGGCATTGAAATAATTCACGTCCATGGCTTCAATCTCCCGGTACTCCAATTCTTTCGTATGCGATCTCCCACCAGTTGCGGTCGAGGTCGCAAAGCAAAAAAGACTCGCCTTGGGCGGTTGCTTTGATCTCGCCGATCGACGTAACGGCGAATTCTTCGGCGCGCTCCTTGATCTCACGATGCGCCTCGGCGAGCGCCGCCGGCGATGCCACCGAAATCGCGTAGCGCTGGAGCGGCGTTAAATCGTGTTTGTTTTTGGGCGGCACTTGCAAGCTCACCACGTACCAGGGCGTCGCAGGGTGCTTGATATCGTGCGGCCGGATCGTCGGCACGTGGGTGATGACGTCGAGGCCGAGAGCGTCGGTGTAGAATTTTACCGACCGGGCCAGATCGGTGCATTCGATCGTGCCGTGGGTCATCGCCTGCGGAATATAGCCGCATCCCGGGAGCCTCTCCTCGGTGAGACTGGTTTTCCAGGGAAAGGCGATGTGCGCCGGCAGGCCGGCCTTGTGTCGGTTTTCGTAGGATTCAATCTCCCAGTAGTTGCCGCCGGGCTCGACCAAAAACATCGAATAGGAGCCGTCGCGTTCCCGGCGCTTGACGACTTTTTTGAGCCCCAGTTCTTCTTTGTGGGCGAGCAGGAAGTGATAAGCATGGTCAACTTCTTGGTTGTTCGAAACCCGCACCCCGTAGTGGTTGCGCTCGGGCTTGTCTTTAACCTCGGCGCCGCCTTCATGGACGATCAGCTTCCAGCCGGTGTTGGGGTGTTGCAGCACCGCTTGGCGGTCGCGCCGCTCGATGAGGTCGAGCGCCAACACCTTCGACAAGACCGGAATCGACTCGTCGAGAAAACGAACTTCGGTGTGG
>DATMBL010000298.1:0-9409 GCA_035559295.1 Candidatus Eiseniibacteriota bacterium
GATACGATCCTCGGCGAGTTGGTGAGCCTCAAGACCCACCTACAAGACGAGCTGCAGCAAAAGCTCGGGGCGGTCGCCAGCGCCGCTCACCGCGCGCGCAATCTCGCGATCGCGTTCATGGTGGCTCTGCTGGCTCTTGGCTTGGCGGCTTCGTTTCTCATGAGTCGGAGCATCGCGGACCCGCTGACGGAATTGAAACGAGTTGTCGAGAACCCTGAGTCCGAATTGACCGGCTTGTCGCGGTGGTCGAATCTGCCCGAGGTTTACGACCTTGCCCGGGCCCTGGAAGATAGCCGGAGGCGGCTGCAGGAGGTCGCCCGGTCCCAGGCGGCATTCGCCCGCGCGATTCGCAACCGCCATCTCACACAGCTCGTCTCCGTGAGAAAGAGACTCGACTACCTCAAAGAACAAGCCGGACAGCGGCTGAACCATGAGCAGTCAAAGCAAATCGACACCCTGAGCGCAGAAATCGAGCGGCTCATCGTGGATTGTTCGAACCTGACCGCATCGTGGGAGGAGCCGGCTCCTGGAGCGGAAAGCGTTTCGCCCAGTCCCGCGAGCGCGACGCCGGTGTTTACGTTAGCCGTTCAATCCGCGCTGACGCGCGCGCGCGACTGGCCGGTTGCTTTCTGGAGCGGGCTCAAAGCGTCCGCCCCGCGCAGCATCTGGAAAGGAGAAAAACGGTGAACGGTCGGAAATCCAGCCCTTCCTCCACTCGCAGGCATAGCCGGTTTACTTCGACCACAGCCACCCTGCTTCTGTGTTTTTCAAGCGCGTGCACGAGCACGTTCGAACCGGGCCGCACGGTTGAAAGTAAGCCGCCGCCCGACTCCTTCGCGCGAGCGAAAACGCTCGCGGTCGAAGGCAACTTTGAAGCGGCGTACCTGGAAAATCAAAAGATCCTTTCCGAGCGTAAAGGCGCGCCCGATCTCGCGCTCTTCAATATGGGAATGCTATCCGCGACCTCCCTCAACCCGCGGCGAAACCATGCGCGCGCGCTCGCTTCCTTTAGAAAGTTGGTTGACGAACACCCGGAAAGTCCTTACGCGGAACAAGCCAAGGCGTGGATCCAGGTGCTCGAGGAACATCAGAAGGTGGTTGACGAAAAACAAAAAATCGCCGAGGAGAAACAGCGGCTGATCGAGGAGAAGCGGGCGTTGATTCGCGAGCGCGAAGTCTTGACGCAGGAAAAGGAACGGCTCAAATACACCGCCGAACGCTCGCGTCAAATCGACATCGAAGTCGAAAAAAGGCGGCGAGAAGCGCTTCGGAGAGCCGCGCCGGCGACTTCGCGCTAAAGCCAAGGCTGAGCCTTGCGCACGCGGTGAGCGTCAACCACCGCAATCTTAACCTCGCTTGCCGCGCTACCTCGGCTGGGTGATCACATCGACTAGCGCCGGTTTTCCGCTTTCAACCACTTCGATCGCCTGGTCGAGCGCCGGCCCCAGATCACCGGGTTCGCTGATCGGCCCCAAGCCCGCCACGTTCAAGGCGCGAGCGATCGCGGCGATGTCCGGCGCCGGATCCTCGATTCTGATACCGATTCCTTTGTTTTCTACCGCTCGTTGGCGCCAGCGCGCCATCCGTTCCTGATGTTCCTCATCGTTGTAGTAAGACCGGTTGTTAAGAACGACCACCAGGAGCGGGATCTCATACTTGGCTGCAGTCCATAGCGCGTTCGACGTCATGAGAAAATCACCGTCCCCGATGATGCCCACGCAAAGCCGGCCGGTGCCCTTGAAGCCGAGCGCCGCGCCGATCGAAGAGGGCAAGCCGTAACCGACGCCTCCCCCACGGCCGCCGCCGATCCCGTGCGCCGGCTCGGTTACCTGCAGGACTTCGCGCCAGCGCCGCCCGTGCGCCGAAACGAGCGCCCACGACCGCCGCTGCACGCGGTTGTTGAGCTCGCCGAACAGCCGGGCCTGTGAAATCGGCCTTTCATCCCAGGTCTTTTCGATCCACTCTTGGCTCTTCCGCCGCGCTTCCCGATAAAGCGCCTCTACTCTGTCGCGCCGCCTTCCAATGCGATCGCCGGCGCCGCGACGGCGCAGCTCCGAGAGAAGCTGCGAAAGTGCGACGGCGCTATCCGCCGCGATCGGCAAGACAACCGGAAGAAGCCACATGGCGTCGCTCACCCAACTCTGCCGCTCCAGGTCGAGAAGCGTGATGTGAATGATCCTGGTCGAAGGCTTGACGGCGGGGACGAAATTGCCGCGCTCGCGCACCGAGGGGCCTAGCGGCACGCCGAGGCTTGGAACGTCGAGCGCAAGCACCACGTCCGCGTCACGTAAAGCCTGTTCGCGCGCAGTCGTGAGGTTAAGCGGATGCGTGCTCGGAAAAGCGTAGCGTCCGTCCGCATCGATCACGGGGGCGCCCAGGAATTCGGCGACGTCGAGGAGCAGCGGCAACGCAGCCGGATTGCGGCCCAGCTCTCCAGCGACGATTACCGGCCATTCGGCGCCGGCCAGGAGTTCCGCCGCCCGCTGTAATGCTTCGGGATGGGGCGCCGGTGCCGCTGGTGCGCGGAAGAGCGCCGCGTCTGGGACGATCATTGGACTTGTGATCTTTTGCTCCTGGACATCGGTATCGAAACAGACGTACACGGGTCCCTTCGGCTCGGTGGTGGCAATCCGGTAGGCCTTCAGGAGCGATTCCGCTAGCGCTTCGACACTGCTCGGCTGGTCGTCGTACTTCACGAACTCCCGCACCATGTTGCCTTGCACGAGAGCGGTATGGACCCAATCGGTCGAACGGCGGTTCGCCGTGTTCTGCGGGCCGCCGCCGCCGAGGTTCAGAATCGGCGTGCGATCGCACCATGCATTGAAGATCGCCATGCTGGCGTGTTGCAGGCCGACGATGTTGTGGAGCCCGGTGGCCATCGGTTCGCCGGTCGCGCGCGCGTAGCCGTTGGCGAGCGCCACCGCGATCTCCTCGTGAGTGCAGAGAATGATCTCGGGCCCTCCGCCCGACTCAAAGTTGACGAGTGAATCGTGCAGGCCGCGGTAGCTCGCGCCCGGGTTGAGCGCCACGTAGCGTATTCCCAGTTCGCGCAGCACCTCGACGATTAAATCGGAGCCGTATTCCGCGCGGCTCTTTCTACCGATGCCCGCCGCCCAGATTTCGCCGCTTTGATCAGCCATCGTTTTCCTCCAGTCAGCTCATCTGCCGCATTCCAGTCGAGCAGCGTTCGAGTGTTCAAGCCTCAAGGCTGAGCCTCGACCTTGAACTCCCGTTTCACCGCCCAAGTCGCTCTAGCGTGGCGACATAATCGCGCACACCCTTCTCCACGTCGTAAACCGGCTCATAGCCGAGGTACTGTCTCGCCGCGGCAATGTCGAAAACGCAGAAGCTCGGTTTTTTCCGCCCCAGCTGGCTCGGTCCCCGGCCCAACCGTATATGGTGATTGGGAAAGAGCTTTGCGAGAGCATCGAGAAATTCCCGCGGCGTCGACGCTCGGCCTGATCCGATATTGAAAACCCATCGGTCGCCGGGCTCGGCAGTGAGAGCCAGCCCGATCGACCGTGCAACATCGCCGACATACACAGTATCGTTTGTTTGATCGCCTCCGTCCGGCAGAACCCAGGTCTCTCCCGAACGCGCCTTTTCGATCAGCTGCCCATAAAACGAGAGGGCGCCGTGACGAACCTCTTTACCGGGCGCATAAATCGTCGCGTATCGAAGCGCAATGAACTCGAGGCCGTAAACCCGTCGGTAATAGGCGCCGATGTCCTCGCAGCAAACTTTGATGACCCCGTAGAGATCCGCCGGCGCCCTGCGGTATTCCTCGTCGATCGGCACGCACTCAGGGGGGCCGTGCCGGTCGCGGATTTCCCCGTAGACCGCTTTCGAGCTGGTGAAAACGACCCGTTGGATGCTTTTCGCACGGGCAGCTTCCAGAACGTTCACCGTGCCCTCGATTCCGACCTTAACCGCGAGGCGGGGATCGGCTTCGGCAGCCTCGGGCATGAGCGCGGCGAGATGCGCGATATGCGTGATGTTAAAAGCTTGGATTGTTTTTTCCACGAGATCGCGATCACACACATCGCCGATCACGAGTTCGACCTGATTTTCGATGTCGCGCATCAACGACAGATCTTTGCGCAAATCGAGTAGCACCGGACGGTGCTTCTGCTCGACGAGGCGTCGCGCAAGCGCCACGCCATTGACGCCCGTTCCCCCCGTGATGAGCACGTTCATCCGATCCATTGCGCGCTCGTGGTGGTCTTTCTATCGGGTTTCGCAGTGGCTTGTCCAGCGCGAGGTAAACCGGCAGTAGTGGAGTAATGGAGTACTGCCTAGAAGCCAAGGGCGCCTAAGCCGCAAACAAAAAAGAATCAAACACTCACCACAGACGACACGAAGAGCACGAAGTCAAGAAATCGAATAGAACTATCCTCCGAACCCTTCGTGTGAGCCGGAGGCTGCTCCGTCCTCTGGCGGATCCTTCGTGTGCGCTTTCGAAAATGGCCCTCATGCGACCGTTCGAGCAAAACCTCGATCGGACGGTGGACCCTGGGGGCCGGTGGCCGAGGAGCCTGAAGCAACCATGAGTTCCGTCCTGCTTGGCGAGACCTGTGCATTTCGCCCCGGCCGTCTACCAACCGACGGTTCGAAGGACGCCTCGAGCACAGGCCCATGGCCACCGACCCGAAAGGGTTCGGCGTCCGATGCTCACAGGTTTGTGTGCGGGCTTTTCAGCGCCTGCGGGCGAGCCAAGCTCATGCGTAACGCCTGACATCCTCACGCATCCGTAGGCCAGTACCCCAACACTTCAATCATCCCGCCAGTTGACTACACCGGGCACGGCCTATAAAGTCCCATCGATGTCACAACGGTGAAAGGAGAACGACGGATGCCGAAACCGAAAGTCTTTGTCTTTGCTCCTGCCGATCCGACGGGCGAAGCGCACCGCACCCTCGAAGAGGCGGGTTGCGAATTGATCCTCGGCAAGGCGAATTGGGACACCCCTCAAGGCGACAGCGAAGACGAGATGGCCAGGATGGCGGCAGGCTGCGATGCTCTCATGGGCACGTCGATTCGCAGCACGCCGATCACGCAAAAGATCATGCAGGCCTCGAAAAATCTCCGGATCGTCGCCAAGTTCACGATCGGAGTCGATGACGTCGATGTGGATGCGGCGACTGAAATGGGGATCCTCGTAACCCATGGGCCGACCGAATCGAACTGGGGCGGCGTGGCCGAAGGCACGATCACGAACATGCTGACGTTGCTCAAGAAAACGCGCGAGCGCGATCGTCACCTCAAGACCACCGACGGCTGGCGCGACATGAAACTGCAAGGTACGTACGTGGGCTACCGCGAAGAGGACGGCTACCCCGGTATCACCCTCGGCATTATCGGTCTCGGCCGGATCGGCAGTCGCGTAGCGAAACTGATGCGGCCCTGGGGGATGAGGATGATCGGCTATGATCCGTACGTCTCCGATGCGAAATTCGAACAGTTCGGCGTCGAGCGCATGCGCGATCTTCCAAGCCTGCTCAAGCAAGCAGACGTGGTCACGCTGCACGTGGTGCTGACGAAAGAGACACGCCACATGATCAACGCCGAAGCGTTGGCGATGATGAAACCTACGGCAATTCTCGTCAATACCTCGCGGGGGTATTGCGTGGACGAAAAGGCGCTCATCGAGGCCCTCGAGAAAAAACAAATCGCCGGGGCGGCGCTCGATGTCTTTGAAAACGAACCATTAGCCGCCGATAGCCCGTTTCGGCGAATGGACGATCGCGTGCTGATTTCGCCCCATATGGTCTCGTCCAATTACGGCAGCGGCCTCAAAACAGGCCTCCGTTGGGGCGTGCAGTCGGTGCTTGCGGCCCTCAGGGGAGAGGTCTCGCCATATGTTTACAACACCGAAGTGATCGAGCACTGGAAGGCGCGATTCGGCGGTAAGAACATTCTCCCCGCTTGAGGAAGTCGAACATGAAAGCCGAAGTCAACGAGGGCTGGACTCCCCCGGAGTTCGTTACCCGGGAGCAGTGCGTCAAGGACACCGAAGAAGTTCTCGGCGCCCCCGACATTCCGATCATTAAGACCGAAGATATCTTTCGCATTAGCGCTCTCGGCCTGGATTGGGATCTCGGCATGGTGGTTTACCAGCCGCAGGATCCGGCGCGCATTCCGCGCGACGCGGGTGGAAAAAGGGCCGGCTTCTTTTTGCTCCACGGCGGTTCGGGAGACTTCAAAGGCATCGAGAGCTACTCGAAGCTGCTGGCGCAAAAATTTGGCTACAGGGTCGTCGCCGGCACCTTCCCGGGCCGTTTCTATTTCCCCGACCCGAGCCGCAACTGGCCCGACGATACGATCCGCCCCGATGGAACCGTCCGGACGCCGATCTGGAAACAGGGGGAAGAGATCGGCGCGGACCAGTACGAGGTCGTCAGGGACGTTTCGATGCGCAACCGGTACGGCACGCGCACGCTCGCGCGCGCCAAACCCGACACGCTCTTTTATTTCCGCATGGCGGCTTGGCCTGCCGCCTTCGAAGAAGGCATGGTCGAGGCGATCCGACGCCATTTCCCCGAAGCGGAGTTTTCCGTCTACGCTCAAGGTCACTCGACGGGCGGGCCGTTTATCTGCATGCTTTCCCAGCGCGTTCCCAATATGGCCGGAGTGTGCGCGACCGAGCACTCGCCGTTCGGCTATCTCTGCAGCG
The DNA here is from genome assembly GCA_035559295.1 of Candidatus Eiseniibacteriota bacterium. Classification (GTDB taxonomy): domain Bacteria; phylum Desulfobacterota; class Binatia; order UBA9968; family UBA9968; genus DATMBL01. The sequence goes on from DATMBL010000298.1 coordinate 6,674, forward strand.
GGAGAGATCTGTGGGGCGGCGACATGGGGAAAATCTCCGGCTACGAAAAGCTCGAAAAAAAGGGAAAACAACGGAGCGATCCGTTCAATGAGCTTTATATCCGCACGTGGCGCGACCTCGCGCGCTATGCGGGGCCGGAGGCCTTGGGTCAAGAAGGCCCGGCCGCTCTCATGCGGTTACCCGCGCTCATGGAAGATATTTTCACCGCCTGGGAAACGGCGAAGGCACGGCCGCAGTTCAAAGCCGAATACATCGTCACGCACGCGATCATCGCCTCGCTGGAGGCGGCGGCGCAGGCGAGCGCCGCTCGCCTGCGGATGAACAGGGATGAAACCGATGCGTTGATCCGGCGCTTCGTCGGTTACACGCGCGAACTCTCGGGACCCAACGTAAAACCGGTGCCTCCCTTTCTGTTCGAAATTGCCAAAGACAGCCGCGATCACAGCCCCGAAGTCTATCAGGAAGTCATCATGCCGGGGTTTCGCGCGATGACGCCGCCGCCCAAGATCGCGCTCACGCGCTTCGGCGCGGGCGTGCACAGCTTTTGGAAAGCCGAAAAGGATCTGCCTTTGGGGATCGCTCCGTCGGTAGTCAAGAGTTGGCATGAAGCGGTGACCGGCGGGTATTTCTCGATCTGAATTTCGCTTACAAATCCAACAAACGTCGAGCGACCGGCCGGTCCTTTTCGACGATGTGCGCATTTCATCGCTCCGTTTGTGCTCGAGCGCGTTGACCCGATTTCCTTGCAAGGCTAAATTGCACGCCAGGCTCCGCTCCTAGCCAGTGACGACACCGACCGACAAGCCGGGCGACCTTGAACCGCCACAGGGAATCCGACCCTGGTCCTCGCTTGCTTTTCCCGATTACCGCCGGCTCTGGATTGCGATCCTTTGCGCCAATACCTCGATGCACATGCGGAACGTGACCAGCCTCTATCATGTCTACGAAATCTCCGGGTCATCGCTCCAGCTCGGCGTCACCGGTTTTTTCCAGGCCCTGCCGTTCGTCTGCTTCGGCCTACTCGGCGGCGTCCTTGCCGATACCTTCAACCGAAAACGCGTGATTTTGTACACGCAGCTGTGCAATGTCGTGCCCGGGCTCGGCTTGGCGATGCTCACGCGGGCGGGGACGATCGAGGTGTGGCACATCAATGCGCTCGTTCTCTTCACGGCCGCGTTTCAAGTCCTCGGCGGGCCGGCCCGGCAGGCGATCGTACCCGGTCTGGTTCCCACCTCGCACCTTCTGAACGCGGTCACGTTGACCACGCTACTGATGCAAACCACCCACCTCGTCGCTCCCATGCTCGCAGGTTTTCTGATCGATCTCGCGGGCATTGAAGTCGCGTACTTCGTCGACGCGGCGCTGCTCGGGCCGGCGGTCATCGCGGTGTTGACGGTTCAAAGCTCCTGGGAGCCCCAGGGGCGGCGCCGGCGCATCGGGCTCCGAAGCCTGGTCGAAGGATTCGAGTTCCTGTGGCACACGCGCATCATCCTGTCGCTGTTTTTGCTCGATTTTTTTGCCGTCCTGGTTGGTTATTACCGGCCCTTGTTGCCGATTTTTGCGGACGATGTTTTTAAAGTCGGCGCCGGCGGGCTCGGCGCGCTTTATGCCGCTCCCGCGGTCGGCGCGCTCGTCGGCTCGGGCCTTCTGCTCGCCGTTGGCGAGGTCGAGCGCAAGGGAGCGCTAGCGGTCCTAGGGACCCTGTTGTTCGCGCTGAGCCTCGGATTTCTCGGGCTATCGAGGTGGTTTTGGTTCGGTCTTCTCGCCGTCGGCTTGCTTGGCTTCAGCGACGCCATCAGCGTCGCAATCCGCAGAACCGTGGTGCAAATCCTCGCGCCGGACGATATGCGTGGCAGAGCGTCGAGCTTCCTCACCGTATTCGCGCAAACAACCAACGCGCTCGGAGCCGTGATCGCCGGCGCGGCCGCAGCGCTCCTCGGCGCCCCCAACGCGCTGCTCGCGGGATCGGCTTTGTGCGCGCTCAGCGTGCTTGCGGTGTGCCGGGCGATCCCGCAGCTCTGGCGCTACCGCTCGGGGTGACCGGCGGCGGTTACGCCGGCGGGGATACGACGCAAGCTAAACTTCAACATCGCTGCGGTTAAGCTGCGCCACCGTTTCCACCTGATCCGTTTGCGGAAACATGTCGAACGGCCGCAATCGGACGAGCCGGTAACCGCGGCCGACCGCGTGTTCCAAATCCCGGGTTAGACTGCCGGGATCACAGGAGATGTAGACGATCCTTCGCGGCGCCGCATCGAGGAGCGCTTGCAGCGCTCCGCTGTGAGCCCCTTTTCGCGGCGGATTGAGAATGCACACGTCAATCGGCCCGGCGCTTCGTCGAATCCGCTCCAGCTCCGCGGCGATCTCACCGGCAAAGAACCGGCAATTCCCGATCCCGTTGCTGCGCGCGTTCTGCTTTGCGGCGGCAACCGATCTCTCGTGGTCATCGATGGCGTAAACCAGGCGCGCACCGGGGGCGGCATACAGCGCCACCGGCCCAACGCCGCAATATAGATCAACGACGGTTTCCTCGCCCCTGAGCCCGGCCAATTCGATTGCGGCTTCGTAGACGCGCCGGGCGGTAAACGGGTTCGCCTGCGAAAAAACCCCCGCCGGGTAATGGAGCTTGAGCAATCCGATTCGTTCCTCGATGGTGTCGTGCCCGCCGAGGGTGCGAAAGCTTCGCCCCCAGATGACGTTTCCCCGTTCCGGATTGATGTTCTGGATGATGCCGAG
>DATMBL010000299.1:0-5698 GCA_035559295.1 Candidatus Eiseniibacteriota bacterium
AACAACATCCGTCGAACGCCATGACCGTTTTCCGCGGTGTCGACCTTCACTGCTACGCTTGTCCACTGAGCGATGAGAGAGTTCACGTCATATCGAACTCCAGCTTCCGCGGCCATCGCGGTTTGAACAAGGCCGGCCTTCCCGCTGCGCAGGGCGCGTAGCCCGTCACCCCGGAGTCTCACTTCGTTGTCCGCAAAAAATGTACAAGAAATCTCCTCCCGGCCCACTTGCCGGAGCGCGCAGCTCGTGTTCGCGCAGCTTCGCTGCGCCCTTGCGATCTTCGGCGAGGCGACGTCGGCGCGCACCATCGCTCCGCCAGCGCGATTAATGCCTCGGAAGGATACTTGAACAAGTTCCTGCACGGCCGGATCCGCATACGTGACAGTGTTCCTCCGACGCCGGCTCGATCGGTTCGGTCCATGAACATTTGATTGGCGCGCTATTTTGCGATAAAGACAGTTTACGTTGTGACAATGGCCGCGATAAAGCGCCTGAGGAGGCTAACGGATGCCGGTAGATCTAAAATCCGCGGTGACGAGAAACATCGCTGAAATTAAAAAAACCCTTTCACAGAAAACCGCTGAGCTGGAGGCCTTGCAAAGAGACCTGGAAAGACAGGAAGCGGTTCGCAGGATGCTTAGTGGCGATCGACCTGCCGTACGGAGAGCAGCGAAAAAGGGGAGGAAGCGAAGCGCAACCGATTGGAACGAGGTGCTCCGGGGTCTGCCCGCGACGTTTACGGCTCAGGATTTCTCGAAAGCAGCGGGCGGCAGGAATCGGTCGGCTGTCTATCTGCGCCAGATCCTATCGCGATTGACCAAGCGCCGCAGGCTCAAGCGGATCGCCCGCGGTCGATACCGCAAGGTGTGAGCGACTTTTTTCGCTACAGGCGCCGCCGGGCGGCTTGCGCGCCGCTACAATTTTGCTTGGGCGCGCAGGTGTTCGAGCCGCGCCATGATGACGTCGCGCACATCCTCTCCGGGAAGCCCGTCGGGCAAGGGCGCCGCGTCGGCGCCGAGCTTGCTCAAACGCTCGCTCAGTGACGCGAGATCGTATCGCGTCTGATGATACTCCTCCATGCAGGAGCGACAGTTGAGAATGTTTGCATCGATGCGCGCGAGACATTCGCCGAGCGCGGCTTTGTGTTCCTCAAAAAGCGCGCGCAAGCGTTCGATCTCGGCCTCGACGACCTGCTGCGCGACCGGTCGCACGCGTTCCTCGATCTGCGCCTGCATGTCCTGCAGCGCCTGGAGTAAGCGCTCGTAAGTTTGTTCTTCCTTCAACAGACGCTCCTTCAATTCGTCCGGGGGCGCCGAATCATCGAGACACTGCCGAGCCAGCGACATTGACAGTCGATGCGTGACATCCGTGAGCGTGGATTCCACTTCGGCAATTTTCTGAGAGACCTTGTTCCGCTCTTCAAGCAGATCATGCAACTGCTCGATCGGATTGCGCATGAAACGCTTGCCGGAAGTCGCCCGTTATTTCGCGGCGACCACTTTCGTCGAGCCGTTGTCCGCCTGCTCCCCGAGGTTCATTGACTTGCTGGACACCAGTTCGAGCACGTCGCTTCGACTGAAACGCCAGCTGCGCCCGATGCGGTTGCCGGGAATTACCCCTTTCTCGGCGAGCTTGTAAACGGTCTTGAGGTGAATCTTCAGGAGCGCCGCCACTTCCGATGGCGTCATTATCTCTTCCATACCTGTTCTCTCCTTTCGGTAATCTAAGGCCTCTGGGGGCTTCTGCTGGCGCTTGCATCAGCACAAGTTATGCCAGCTGACCCGAATCAGGCCGCAGAGGTGTGTAAGGCGACATTTTGCCGAAGAATTTCCCGCTTGGGACGAGAACTCTAGGCAAGAGGCAGGAAGGCGAGCCGAGCCCTGGTTCGGGACGATATTGGCCAAATGTTACAATTTCGGCCAGTGGAGGTGCGGTTCAAACTGTTCAAACAGGTCAAGCGTTCAACGCGTTTAAGGAACCGGAGGTTGTTTAAACCGCTTGAACAGCGCGAACGGCTTAAACCTGATTGGTGGGGCCGCTTTACCGGGAGTGGCTCGCCTGGACGCGCGCCAGCTCTTTAGCCCATTTCGCCGAGACCTTATCGCGCGTGTCGTCACTGATCTGGCTGATCTCGGGAAACCGATCGCGCCACTCATACGGTCGCACGGCTTCGATGATCATGCGCGAATTCGTACCCTTTCGACCCGGAGGAATGATGGGGTCCAGCGGCCCGCTCCACGTCCGGCGAAGGATATCCACGGATGTCACAGGATCGGAGCGCGTGCATATCGCCCAAACAACTTCGTTTAGGTTCGTGATATCGATGTCTTCGTCAACCACCACGACATAGCGTCCCAGGTAAGCTCCCGGGTGACATTGGCACGCAACGAGGGCGGCTTGCTTGGCATGACCAGGGTAGCGCTGCTTGATGGCAACAACGATCATGAACCGCTGCGCCGGAGGCGGAAGATAAACGCCACGAATATCGGGTACGCCGGCTTGTTCCATGGCGTTCCATATCATCGCCGCTCGCAAACATGACCGGTACATGCCATGGATCGTCGGCTTGAAGGGCGCGGCGCCGCAAATGACCGGATCGGCGCGATGATACAAGGCTTGAATACGAACAAACGGCTCGGCGCGGCGCGCGCTTGCATAATAGCCGGGCCACTCGCCGAACGGCCCTTCCGGTAGGGTTTCCCCGGGCACGATCTCTCCTTCTATGGCGATTTCTCCGGCCGCGGGCATTCGGAGCCCGGTCAACGGGCCTTCCACCACCTCGATCGGCCGCCCGAGAAATCCCGCCGCCCAGTCGTATTCGTTTAGCCCGAAGGGAACCGCCTGCGAGGCGGCAATAAACAACAACGGATGTTGTCCGAAGACCATCGCCACGGGTAGAGTTTTTCCGGCCCGCATCGCTTTTTCATAATGGATCCTGCCGTGCTTACCGGGCGAGATATAGAGCCCGACTCTGTTTCTGTCGTGGAGCATCACGCGGTAACAGCCGATGTTTTCCACGCCGGTTTCGGGATCGCGCGTCACCACGAGGTGCGCTGTGCCCAGATAGCGGCCGCCGTCGCCCGCGTGCCAGCGCGGCACCGGAAGCTTCAACAGATCCACTTGATCGCCTCGCTCGGCGTTCTCGAATAGAGGGCCCCCGGCGACCTTTTGCGGCGCGATGGGCTGAAGACTCGAGAGCTTCGCCCGCAACGCTTCAATCAGCGGAATAGTTTTTAGTTCGGTCGGTAGATTGAGGGTCAGCGCCGTTCTCTCGAGGGTTTCGAGCATATTGGCGAGCACGCGGTAGTTCGGCTCGTGCCCGGGAACCTGATCGAAGAGGAGCGCGGGCGGAGCGGGCAAGCGCTCGAGAACGATCTCGGTGAGCGCGCCGATTTCAAGATCCCAATGCGCGCCTGAAATGCGCTCCAGCTGTCCCATGCTTTCGACCCGTTCAAGCCATTCACGGAGATCGCACCTCTCGGGCGCTCGAGTTTTTGTTTCGGCGATCCCTACCATCGTTTTCCTCCGTCAAGCGGCGCAGGTTCCAGCGCCACGGATGGCACAGCTCTTGGGGAGTGCGGGCCGCCGACGTGATGCTGCGGCCGGGTTTCTACACGGCAATGGCGACGGCTGACTTCGTGAGCTACAAGCCGCCGCGCTCTTCGCGATAAAGCTGCAGCGCTTCCATGACCGGACGGTCATTGATCGAAAAGAGGACCGCTTCCTCGTCGGACAGATTTTCGTGGGCATGCCATTGCCATAACGGAATCACAAACGAGTCGCCCTTTTCCCATTCGAGACTTACGCCGCCGCCGGACGTTCGCCCGCGGCCGCGAAAAACATGATACAGCGCGGTGCTCGTGTGCCGGTGTGGCGCGGTTCGCTCGTGCGGTTTAAACAATTGAATTTCGCAAGACATGGTCGGATAGGTATACCCGCCGGTTGCGGGATTGACGTACCGGAGAAGCGTCCCCTCGTGAGGATCCCGCTCTTGGTCGGCAATAGCCTTCAGCGCAGGATAGATCTCTTTCCAGGCATAGCGGAACGGCACGCCTCGCAGCCAGCTCTCGTCTTTTTTGGGCGAGCGCGCAAGACCAAAACGATGCGACGATTCACCGTTCTTGCGCGTGATCGGCTGTTCCGGCGTTTCGTGTTCTTCAAAGAACAACACGTTCAGCGATTGAATCAGCGGGCCGTCCAGACCGTCGAGCCAAATGATCGGATTGTTAGATTCGTTGTGATGGTCGTGCCAAGTCCAATTCGGCGTCAGGATCAGATCTCCTTCTTCCATCGGGAATCGCTCGCCGTCCACCGCCGTATAGGCTCCTTTGCCCTGCACCACGAACCGAATCGCCGCCATATTGTGGCGATGCGCGCGCGCGACTTCGCCGGGATTGACGATGGAAAAGGTCCATTGGAGCGTGTGCGAGGTCGAGCGCACCGGAAGATGCGGGTTCACCAGGCGGATCGCCCGCCGCTCGGCCTCTTCGATGCCGATCGTTCGGCTCGCCTTCATCAAGCCGTCGCGCAGCGTTCCCCACTTCCAGAGAAAAGGGGCCTCGGGAGCATGCAGCGGCACCCGCGTCTTCCAAAACCCGGAAAGATGGTTTTTCTCCAGCTCGTTGTCGAGCTCGCGAAGCTTCATCGCCTCTCTCCCTAAGCGCTCTTTGACCGGACCGCAGACCGACGACCGGCAAAAATCCGCGATCGCTTTGCTCCGTGCTCCTTTTGCTAGGCGGCTTACGCGGCCTGCTCCATCGCGTGCGCCATTCCACCGAAGTAGGCGCGGTGCAAATCCATTGACTCTTTAGCTGTGTCGATCACATCTTGCTCGCGCCCGGGTTGTACATACCGCTCGAGAACATCGAGGAACATGTCCGAGTGTTTCACATCCGCTTTGCTGTGCGCAGTGAAGTTCGGCATCTGATCATCGCGCAAATTGAGATCGCGCGACCAGATGCTGTAGAGCCGGCTGCAGTTGCCGCCGCCGATGTCGCCCAGCAGCCGGTCGTCGTTGGTCCATTCGGCGATGGTTGAGGCGGCGAGCGCCTCAGGCCAGGGTTTGTGGCGCGCGATCCAGAACCATCCATAAACCGCAGCTTTCGTGGTCGGTAGCGGCTCCGCCCGGAGGATATCCTCGACACTCAAGCCAAGCTCTTTGCCCTGCCGGAATATGAGGTCGAGATGTCCCGCCTTAGAATGCTCGTCTTCCACCAGTTCTTCGTACTCGTGCTCGAGAATCCGCTGTTTGACTTCGAATTCAGGACAGTTCGCGGCAACTTGAGGCCAAAAGTTCCGCCGCTGGCGAACGTAGAGGCTGAGTTGGAGGAGATAAATGCGCGCTCGTTCGGGCGTCATTTTGATCGAATAAAATCGATCCATCTCAGGGGAAAGAAACAGCTCGCGCACGCAATCGCCCAACTTCTGCCGCCATTCTTGCGCCTTCATAGCACTCCTTTCTCATGGTGACCGGGGGACCGGGAACGACCCCTTTGCAAGCACTAGCCGATGCCTTCGAGCGTTGTCAAGTCGATCGAGCTCGATGCCGATCAATTTTCCGTCGGGCAACTTTTCTTGACAGGCCCCATAAGAGCGGACTAGGTTAGCGTCAGCGCGGCAAGTTCCCGTGCGACTAGATCGATCCCGGGAGGAGGCGAAAAAGACACGTGCTCGCTTTGGCATTAACCCTGCTGTTCGC
>DATMBL010000300.1:0-13616 GCA_035559295.1 Candidatus Eiseniibacteriota bacterium
TCACGACCACCACCACACTTCTGGTCCTCCTCGCGCTCTTCGTGCTGGGCGGCGCGGTGATCCGGCCGTTCGCTTTCTCGCTCATGGTCGGATTCATCTCCGGGGTTTATTCGACGATCTTTATCGCCGCGCCGGTGATTCTGTTGTGGGAGCGGGGGAGATAGTCGGCGCCACAGATGGCATCGGAGCTTCAAAAGCGCTGGATCCTAAAAGAGGCCGATCCCACCGTCATCGACCTCCATACCCGCAATTCGAAGCTTTCCCCATTGCTGGCGCGTCTCCTGGCGCTTCGCGGCGTTAACTCTCCCGAATCGGCCCGGCGCTACCTTTCGCCGCGGCTGAGTTCGGACCTCCCTTCGCCTTTCCTGATGGCCGGAATGGACGCGGCCGTGGATCGGTTGAGCTACGCCGTTCGACACCGGGAAAGTATCGCGGTGTGGGGCGACTACGATGTCGATGGTACAACCGGCGCATCCGTCCTGGTGGCTTTTTTGCGGGAAATCGGCGCCGATCCGATCTACTACGTTCCGCATCGGGTCGAGGAGGGATACGGCCTTAATCTCGAAGGGTTGAGAACGCTCAGAGACAGAGGGGTCACGCTGGTCGTAACCGTGGACTGCGGCGTTTCCAACGCGGATGAGATCGAGGCCGCCGCGCAGATCGGACTCGATATCGTCGTCGTCGATCACCACAAGCCTCCCGAGCGCCTGCCGGCGGCGATTGCCGTGATCAATCCCCATCGTCCGGACTGCGCGTTCCCCGATAAGGGGTTGTGCGCCGCAGGCCTGGCTTTTTATCTCGTCATTGGACTACGAGCCAAACTGCGCGAACAGGGTTGGTTTGCGATTTCGGGAGAGCCCGATCTCCGGCCCTATCTCGACATTGTGACGCTCGGGACGATCGCCGATATGGTGCCGCTCAGCGGCGTTAACCGCACGCTCTTGCGCCGCGGCCTCCTGGAGCTGGGCCGCTCCACGCGGCCCGGCGTGCTCGCGCTCAAGCAGGTGGCAAGGCTCCGCGCCGGGCCGGTAAGCGCCGGGCAGGTGGGCTTCCAGCTCGGGCCGCGCATCAACGCGGCCGGGCGGGTGGACTACGCGTTGAAGGTGGTCGAACTCCTCACGACGGTCTCGGACGAGATCGCGCTTCGGATCGCGCGCGAGATCGACGCGCACAACCGCGAGCGCCGCGCGATCGAAGCGGAGGTCCTGGAGCAGGCGTTCCAGCAGGCGAGCGCGCGCGCCGATGGCGGCGCGCAGTACACGCTGGTGCTGAGCGGCGCGGGTTGGCATCCGGGAGTTTTGGGCATCGTCGCCTCGCGGATCGTCGAGCGGTTTCACCGTCCGACCGTCGTCATCGGATTTTCCGACGGGCAGGGCAAAGGATCGGCTCGAAGCATCCGCGGCTTTCACATGGTCGAAGGCTTCCGCCGCTGCGCCGCATGGCTGGAAAAATACGGCGGTCATGAATACGCCGGCGGCTTGAGCATCCGCGAAGAAAACCTTCCTGCCTTCATCGATTCCTTCGAGGAGGCCGCGCGCGCCTGTTTGTCGGGCGACGATCTCCTGCCGCTCGTTGAAATCGACGCCGAGCTGAAACTCGCCGATATCGGATTCCGGCTGATGCGCGAACTCGACGCGCTCAAGCCCTTCGGCGTCGGCAATCCCGAGCCTGTTTTCGTCACCCGCGGGGTTCAGGTCTGCGACCGCAAGCCGATCTCGACCGGAGCGCGCTTTCGCTTCCGGCAAAACGGGCGTTTCCTCGGCGGGGTGGCCTTCGGCGTGAGCGAACGCTTTTGCGGCGAACCGGGACAACTCGTCGATCTCGCGTACCGCTTGACGGAAAACGAATGGAACGGCAACACCACCGTCGAACTCAAGCTCCTCGACGCCCGCCCGTCTGATCAGAGAGCGTGAGCTCGATCGCGCGGTCGCCGGACAGGCATTCCTTGATCGGCTTGGCCGTGGGCAATCAAGCCCTTGCGAAAGGACAGGCCAACCGGGACGATGCGCTCTCGCTGGGGATGATGCCCAATCGATGACACCTCTAGAGGTCAGGACCTTAACGCGATCCGATAGCGTTTGGCCGCTTCAGCTGGATTACCGGCTTGGCGACAGCGGCCCTTCGAGACTGTGGTCAATCGGTAATCCGGAAATTCTCCAAAGGCGCAAAGTCGGCGTGTTCTGTTCGGCCAAATGCCCGGACGGCGTCATGGTCGCCGCCGAGGAAGCCGCGCGGAAATTTTGTGAAGCGGGAGCGATCGTCATCAGCGGTTTTCAATCGCCGGTCGAGAAAGGATGCTTGCGGGTTCTGCTGGAAGAAAGCCAACCGGTTGTTGTCTGTCCCGCGCGGGCGCTCCAAGGATTCCGCATCCCGACAGAGTGGCGTCAGGCATTGTAATCGGGTCGGTTGCTGTTGCTTTCCCGGTTCGAACGACCGCGTCGAGCGGACCGGCGATTGGCGCTTCGCCGCAACGAACTCGTCGCGGCGTTGGCCGACGAAATCGTGTTCGTTTACGCGCAACCCGGCGGGAGCGTTGCCAGGATTTCTCAACTCATAGAGCGATGGCAGATTCCGTCGCGGGCGCTGCTCTAGGAAAACGGCGATCCAAAGCGCTGCCAGTTGGGAAACGGCTTTTCCGTGTACAGCCGTTCCACATCGACGGGGAGTTTGACGCCCCGGCTAAGGAGGTAGCGCGCGATCGGGCGCAGCGGCAAACCCACGGCTGCCAGGTAGTCGCCTGAAATCGATTCGATGAGCGCGCTCCCGCCTCCTTGAATGGAATAAGCCCCGGCTTTGTCCAGCGATTCACCGAGGGCAAGATAGCGCTCGATATCAGTCCCGGAGTAAGGCCGCATTCTAACGAGAACCTCATCGACGAGATTCAGGCCCGGTCCCCCGAGATCATCGAGTATTGCAACGCTTGTCAGGATGCGGTGCGTTTTGCCCGCGAGCGCGCCGAGAATCCGTTTGGCGTCGGCGTGATCGGCAGGTTTGCCGATTTTCGTTCCGTCGAGCACAATCATTGTGTCGCTGCCGATCACGAGGCCGCGCCGATGGTCTTTCGCGACCGACCGGGCTTTGCCGATTGCGAATTCCAAGACTTCCTGATCCGGAGGACGATCGGGAGAGCCGGCTTCGTGAAACTCCGGCGCGATGACTTCGAAGGGCAGCCCGAGAAGCGCGAGAATCTCCCGGCGCCGGGGCGAGCTGGACGCAAGGACGATTCTCACGGGAGCGCCGGCTCGAAACCGAGGTCGAAGGCCGACGCGTAAGCGCGCAAGCAGCGAACAACGTCATCCACGGAATCTACCCGAACCAGTTGCGCGCGAAGGGCTGCCGCCCCGGAGAGCCCGAAACAGTACCAGGCGAGATGCTTCCGCATCGCAACGAATCGTTCGCTGCCCCAATGATGCTCGAAGTGGCGGGCGTGTTCGAGCATGACGGTAAATCGTTGCGCCAAGCCGGGCGCCGCGTTTTCCTCCGTGAAGATCCACGGGTTACCCTGAGCCGCGCGGCCCAACAAAACGCCGTCGACGCCCGTTTCGCGGACGCGGCGAACCACATCGTCCATGTCCCGCAGGTCGCCGTTGCCCAAGATCACGGTTGGGGAACCGGCGGCGATCTCGACCGCACGCGCGATCGCTTCCCAATCGGCGCTTCCCTTGTAACCTTGAGCGAGCGTCCGGCCGTGGATCGTAATCGCCGCCGGTTCCTCGGCGAGGAGCGCCGGAATCCAGCTTTCGACCGAGTTGCGCTCATAGCCGATCCGGGTCTTGACCGAGACCGGTATCGGCAGGCGCGCCGCCGGAGACTCGTAACCGCTGCGTAGCCGGTTCGCCGCCTTAACTTTTTGAATCAGCTCGGAAGGGATGCCGATATCGAGGAGCGTCTGACCCTGGACCCAGTGCTCGATACCGGCGCGCGCCGCGCGCATGATGCGGCGGGCGAGATCGGGAGTCTTGATCAAGCCGCCGCCGCTGCCCTTGGCGGCGACCTTCTTTGCCGGGCAACCCATATTGATGTCGAGGCCGTCGAAACCGAGCTCGCACACGACGTGCGCGACCCGGTAAAAAAGCTCGGGATCCCGCCCGTAGACTTGGGCAATGACGGGGCGCTCGATTGCGCCATAGGTGAGGTCTTTGATAAACGCGTCGGGCGCAAAGAAGGCGGTCTCGACGTTCACGAATTCCGTGAAGATGAGATCGGGCCGGCCGTGCCTGGCCACGATAAAGCGAAACGACGCGTCGGTGACGCCGTCCATCGGCGAAAGGCCGACGATCGGCCGGTCTATGACTTTCCAGAAGTCCTTGGAAATCATTTCGCTTAGGGAATTGAAGATCCTACAGGCGCCACAAGTCGGAAAATTGCACCGCGACGACTTGCTCGAACGTCGCCGGCCGATCGAGGTGTCCGATTTTTTGGGCGAAGCGGTTCAAGCCCGCAACGGCTTCTCTGGAGATCACCGGGTCGTAAAAAGGAACGTCGCGTTCGACAACCGTCGCGATCCTCGCAGCCGCTTCGGGGGGAAACAGTCGTTCGCCGACAATGCGCGCCAAGCCCGGGTTTTCTCTGAGCGCGCGTTGGGCCTTGACGATCGCGCGCACTGCGGCGGCGACGTGTTCGGGCTCGCGCCCGATCATCGCATCGCTTGCGGCAAGACCCGCAAAGGTAAAAAGGCGCGCGGCCCCGCGATCATCGCCGCGCCTGAGATCGACGAGCAGCCGGCCAAAGCCGCCGCTCACGGCGATTTCAGCGCCCATCGCGTTGGCCCAAAAGCCGTCAATCGCGCCCGCTTCGAGAGCGCGCGCGGCGAAAACGCCAAACGATACGTCGCGCGCCTTCGCTCCGGGAAGCTCGACGATTTCGACATCGCGTCCGGGAACGATTCCGTTGTCGATGAGCAACTGCCGGAGCGCGAGATCCGGTCCCTCCGCTGCGGTGAGCCGCAGTCCCCGAACGGCGTTCAAGTCGCCCCGCGTCGCGCCGATATCGGATCGAAGTACGAGCAGCCAGGGCGTTCCCTGCGACAAAGCAACGACGAGTTTTACGCCCGCCCAACCGGGAAACTCGGTCAGCAGGTCGTGAACCGAGCCTGCGATCATGGCGTCGGCTTCGCCGCTTCGTAGCGCGCGTGTCGCTCCCAGCATGGGAAAGAGCGCAATCCGGGCATCGAGGCCTTCGTTTTTGAAAAACCCCAGCTGCTCGGCGGCAAGCGCGGGAAAACAGGTGTTGCTGATCAGATCGACGGCGGCAATTCGCATCCTAGATCTCGAATCGTCACACCACAAAGCACACGAAGGACAGGACGGGTTTCAAAAATAGGTTCTTTTGAATTTCTTAAACTTCGTGCTCTTCGTGGTCGAGTGCTCCGTTCAATCTGTCTCCGTTAGCGCGGGGGGAGCGGCCCGGCCTCGGCCATTTTTTTATAGAGCGCGATCGTCTCCGGATCCCTCGGCAACTCTCGTATCGAAGCTTCCACCTCCTCGCCCGTAAGCGGGGACGGCTCGCCTCCCATGAGCTTTCGGAATTCCTCGGCGAAGGCGGGATCCTTAAACGATCTGGCCATCGCCTCGCGGATGGTCTTGACATGCTCGGCGGGAGTGCCGGGCGGGAACACGTACGGCCAGCGCGGATAGAGAAAGGCGCGGAACAAGTTGATCAGCTGGCGCTCTCTCTCGTTTTTGGCGAATTGGTCGAGGTCGGGCACGTTGGCGAAACGGGGATGGAATTTGCCTCTTGGAATCGTGATCGTCGCGTGAACGTTGAACTGGCCCTGAGCCAAAGCCTCGGCATTCCTGCGAACCACCGTATCCGCGCTGTTTGCCCGGACGTCGACCTCGCCCCGCGCCAGGGCGACATCGAGCTCGGGGCCGCCGAACCCAACGACCATGCGGGGATCCTTCAATCCGAGGAGGTATGAAAAGATGCGGCCGCTGATGTAAATGGCGTGGCCGACGGTCTGCGCGCCCACGCGCACCCCGGTGGCCGCGCGGAGCTTGTCGAGAGTGTCAAATCCCGCGTCCTTCCGGCTCAGAAAGACATAGGGGTCGCCGTGCTCGGTCGAGCCGAGATAGATGAGCTTGTCGATATCGTATTTCGCTCCCGGGAGGCCGAGGATTGCGCCCGCCGCGAGCCCCGAGCCCACGGCGGTCATTGTGAGCCCGTCGGGTTTAGCCGTCGAGTAGATGTAGTTGACCGCTTTCATGCCGGCGGCTCCCGGCATGTTCTCAATGACGATATTGGGGTTGCCGGGAATATATTTCTTCAGGAAAGGCACGAGCGCGCGCGCCTGCATGTCGCCGGTTCCGCCGGGCTCGCCGCCGCGAATGATGGTGATCGTTTTCCCCTGATAGTAAGGCGTTTGTGACCAAACGTCGGCCGGCGAAAGTCCCAGAATGGCCGCCGTCAAAGCGGCCACTATGGCCGCCACAAGTCTTTTCTCGCTCATGTTACCTCCCGATCCTCACGTACCTCGTGCCAACGGCACGAGCCTTTCTATATATCGGATCTTTGATCGCGAGTCACGACGCCGAAGGCGCGAGCAGGCATCGCTTAGACCTCGGGGCGCGCGCTTTCCACGATCAAGCCGCCGGGCCGGCAGTGGACCGCACTCAAGTTGGTTCTGAGCCCTAGGCCTTGTCGCTCAAGCCACGCATCGAGGTCGAAGATCAACGTCTCTCCCTCGATCTCGATGGCCGGAGCCGCCAGAGCGATTTTTCCCAACAGATACGTGCGTAGCCAGCTCACCCCAAGCCCTGCGGCCGTGACCCTTTCCAACCGCGCGGCGAGCTTGCGCTCGTAAACGAAGACGTGCCAGAGCATCTCAAACGTGACTGCAATGAGGGAATAGTACCTGCCCGATATCGAAATGCCATCAGAGGAAACCCGAAGGCGCAGATCGCCGATTCTTTCCATGGGCGGCACCGACTTGGTCATCCATTGATTAAGCTCCGCTTCGGATGCAAAGAGCCTCAGCATCTGGATTTCCATCTCGGTACTCTCCGTTGGAGGGACGGCGGGACCGTTGATCCTGATCGTTGCCGTTGTTACCGTTTCCTAATGAAAGCGTCTGCCGAAGACAAGCACCTCGCCCGGTTGGAAAAGTTGAGCCGGCTGCTCGACGCCGCTTTTCGCATTCCGGGCACCAATATCCGCGTAGGGGTTGACGCGATTCTGGGCCTGGTGCCCGGAGTGGGCGACGTGCTGGGTGGCGCCCTGTCGAGCTATATCATCGTCGAGGCGGCACGCCTGGGCTTACCGAAGGCCGTCTTACTGCGCATGGCCGGCAACGTCGCAATCGAGTTGATGCTCGGGGCGCTGCCGGTTTTGGGCGATGTCTTCGATATCGCGTGGAAAGCGAACCTGAGAAACGTCGCGCTCCTTCGGGAGCACTACAATGCCGAGCACCGGGCTTATCGCTCCTCGCCTCAAGTGGCCCGTGTTTTTTTTGGATTGGCAGTCGCCGCCGCGCTCTGTCTTGTCGCGCTGTCGGTTTTCTTGGGCGCGCTTCTTTACCGCGCGCTGGCGAGTTGAAAATTTTTCCCACCGACTCGCCCGGCCCGGCTCCGCACTAGGAGTACATCTCAAGGCGACAAATAAAATATCATCACACCACGAAGTGTGACATGAGCTTAGCCGCGTCGGGTTGCGTAAGAGTCTGAGGCCGTCGATCCGGCGGCAAGTTCGGCGCCGGGACGAAAGCCGCCTGCCGCCTCCGGTTCGAGCGCAACCCGGAGCGCCTCGTCAACGGTTTTTACAAATTCGAAGGTCATCCCCTCGCGCGTTCCGGCGGGAATCTCCTCGAGGTCTTTTCGATTTAATTCCGGGAGCACGACCGTCGAAATACCGGCCCTTTTGGCGGCAAGCACCTTTTCTTTGATGCCGCCCACGGGCAGCACCAAACCGCGAAGGCTGATCTCGCCGGTCATCGCCACGTCCTTTCTTACCCGTTGCCCGGTGAGCAGCGAAACGAGCGCAACGAAAAGCGTAACCCCGGCGCTCGGCCCGTCCTTTGGGATCGCGCCCGCCGGGATGTGGACGTGCAGATCGTGTTGCTTGAACATCTGCGGATCGATACCCAGCTCGCTGGCGCGCGCTTTCACGAGGCTCAACGCCGCCTGCGCGCTTTCTTTCATGACCTCGCCCAGGTGGCCGGTGAGCTGGAGCCTCCCTTCGCCCAGCATGCGCGTGGCTTCGATAAACAGGATGTCGCCGCCAAAGGGCGTCCACGCCAGACCGGTTGCGACGCCCGGCAAGCTCGTGCGGAGGGCCACTTCATTGAAGAATTTCTCCGCACCGAGATAGCTTCTGACGGCGTCTTCGTCGATCGTGACCGGTTCTCTCAGCCCTTCGGCGACGCGCATTGCCACGCTCCTGCACACCGACCCCAGCTCGCGCTCGAGCTGGCGCACCCCCGCCTCGCGCGTGTAGGAGCGAATGATTTTGCGAACCGCGCCGTCGGTGAAATTTATCTGCTCGCCCTTGAGGCCGTTTTCCGCGATCTGACGGGGGATGAGATAGTTGCGCGCGATCGCCAGCTTCTCGTCTTCGATGTAGCCGGTGAGCTCGAGAACCTCCATTCGATCCCGGAGCGGGGCGGGAATCGTGTCGAGCACGTTCGCGGTCGCGATAAACAACACCTGGCTCAAGTCGAACGGTACGCCGAGATAGTGATCTTGAAACGTGGCGTTTTGGGCCGGATCGAGCACCTCGAGCAGCGCTGCCGACGGATCGCCGTGAAAGCTGGCGCTGAGTTTGTCGATCTCATCCAGCATGAAGACCGGGTTTTTCGTTCCCGCCTTGCGAATGCCCTGAATGATGTTGCCCGGAAGCGCGCCCACGTAGGTGCGCCGGTGGCCGCGAATATCCGCTTCATCGTGAACGCCGCCGAGGCTCTGCCGCACGAATTTTCGATTCATCGACCGGGCGATGCTTTGCCCGAGCGAGGTTTTGCCGACGCCCGGAGGGCCGACAAAACACAGAATCGGGCTCTTGCCCTGAGGCGCGAGCTTGCGCACCGCGAGAAACTCGACGATCCGCTTTTTCACCCGCTCGAGATCGTAGTGGTCGGCGTCGAGAATCGCCCGCGCCTTGGGTAGATCGATCTCTTCCTCGGTCGTGACGCTCCACGGCAGCTCGACCATCCAGTCGATATACGTTCTGAGCGAGGAGTACTCGGCCGCCATTTCCGACATGCGCTCGAGCCGCGACACTTCGCGCAGCACCTCTTTTTCGACCTCGGGCGGCATCTTTGCCGCGAGCACTTTTCGCCGCAATTCATCGGCCGCCGCCGCCTGGCCGTCTTCCTCGCCCAGCTCTTTCTGGATCGCCTTGAGCTGTTCTCGAAGGAAGTACTGGCGCTGTGCGCGATCCATCGATTCTTTGGTTTGCTCGCCGATCTTCTTGCTCAGCTCGAGGAGCTCGATATGGCGGGCGAGTTTTTCCGCGACTTTTTGCGCTCGAGTCTCCGGATCGAAGGTTGCCAGGATCTCCTGCTTTTCAGTCATCGGGATGTCCAGCGTCGAGGCGATGAGATCGATCAGTGTAATCGGGTTCTCGATTCTCTCGATCGCCGACTTCAGCTCGTTCATGGGTTCGGGAAGCAGCGTCAACGCCCGCGCCGCCTCCTGCCGGAGGTTGAGAACCCTCGCCTCGAATCCCTTCGAGGCGGGCAGCCGCTCCTCGACCAGGACGACACGGGCGATCAGGTAGGGCTCGGTGGCGAGAAACTCGGCGACTTCAAAACGCTGGCGCCCTTGAATGATCACCTGGCGCTGGCCGTCGGGTAAGCTGAACATGCGGAGCACGTCGGCTACGGTGCCGACTCGATAGAGATCGTCCGGCCCCGGCGCTTCGACCGCGGCGTCACGCTGGGCGACAAAACCGATCGAGAGCTGTTGCCGTACGGCCTCTTCGACCGTCCGGAGGCTTGCCCGCCGGCCGATCGCCAGAGGCATCACCGTCGAGGGAAAAAGCACCGTGTTCCGTAACGGCAGGATCACGAGCGCGCCCGGAGGCACCACCAGACGCGCTTTGGGGCTCGAAGTCGTCGTCGGATCCCGTTCCGCCATAGTCACTTCCTCAACTCGATGATCAGCAGCCCGTTTTGGAGCGAAACCTCGCTTATCGACAAACCGCTCCCGCTCTCGGCGACAGTCACGCGACGCTCGAACCGCCCGAACGGAATCTCCCAGATCTTGAGGTCGCCGTCGCGGCAGCACGGAGGCACCGGTCGCTCTCCGGCGATCACGAGTTCACTGCCGTCGAGGCGAACGTCGACGCGATCGGCGGCCACGCCCGAAATCGCCGAGATCACCCATAGATGCTTTTCATCTTCGATGATGTTCACGGGAGGCGACCAGATCGAGGCCCTGCGATGGAATGCCCGGTACTGGGCGTCGAAAGCGAGCTGTAAAAAATTCTTGTGAATCCGCTCCGCTTGCTGCAGCAGCTCGCTTGCCTGGCGCCAAAAAAAAATGTCCCAATCGTTTACCGGCATTGCACCACCCTCGAGTCGGTTTCGCGTCGGTCGCGCATGAAGGAAGCGTATGGCCGGAGCGGAAGCTTGTCAACCAAGAGCGCGCGGTTTTTCGGCGGGGCGGAAGCCGGTTGCCGCGATTTCAGGCATGCGCTTCGGCCCAGTTCTGTCCGACGTGCATATCGACGGCGAGGCCGCATTTGAGATCGGCGGCGGCGATCATCGCGCGCTCGATTTCGGTGCGGGCCTCGTCCAGCTTGTCGGCGGGCACTTCGAACACGAGCTCGTCGTGCACGGTGAGGAGCATCTTGGCTACCGGCCGGGCGGCAAGCGCCGAGGCGACGTTGATCATGGCTTTTTTCATGATGTCCGCGGCGGTTCCCTGAATCGGCGTGTTCAGCGCCATGCGCTCGCCGAGCGTGCGCAGTCGGTAGTTGGCCGAACGCAGCTCCGGCAGGTAACGCCTCCGGCCGAACATCGTCGTCGTGTAGCCCTCGATGCGCGCGCGCTCCACCTGCTCCGCAAGGAACTGCCGCACTTTCGGGAACTGGGCGTAGTAAGCTTCGATGAAACTTTCCGCGGCTTCGATTTCGACACCAAGGCGCTGCGAAACCCCGTAGGCGGACATCCCATAAGCGATGCCGTAAGAGAACTGCTTCACGTGGCTGCGCATCTCGGGTGTGACCGCGCCGAGCGCCACGCCGTAAACCTTGGCCGCGATCGTGGCGTGAAAGTCGTGTCCCTGGGCGAATGCCTGGCAGAAGCTCTCGTCCTGGGACAGATGCGCCAGGACCCGCAGTTCAATCTGCGAATAGTCGGCCGACAGCAACACGTGTCCGGAAGGGGCGACAAACGCCCGGCGGATCTTGCGGCCGAGATCGCCCCGGATCGGAATGTTCTGCAAGTTGGGGGCGCTCGAGGCGAGCCGCCCGGTTGCGGCCGTGGTTTGGTCATAGGTCGTGTGAATGCGGCGGCTTTGGGAATTCACCAGGGCCAGAAGCATTTCGGTAAAACCGTTCTTGAGTTTGGCGACCTCGCGGTATTCGAGCAGGCAATCGACAATCGGGTGGGCGCCCGCGAGCTTTTCCAGCTCCGCCGCGTCGGTGGAGTAGCCGGTTTTGATCTTTCGGGTCTTGGGCAGCCCGAGCTTTTCGAAGAGAACGCGTTGCAGCTGGGGATGCGAGTTGAGGTTGAAATCCTCGCCCGCCAGATCGCGCACGCGGCGCTCGAGCGCGCGCATGCGCTCGCCAAACTCGGCATCCAGCTGCTCGAGGTAGTCGCGATCGACGAGGATACCGTGGTGTTCCATATCGGCGAGAACGCCGACGAGCGGAAACTCGAGCGTCGTTGCGAGATCCCACAGATCCCGACTTCGTAGACGCTCCTCGAGAAGCGGAGCCAGCGCGCGCACGGCAACCGCCTCGCGCGCTACCCGGGTGCGCGGATCTCCGTTGAAAGCGAAACTCGCCTGCGCCCCTTTCTGAACGTCCTCGTCGATCGAGGCGGCAAGGTAGCGCCGCGCGACGTCGTTGACCGAATAACCCGGCGCGGCCCCCGGCTCCAGAAGGTAAGCGGCTATTTTGGTATCGCAGCACAAGCCCTCGATCCGCAGCCCGGCCGATAACGCCGCCCGGTAGAGCGGTTTGGCATCGTGCACGACAATCGGCCGGTTCGGATCGCGCAAGATATCGTTAAGCCGGTCCATCGCGGCCGAGAAGGGAAGGACGCGTGCCTGTCCCGGGCCATCGCACACCGCGAGCCATTCGTCGTTCCAGGCGAGCGCGAGCGCGCCGTCGGCGCAGAGATCGCCCGGTGAAACGAAATCGGTCAGAGAGCGGAGTTCGACGGCCGGGGAGTGGGCCGGCGCATGGAGCTTTAGCTCCTTTAGGCGCTCGTGAAGGCTGCGAAACTCGAGGGTCGCGAAGAGCTTTCGAACCTCCTCCTCGTCCCAAGGCTGGAGCGCCAAAGTCGAAACTTCGAGATCGAGCGGCGCGTTCTCTATCAAGCGGCCGAGTTCCTTGTTGATGCGCACCTGCTCGGCGTGTTGCTTGATTGCGTCGCGGAGCTTCGGCGGAAGCTCATCGGCATGGGCGATGATCTCTTCGATGCCGCCGTACTTGCGGATGAGCTGCGCGGCGGTTTTGTCGCCGACGCCCGGAACGCCGGGAAGATTGTCCGAGGGTTCGCCTTTGAGCGCTGCAAAATCGATCCATTTCTCGGGCGGAATGCCATAGCGCTCCAACACCGCGGCGCGATCGTACCGGGTCACGTCGGAAATGCCGCGGCGCGTCATGATCACCGACACCCGATCGCGCACCAGCTGCAGTATGTCGCGATCGCCGGTGACGAGAACGACCTCACACCCGGCCTCGCTGCAGCCCTTGGCGAGCGTCGCCAGAAGATCGTCCGCTTCGTACCCCTCGACCTCGATGGTCGGGATGCGGAGCGCCTTTAGGACCTCTCGAATCAGCGGCAGCTGCTGGCGAAACGCGTCCGGCGCTTCGGCGCGCCCCGCTTTGTAGTCCCCGTACTGGTCCAACCGAAACTGCGGCGAGCCTCTGTCGAAACAGACAACCACGGCCTGGGGCCGCTCGTCCGCGAGCAATTTGATGAGCATCGCGGTGAATCCGTACACGGCGTTGGTGACTTGCCCCGAGGACGTGACGAGGGTATCGGGCAGGGCAAAGAACGCGCGGAAAGCGAGCGAGTGGCCGTCCAGCAGCAAAATCTTGCGGGCGCCTGGGCTCGGCTCAGGAGCGGTCGGGTCGACGGGCCGGGAAGGTGCGTCAGTTCGGCTGTTTTTTCCGCTGTTCACGCAATTGAGTGTAGCTCAAACCGATTGAAATACACAATTACGAACGCCGCGCGACTTCGGAACGGGCGCGATCATTCATGCGCTTAGCTCGGGGTCAAGAGCACGCGCTGCTACGGGCTCGGGCATTCCAAATAGAAAGCCGCAGATCCCGCATATTCTCAGGGCGGCCATTTTTGACATTTGAGATCTGCGATGTGATATCCCGAAGAGCGCGGTTGCCTTTGCCGTGCCGCTTCGCTATCTCTAGGAGACTTTCGACAGAACCGCAATGGACGCCCAGCGACGCAGGGACCTGGTCTTTCTGGTTTTGGCAGGAGTCTTTGT
>DATMBL010000301.1:0-5831 GCA_035559295.1 Candidatus Eiseniibacteriota bacterium
CTGCGGCGGATTGATGAGCGTGACCGGCACGCCTGACGGGGAGCCCACCAAAGTCGGTGTGGCGATCGTCGATATCGTTGCCGGCCTGATGCTCGGTAACGCGATCGTTGCCGCGCTCTTCGCGCGCGAAAAGACCGGAGCCGGGCAGAAGATCGAGACTTCGCTGCTCGAAGCCTGCGTCGCCTCACTCGTCAACGCCGGGAGCAACTACCTGATCGGCGGAAAGGTTTCCGGAAGGTGGGGCAACGCGCACCCCAATATCGTTCCCTACCAGAGTTTCAGGACCGCCGACGGGTACCTCGTGGTGGGTGTGGCCAGCGAACCGATTTGGCACCGCTTCTGCCGGGCGATCGGGAAATCGGACCTGATCGAAGATCCGCGTTT
The DNA here is from genome assembly GCA_035559295.1 of Candidatus Eiseniibacteriota bacterium. Taxonomy (GTDB): domain Bacteria; phylum Desulfobacterota; class Binatia; order UBA9968; family UBA9968; genus DATMBL01. The sequence continues at coordinate 385 of DATMBL010000301.1, forward strand.
CCGCAGAAACGCGGACCGGGTCGAGCACCGGACCGAACTCGTTCGGATTCTGAGCGCTACGTTCTCAGAGCGCGATTCCGAGACCTGGATGCGAGTATTAAACGAGGCGGAGGTCCCGTGCGCTCCCGTGCAGACGATCGATCGAGTCTTTCACGATCCCCAGGTGATCGAGCGACAGATGGTCGTCGAGATCGATCACCCGACGGCCAAAACCGTGCGGCTTGCGGGTATTCCGATCAAGATGTCGACAACGCCGCCGGCGGTCCGCTTACCGCCCCCGCTTCTCGGGCAGCACACCGACGAGATTCTCCGGAGCTGGTTGGCGCTCGAGGCGTGCGAAATCGAGGAGCTGCGGCGGCAGAGCGTCATATGAAAGGCATTGCTTTTGAAGACTTCCATCCGGGCGATCGGTTTGTTACCGGGCGCCGGACCGTAACCGAGCACGATATCCTGCAATTCGTTGCCCTGGTGGGTCTCACCGAGCCGTTGTTCCTCGACCTCGAATACATCAAAAACGAGAGTCTCTACGGCGAGCGCATCGCCCCGGGGAGCCTGACGTTCGGCATTGCCGAGGGGCTCACCGTCCAGACCGGCATCATTCACGGCACGGGCCTGGCTTTTGCCGGTCTCGACAAGATGCGTCTTTTTGCCCCTGTGAAGGTCGGCGACACGCTTCAAGTGGATATTGAGGTCTTGGATTCCAAGCCCGTGCCGAATCGCGGCGGCGGGATCGTACGCTACCGGCAGTGGGTCAGAAACCAGCGGGGCGAGACCGTGATGGAGTACGACGTTGCGCGCTTGATTCGCAGCGCGAATGCGCAGCGCGACGAAAAACGATAATGAGCCGGCGCGCGCGGTTTAAACCCGTCCGTCTTTCAGGTGCTTTTTGAAAAACGCCAGCGTCCGTTCCCAGGCTTCTTTGGCCGCCGCGGCGTCGTACCGGGCCGGATTGGTATCATTGTTAAAAGCGTGCTGCGCGCCCGGATAGATCTTGTAATCGTAGACCTTGTTGTACTGTTTCATGGCCGCTTCGGTTTCCGGAATGACTTTATTCACGCCCGGATCCTTTTCCCCGTAGTGCGCCATGACCGGCGCGCGAATGTTTTTCACGAGGTCGATCGGGTTGGGACTCCTGCCGTAGTACACCACTGCCGCGTCGAGCGTCGGAATCTGCGTTGCCGCCGCGAAGGTCATTTCGCCTCCCCAACAAAAGCCGACCAGACCCTGGCGGTCGGCGCGGGCGTCCGGCAAGACCTTGAGGTACTCGAACCCTGCCGCGGTATCTTCCGCGACTGCCTGCCACGGAGCGAGCTCGCGGATATTGGACAACCCGCCGCCCTTTGGGTTCGCCTTCGGCGTGCCTCCTTGACGCGAGAGGTAATCGGGAGCGAGCGCGACGTAGCCCTCCTTTGCCAGGCGGCGCGCGACATCGCGGATGTGATCGTTCAATCCTTGGTTTTCGTGGATCACGATCACGGAAGGATATTTGCCGGCCTTCACCGGCCGCGCGAGATAAGCGTAGACCGGCCCGGCCTTGCCATCGTATTGAACGTTGTGCGTGAGAATCTCGGGATCGTCGGGCGCGACTTGCGCGGCGTAGGCGTCGCCCGCGGGCAAGCCTCCGATCAAACTATTCGCCGCGGCAAAGCTTCCGGTGATGAGCACGGCTTGGCGGATGAACTCGCGGCGTGAAATTTTTCCTTCTTCATACTCGCGCATCAACTCCTTGAGTTTTTCCGGCATCGCTATCCTCCTGGCCCGGCGATTACGCTAACCCCACTTACTGACTCGGGCGGCATCATACATAACGACACCGCCGACCCTCGTCAAGGGCCGCCTGTCGCGATCGCCAGGGACCCCTGCCTTCGGGCGATATCTGGTCTTTTCCTGGAAGCTCGCTTCGGTTGACGTTTCCGGGATTCGAGGAGATAACCGGCGCGCGCTCCGAGGACGATGAAGGAAGCGGTTTGCCGGCGTCGAAATAACAGCGAACAGCGCCCCGGACTCTCGGGGGAAAACCGGGTTGATTCGGGGGCGCTATCCTAATAGATTCAACTCACGGTGGGTGGACCACCGATGCCGCACACCCACCTGAAGCACGGCACCCGGCGAGCGACGTGCGGTTATCGCCGGCACGTTCGATTGGTTCCGAGCTGACTGTAATGGGGAGGTACTTATGAAGCCACCCATTTTGCTCGTTGCTTCTCTCGCGCTTTTCGCGGCATCCGCGGCAAGAGCGGCGGAAAGTTACCCGACCAAAGTGATTACCATCGTCGTGCCGTTTGCCGCCGGCGGTCCGACCGATACGGTCGCTCGGCTCATCGCCGTCCCGATGACCAGCACGCTCAAGCAGCAGGTGATCGTTGAAAACGTGGGCGGCGCCGGCGGCACGATCGCAGCGAACCGGGTGGCGAAAGCCTCTCCCGACGGATATACGATCCTGATCCACCACATTGGAATATCGACGGCGCCGGCACTGTACCGTAAACTGCCGTACAACCCACTTACCGATTTCGAGTACATCGGACTGATCAATGAAGTACCGATGACGCTCGTGGCGCGCAGCGACTTCCCACCCAAAGATTTGAAGGACCTGATCGCATACGTAAAAAAGAACAAGGATAAAGTGACTTATGCCAATGCCGGCCTCGGCGCCGCTTCGCATCTCTGCGGCATGCTTTTCATGAGCGCCATCGAAACGGACTTGACGACGGTGCCCTACAAGGGCACGGGACCGGCGATGAACGACCTCTTGGGCGGGCAGGTCGATTTCATGTGTGACCAGACGACCAACACGACGAGCCAGATCAAAGCGGGAAAGATCAAGGTTTACGCGGTCACAACCAAGACACGGGTAAAATCGCTGCCGAATGTGCCGACCGCGCAAGAGGCGGGGCTGCCCAATTTCGAAGTTTCGGTGTGGCACGGACTGTACGCGCCCAAGGGCACGCCGAAACCGGTTGTCGCGGCGTTGACCAAGGCGCTGCAGGTCGCGCTTCGGGATGAAAACGTCAAGCAGCGTTTCGCCGATCTCGGCACCGAACCGGTCGCAGAAAAGCGGGCGACGCCGGAGGCGCTCGCGTCGCATCTAAAGTCCGAAATCGAACGATGGGGGCCGATCATCAAGAAAGCAGGCGTATTCGCCGATTGAGCGCGATCCTTTCCGCAGCGCGAGAGGCCGGGTCAATCCCGGCCCTTTTTTCCGGCGACTTAGTGTAGAACCCTTTCGATTCGAGCGCCCGGCGGCGCAGGGGCGTATGATCCGAAGCACGAAAGACTTCTGGGCGGGGCTGATTTATCTCTTCTTCGGCTCGACCGCAGTGATCGTCGCGCGCGACTATGACATGGGAACGGCTCTCAAAATGGGACCCGCCTATTTCCCGACCGTGCTCGGTTGGCTGTTGATGGCCGTGGGCGGGTTGGCGCTGATCCGCGCCTTCATGAGCAGCGACGCGCCGCTCGGCGCGCTCGCATGGAAAAAGCTTTTCCTCATTGTCGGTTCGACGATTCTGTTCGGCCTGATTCTTCGCCGCGCGGGACTGATCGTCGCAGTTCCGCTTCTGGTGCTGACGAGCGGCATGGCCAGCCGTCATTTTCGCTGGATTCCGACCGTCGGGCTTGCCGGCGGACTGACCGCGTTTTGCATTTTCGTTTTTCTCAAAGGACTCGGGGTGCCGATACCGGTCATCGGTCCCTGGTTCGGTGGTTAGGACGGACCGCGCATCCGCTTGCGGCGCCGGCATGGACTTGATCGCAAATCTCAGCCTCGGCCTCCAAACGGCGCTCACGCTCGGTAACCTGTTCTACTGTCTGATCGGCGTTTTCCTCGGCACGCTGATCGGCGTGCTCCCGGGTCTTGGACCGACGGCGACGATCGCCATGCTCTTGCCGCTCACGTTTACGTTGCCGCCGATCTCGTCATTGATCATGCTCGCCGGCATCTATTACGGATCCCAGTACGGCGGCTCGACCACCTCGATCCTTGTCAATCTCCCCGGCGAAGCCGCGTCGGTCGTCACCACTTTGGACGGCTACCAGATGGCGAGGCAGGGGCGCGCCGGCGTGGCGCTCGCCACGTCGGCTCTCGGTTCGTTCTTCGCGGGCACGGTGGCGACGTTCCTGATCGCCGGGTTCGGTCCGCCGCTGGCGGCGATTGCGCTGACGTTTGGACCGGCGGAGTATTTCTCTCTCATGGTGCTCGGGCTCGTTGCATCGATGGTGCTGGCGCACGGTTCTTTGCTCCACGCGGCCGGCATGGCGTTGCTCGGCCTGCTCTTGGGTCTGATCGGCACCGATGTGACGTCGGGAGCCCAGCGGTTTACCTTCGACATTCCCTATCTGGCGGACGGTATCGGATTTGTGACCGTCGCCATGGGTGTTTTCGGTTTGGGCGAGATCATCCGCAATCTCGAATCCGAGGCGACGCGGTCGGTGATCGTCGCTCAAATCACCAACCTGATGCCGACCCGCGAGGACTTCAAACGGATCGTTCCGCCGATCCTCAGGGGAACCGCGATCGGTTCGGCTCTCGGTATTTTGCCCGGGAGCGGCTCTATTCTCGGGGCGTTCGCCGCCTACTCGATCGAAAAGAAAGTTTCGAAGAACGCGGCTCAGTTCGGCAGAGGCGCAATCGAGGGCGTGGCGGCGCCGGAGTCGGCGAACAACGCCGGCGCGCAAACGTCGTTCATCCCCATGTTGACGCTCGGGATTCCTTCCAATCCGGTGATGGCGCTCATGATCGGGGCGATGATCATCCAGGGCATCCAACCCGGGCCGTCGGTCATCACCGAGCAGCCGGCTCTGTTCTGGGGCATCGTGGTCTCGATGTGGATCGGTAATTTGATTCTCGTGATCCTGAATTTGCCGCTGATCGGGCTTTGGGTGCGGCTCATCATGGTGCCTTATCAGTTGCTTTATCCGGCGATCCTCGTATTCACCGGTATCGGCGTTTTCAGCCTGAACAACAGCGAGTTCGATATCTACGTGATGGCGCTTTTCGGCTTCCTCGGCTATGTCCTGTTGAAATTGGGCTGCGAGCCCGCGCCGATGCTTCTGGCATTTATTCTCGGTCCGCTCATGGAAGAGTACCTGCGGCGCGCAATGTTACTTTCGCGCGGCGACCCGTGGGTGTTCATCCGCCGTCCGATCAGCGCTACGCTGCTGGCGATGGCGGCGCTCGCGCTGTGTGCCGTGTTGCTGCCTTCCTTTAGCCGGACGCGCGAAGAAGCGTTCAAGGAATAGATTTGCGTCGGGTACTCGAGCTTCTTGACTCATCGCGCTCCCGTGTTAGGCTAGCGCCGCACTAACGACCGCACTCCGGGGAGGTAGGATGCGACAACCGTTAAAGCTCTGGCTGTTTCTCGGTCTGTCCCTTGCGATCTTTGCGCCGGCTCGCGCCGCTTGGGCGCAAGTGGATTTCTACAAGGGAAAGACGATCACCGTGATCG
>DATMBL010000302.1:0-3025 GCA_035559295.1 Candidatus Eiseniibacteriota bacterium
GAGATCATTAAGCGTAGTGCGCTCGCCGACCGCTACGTTGTAAACCTGGTTTACAGCCTCCGGCGCTTCCGTGGCGGCAGCGAGGAGATTGGCCTGCACCGCGTTTTCGACGTAACAGAAATCGCGGCTCGTCTCGCCATCGCCATTGATATATACCGGCTGCCGACCGATGAATTGCCCAATCCATTTCGGAATAACGGCAGCATAAGCACCGTCGGGATCTTGCCGCGGTCCGAAGATATTGAAATATCTCAGGCCAACCGACTGCAGCCCGTAACAACGACCGAATACTTCGGCGTAAAGCTCATTGGTATATTTCGTGACAGCGTACGGCGAGAGCGGACGGCCAATCACCTCTTCTACTTTGGGCAGGCCCGGATGGTCTCCGTAGGTGGAACTGGATGCTGCGTAGACAAAGCGTTTCACCGATGCATCGCGCGCAGCAACCAGCATGTTGAGAAAGCCCGTAAGGTTCGCGCCGTGTGTCGCCAGTGGATCCTCGATCGAGCGCGGCACCGAACCCAGCGCAGCATGATGAAGCACGTAATCGACACCTTCGCAGGCCTGCCGGCATACCGCGAGATCGCGAATGTCGCCCTCGATATTCCGGAATTGGCGCCAGGCTGCCGCACCTGCCGCGCTCTTCACCTGCTCGAGATTACGCGCGTAACCCGTGGCGAAATTGTCAAGGCCGACGACGTGCTGGCCGAGCCTGAGCAGCACCTCCACAAGGTGGGAACCGATGAAGCCGGCAGAGCCGGTGACCAGCCAGCGCCTGGGCGAACGCCGCAGCAGCTCTTGAACTTCCAGGTACGCAGTAGGCATTTACAGCCGCCAGACCGTGAGCCCGGCATCGCGCAACGCCGTCATGTCGAACCGGCTTTTCACGTCGATGAAACAGCCGCGCTCCACCACTTTTGCGTAGTACTGGGAAAGCGGTTTGGCCAGGAACTGGCGGTGCGCCACTGCAACCACGATCGCCTCCGCGCGCGGCAGCGTATCCCAGCTTTCGAGTTCGAGACCGTACTCCCGGCGTGCTTCGTCAATATCGGACACGGGATCATGCACGTGAACTTCCGCACCGTAGGCTTGCAGCTCGCGGATCACATCTATCACGCGTGAATTGCGGATATCGGGGCAGTCCTCCTTGAAGGTAAGTCCGAGCACATTCACCGGCGCACCATGCACCTTCGAGCCATTGCGAATCATGTGTTTCACCGTCTGACCGGCGATGAACTGTCCCATGCCGTCGTTGATTCGCCGTCCCGCAAGGATCACCTGCGGGTGATAACCCAGCATGTCGGCTTTGTGCGTGAGGTAGTACGGATCGACACCGATGCAATGGCCGCCGACGAGTCCCGGACGAAACGGCAGAAAGTTCCACTTCGTGCCCGCCGCCTCCAGCACTTCGAGCGTATCGATGCCGATCCGATCGAACAGGATCGCAAGCTCGTTCATGAGCGCGATATTGAGATCGCGCTGGGTGTTCTCGATCACCTTTGCAGCCTCAGCGACCTTGATGCTCGACGCACGATGCACGCCGGCAGTCACGATGCTCTCATAAAGGGCGGCGATTTTCTCCCGCGTTTCCAGATCATCACCCGAGACGACCTTCAGTATCTTCGTCAGCGTGTGTTCCTTGTCGCCCGGATTGATGCGCTCGGGCGAATAACCGACATGGAAATCCTTCTTCCATTGCATTGCCGAGTATTTCTCGAGAATGGGAATGCATACCTCCTCGGTCGCTCCCGGATAAACGGTGGACTCATAAACAACGATTGCACCGCGCTTCATGTGGCGGCCAACCGCCTCGCTCGCGCTGCGAAGGGGCCGGAAGTCAGGCTGATGAGCGGAATCCACGGGAGTCGGGACGGCTACGATCAGAAAATCAGCCTCCGCAAGCTCTGCGGGATCGGTCGTCACCGTAAGATGCTGAGCGGCACGCAGATCGGCGGTTGAGACTTCCCCGGTAGGATCGATGAAGCGCCGGTAGTTTTCAACTTTGGCTTTGGACAGGTCGAATCCAATCGTTCTTTGTTTCTTGCCAAACTCCACGGCAAGCGGCAAGCCGACATATCCGAGTCCGATTACCGCGACGACGCTCATGATCCTCCCTGATTCCAAAACCAAAAGACGGTTGTAGTTTAATTACAACCAGGAAAAATGGCTACACGAAGATAAGATGTGTGCGCCAAGGCGCCACACACTAATACGGAGTCGTATGGAAAATTAATTCTTTGCGCGAAGGACGGAGTGCAGGTGATCCGTCATGTGAAAATTCATGATCGCCGGGGCGGCGATCCGCTCAATTCAAATGCCGACTCAACAACTCTGACCGCCACGCCGATCCGTTTTTCGCGAGGCTCAATCCGGACGACGCTGCCGTCGCACTTGAAGATCACTTTGCCCCACGGCGAATCAACCGCCATGGTCAGGTGAACGTGACTGCCAACTGCAAGCGCGGTGACGGTCTCGAAGAACATTCCCGATGCGCTGACGTCGCGCGTGATGCCGAATGCGCTATTAAAGTCGACCGGCAACTCTACACTGACGCGTTCTTCTTTACGCTTGTTCGAATGTTCCGTGTGCACGTTTCGCCCCAGTATGAGTTACCGCGTACGCTGGCGCTCGCCCGCACTCAGATTCTAATACTTAGGGCCGGCGAGCGAAATCAGCTCTGCGTGCGCTTGATCCGGGCCAGGACCGCCGAGGGTTCGACGATATTCGACTCGTACGGATGCGTGGCCCGCTTGTAGATGGTGGTGATCTTCTCCACGTAGCTGCGCGTCTCGGCATAGGGGGGGATGCCGCGGTACTTCTCCACCGCGCGCTCTCCGGCGTTATACGCTGCCAGCACCAACCGCACGTCTCCCTGGAAGAACGCGAGCAGCCAACGGAGATAGGCAAGGCCCCCCTTTATGTTTTCCACGGGATTGAATACCTTCTTCACCCCGAAACGCTCGGCCGTCTCCGGGATTAGCTGCATGAGGCCCTGCGCTTTCTTCGGGGAAACGGCGGTTGGATT
>DATMBL010000303.1:0-2486 GCA_035559295.1 Candidatus Eiseniibacteriota bacterium
GTTCTCGACAGGCGGAAGTTCCGCCGGCGGAAGGGATGCTCACGAGGAGGAGGTTGGCATGAAAAATTCGGCAGGACAATCGACCCGCGTCATTTTTTTTGCGCTATGCGTCTTGGCAGCGACACCCCAGCTGTGGGCGCAGTCCCGAGAGGAGCTGGTCCGTGGCGCCAAAAAGGAAGGCAAAGTCGGATTTTGGAGCTCGATGAGAGTGGAGGATTCACAAGCGGTCGCCGCCGGATTCGAAGCAAAGTACCCTTTCATTAAAGTTGATATCTTCCGCGCGGGAGGAGAACAACTGGTCAACCGCGCGCTCGCCGAGCACACGGCCAAGAAAACCACGTTCGATGTTATCACCGCTTTTGCTTTGAAGGTCATTCAGAACCGTGGGTTGCTGCAGGCGTACCGGTCGCCGGAGGCGGCTCACTATCCTGCAGGCTACAAAGATCCGAACGGCTTCTGGGTATCGCTGTACAGCATCTACAATACCATCGGTTATAACACCCAGCTCGTTTCCAAAGCCGATGCGCCCAAGGATTGGCAGGACCTGCTCCGGCCCGAATGGAAGGGCAAGCTCGGGATGGACAACGAGGAATACTTCTGGTACGCGGGCATGCTGAGGCACTGGGGAGAGACGAAAGGAAGCAAGTACATGGCGGCGCTCGCCAAGCAACAACTCCAGTGGCGCAGCGGTCACGGGTTGTTGACGGACTTGATGTCCGCCGGAGAGTTCCCGCTCGTGGTGGTGGTCTATCCGGATCGCGTCGAGCAGATGAAACAAAAGGGCCAGCCGGTCGAATGGGTTCAAACCGCCGATCCGATTCTGGTCAACCTCGCTCCGGTGGGTATCGCAGCCAATGCTCCCCATCCGAACAGCGCGAAGCTGTTCATCGACTACCTCCTTTCCAAAGAGGGACAGGACATTCTGCGTAAGCGGAACCGGATCTCGGCGCGGCCAGACGTGACGCCGCTCGTTCCGGCGATGGAAACGAGCAAACTCAAACTGGTGCCGCTCGATCCGGAGATTCCGACCAACCCCGCACACGTGAAGCAGTTTCGGAAAGTGTTCGGCCTGTCTTGAGGGCTCGGGCGATTCGAACGGGCGCGTCACCGCTGTTCGAGGCGAAGACCTGAAAGGAGAAGGCATGTCCGTTTCGGTAAAAGCGGAATCCGTCCACGAAGGAAACCTCCCGCGGCCTTACGTGGATCTGAGAGAATGGCTCGATCTCGTGGAGTCCATGGGAGAACTCAAGCGCATCGAGGGCGCGGATTGGAACCTGGAGATCGGCACGATGGCCGAGCTGATCTACAGGGAACGATCGGGCACGATCCCGGCGCTGCTCTTCGATCGCATCAAGGGATATCCGGAAGGATTTCGGATCCTTTTCGGCCAGCACTGTTCGTTCCGGCGGCTGGCACTGGCGGCCGGCCTGCCGATGGACAGCGTGGGATTGAAGCTCGTCAGCCGGTTCAAAGAGAAACTGAGCACGCTCCGTCCCATACCGCCCCGGATCGTCGACACGGGTCCGGTTCTGGAAAACACGTTGGCCGGAGATCAGGTCGATCTTTTGAGATTTCCCGCCCCCAAAGTCCACGAGCTGGACGGCGGGAGGTTCATCGGCACGGCTTGTATCGCCATTACGCGCGATCCGGAAGAAGGGTGGCTCAATCTAGGAACCTATCGCGCCATGGTTCACGACCAAAAGTCGGTCGGTCTTTTCATGTCCTCGGTGGGCAAGCACGGGCGGATGCACATGGAGAAATATTTCAAGCAAAAGAAGCCGTGTCCCGTGGTCCTGTGCGTCGGGCAGGATCCGCTGCTACTTCTCGCCGCGGGAAATCCCATCGAGCTGGGATATTCCGAGTACGACTACTGCGGAGGCTTGAAGGGAAGGCCGTTCGATCTCGTCGAAGGAGAAGTAACGGGCCTGCCGTTTCCGGCTCACGCCGAAATTGCGATCGAGGGATTCCTGAATCCCGGCGACGTAAAACCGGACGGGCCGTTCGGCGAGTGGCTCGGCTACTACGGCGCGAGGGCGGAAGACACCCCGGTGCTCCGCGTGGAGCGGATTTACCATCGCAACGATCCCATCTTGTGCGTCGCGCGGCCCGGCCGGCCGCCGACCGATTATTCGCTAGCCAAGGGCATGACCCGGGCCGCCCAGTTATGGGACCGGGTCGAAAAGGCCGGCCTCCCCAACGTGAAGGGCGTCTGGTCACTCGAGCCGGGGATCGGCAGTTTGTTCAATGTCATATCGATCAAGCAGGCCTATCCCGGCCATTCCCGGCAGGCGCTTTTTCTCGCGGCGCAGTCCATGGGCGGCGCCTATAACGGCCGTTTCGTCGTCGTCGTCGACGACGATATCGATCCCACGAGCGAGTTCGACGTTTTGTGGGCGATGTCGACGCGCTGCGATCCCGTCGCCGACATCGAATACATCAAGCGCGCCTGGTCGACGCCGCTCGATCCGATGCTGCGCAATCCTCCC
>DATMBL010000304.1:0-4434 GCA_035559295.1 Candidatus Eiseniibacteriota bacterium
GTGAGGATTTGGGCGAACACGAGACCGTCATGAAACACGAGTCGTTTGAATTGAGCAGCTTTGCCGGGTCTGCCGGCGCATTGGGCCGCGCCGGCGCCGAGTCCGTTCGTGGAAGCGAGCCGGTGCCGCAACCGGTTGCGCATATCCTGGTGATCGACGACGAACCGATAATCTGCCAGCAGCTCGAACGTTTGTATACGCAGACCGGGCATCGGGTAACAACGACCCACAAGGTTGAGCACGCGCTGGAATACCTCGAAAACGAGGATGTCGATTTGGTGATCACCGATATGCGGCTTCCGGGCATGAGCGGGGTCGATCTGATTCGCCGCATTCAGGAGCGCTGGCCGGACGTTCCGGTCATCGTCATGACCGGCTACGCGCATATCGAAAGCGCCGTTGAGGTGTTAAAGCTCGGAGCGAGCGACTACATTGTCAAGCCGTTCAGCGCTGCCGCCATCCAGGAATCGAGTCAGGCCGTTCTCGAAAGAGCCCGCATTTTCACAGAAATCCGCCACCTCCGCCGTGAAATCAAAGAACGGTGCGAGTTCGGCGGCATGTTGAGCAAGACGCAGGAAATGCACCGCGTCTTCGAAATCATCCGGATGGTTTCTTCGACCGACATGACGGTCGTGGTCGAGGGAGAAACGGGAACGGGCAAGGAGCTGGTAGCGAGCGCGATCCACCACCAGAGCCCGCGCCGCAACGGCCCGTTTATCACGATCAACTGCGCCGGATTTCCCGAGACCCTGTTGGAGAGCGAGTTGTTCGGCTATGAGCGCGGTGCGTTCACCGGAGCGGATCACGCGCGGCCGGGAAAGATCGAACTAGCCCAGGATGGGACGCTCTTCCTCGACGAGATCGAGAACATGTCGATCTCCATGCAAACCAAGCTCCTGTTGGTGCTGCAAGATCAGAAAGTGCAGCGACTCGGCGGCACGCGGTGGTCGCGCATCAACATGCGCGTGATCGCGGCGAGCAACGTCCCGCTGAAAGAGCTGGTGAAGAAGGGACAGATGCGGCAGGACTTTTATTATCGCATCAATGTCATTCCGATTCACCTGATTCCGCTCCGCCAGCGCCGCGACGACATCCCGCTCTTGGTGCACGACTTTCTCCACCATCATCCGATCGCGCTGCAAAAAAAGATCAGCGGCCTATCGCCCCAAGCCATGAGCCAGCTCATGCAATACAGCTGGCCGGGAAACATTCGGGAGCTTCACAACGTTCTCGAAAAGGCCATCGTCCTCAGCAAATCACGCGTGATCGACACGATCGACATTGCCGACGGCGACCTCGCCCCGGAATCAATCAAGCACGAACCCGAGCGCAGTCCGGTCCCCGATGCCCCCCTTCTCCAGTGGGTGCGAGAGCGAGAGAAAGAGTACCTCGTTCGAAAGTTGGAAGCGTTCAACGGTCGGATCGATCTCACCGCGAAAGCTTGCGGCTTGGACGTGCGCACCATCCACCGCAAGATGAAGCTCCACGGGCTCGACAAAAGAGACTTTTCCGCCCGCCGGCGCACCGCTCCAGTCGAGCGGACCGAGCCCGATGAAAAAACGCAATCGTAACGGAGATTGTGAGAAGATGCGTTCGGAGCCGCGAGTTTAAAACCGCGGCTCCGAAGCTAGGCGAGAGGACTGAGGACTGCGGGTTGGTGGCCGGTTCGGCGGCGGCCACGCAGCGCGGCTACGCCGCAAAAAAACTCTCGGATACTCGCGCAAAGAGCGCAAAGGTCGCCCAGGAGGAAATGATTGGAGTAATGGAGTGTTGGAGTGTTCGAGTATTGGGCGCCATTACTCCACGACTCCATTACTCCAATACTCCGGTCTTCTTTAAGGCTTTGCGCATTTGGCGTCCTTGGCGCGAGAAAGTCTTATCTTTCCGACAATTGTCATCGCGACCAAATTTGTCCTAAGCCGCGCACCGAGCATAGTCGTACAAGCGGCCGCTCGTAGGCGAACATTAGACTGCCGGTTGGATTTCCCCCTGCCGTCGCTCGGCATCGGCGCCGTTTCCCTGCTCGAGCAAAAAACCGCGCTCCGCAAGGTAGGCGATGATCTGCAGGGCGTTATCCTCCGGCCGGCACTGTACGGTTTCGAGTCGGAGTTCCGGTTTGAGTGGCGCCTCGTACGGATCGTCGATCCCCGTGAAGCCCTTGATCTCGCCGCGGCGCGCCTTTGCGTACATTCCTTTGATGTCACGCCGCTCGCAGACCTCGATCGGCGTATCGACGAAAACCTCCACGAAGCGGTTTTCGCCGATCATCTCGCGGCACTCGTCGCGCGCGGCGCGATAGGGGCTTACCGCAGCGCAGATGACCACGCCGTGGTGGCGCACGATCTCGGAGGCGACAAAGCCGATCCGAAGGATATTCGTGTCACGATCTTCCTTGCTAAAACCTAAGCCCTTGGACAAATGCGTGCGCACCACGTCCCCGTCGAGCAGCGTGACCTGCCGGCCGCGCTCCATCAGCAGAATCGCCAGGATCTCGGCGATCGTGGACTTGCCCGCGCCGCTCAAGCCGGTAAACCAGACGCAGAATCCCTGTTGATGAACCGGGAGCGAGATCTTCGACAGGATCGCCGCCGTCTCGGGACGGGTAAACCATTCGGGCAAGCTCTTGCCGTTGTTGAGATAGTCATTGCGCACCTGCGTGCCCGAGAGCGTCGCCACACGCGTCCCGGGAGGGACCTTGTGCTGCTCTTCGAAGCGGTCTTCATCGGGGAGGTAGACGATCTCCTGAAACGGAATCATCTTGACGCCGATTTCGGCCTCGTTCTTCTTGAGCAACTCCTGCGCGTCGTAGGGGCCGTAAAACGGCCGCCCCGAGGAGTCCTTCCCCGGTCCGGCGTGGTCGCGTCCGACGATAAAGTGGTTCGCGCCGTGATTGCGCCGGATGATCGCATGCCAGAGACACTCGCGCGGCCCGGCCATGCGCATCGCGAGGGGCAAGAGACTCAGCACGGTGCGGCTCTTGTCGTAGTAGCGATCCACCAAGGCCCGGTAGGCGCGAACGCGCGTATAGTGATCCACATCGCCCGGCTTGGTCATGCCCACCACCGGATGAATCAGCAACGAGCCGTCGATCTGGGCCGCGGCGCGCTTGGTCAACTCTTCGTGCGCCCGGTGAATGGGATTGCGCGTTTGAAACGCCACCACGTTCGCCGTTCCAAGCGCCGCGAGCGCGGCGCGCACCTGCTTGGGCGTGCGGCGCAGCTCGGTGAAGTCGTAGTGCCTCGGAAGATTAAGCACCTTCAGCGGGCCCGAAACGTAGTACCGGCCCCACGAGGCCATCTCGGACACCAGCGGATGGCGGGAGTCCACCGTGCCGAAGACATGCCGCGCCTCGAAAGCCAGATCCCACTCGAAAATTTCCTCCACGGCCATCACCGCGAGCAGATCGTTTTTCGGGCTTCGAAGAGCGATTTCTTGCCCTTCGCGAATGCTGCGGCGGTCGGCGATCGGAAACGTTATCGGAATCGGAAACAAAACCCCGCTGGCCAAGCGCATGTGCTCGACCACGCCAAGGTAATCGGCCCGGCTCATGAACCGGTCCACGGGCGAAAAGGCGCCGGTGGCCAAAAGCTCGAGATCGCACAGCGACCGGGCTGAAAGCTGAACCGAACCGAGTTCGCTTGCCCGCCGGGTGAGTTCGTCGCGCTCCTCACCCTGTACCAGCAGATCGACGAGCTTGCCGTGATACGGCTCAATGAGCCCCCGGCGCGCTGCTGTTTGCGTGCTGTTGTCACTCACGTACACACCTCCAAGTATGATTTGATCTCCGTTTATCTCGCGCAAAGAGCGCAAAGCACGCAAAGGCATCAACCGGAGGCTAATGCAAAACCGATTTTCTCCTTACTTGGCGCCCTTGGCATTCTTGGCGCGAAAATCGCCTCTCCTGCTCTTAGCTCCGTGCTGCATGCTCCATGCTTCTTACTGTTCCGCAAAGTAACGGACGGTTCGCTCAATCCCTTCCTCGAAGCTTACTGACGGCTTATAGTTCAACACACTGGCGGGCTTGGCGATATCCGCCAGCGTCTGGCGCACGTCTCCCGGCCTTGCCGTTGTATGACGCCGCGCGATCTGTCGCTCGAGAATTTTCTCGAGCAGATCGACGAATTCGAGGAGACTGTGACATTCGCCCTGCGCGACGTTGAACACTTCTCCCGCGCCCCGCTCCGCGCGGGCCGCGAGCAGATTCGCCTCGACGACGTTGTCGATGTAGGTGAAATCGCGCGACTGTAAGCCGTCGCCGTGAATCTCGACCGCGTCTCGCCGTAACGCGCAGTTGATAAAGCGCGGTATGACCGCCGCGTACTGTGAATTGGGATCTTGCCGCGGCCCGAAGACGTTGAAGTAGCGCAGGCTCACGGTTTCGAGCCCGTAAAGCTCGCTAAAGACCCTGCAGTAGTACTCGCCGGCGAGTTTCGA